>HF990646.1:19770-35175 GCA_000432135.1 Firmicutes bacterium CAG:124
GAACCGCTTTGCACCTCTGGATGATGGTCTGCTGAAGCTCAGAACTCCACATAAACGCCTCCGGGTGGATAATTTTTTCTATCATAGCACATCTCAAATAAAAATAAAAGAGGAACCAGCCAACCGGTTCCTCTTTTATGTTTCAATCATCGTTGCGGGCCGTAAAGTATTTGCTCATCTGCTCGGTAAATTCTACAGCGGCGTTGTAGCCCATGCGCTTCTGGCGGTTGTTCATGGCGGCGACCTCAAAGATCACGGCAAGATTTCGGCCCGGCGTAATGGGAACTGTGATAGATGGAACCTTGACATCCAGAATTTCCGTGTACTGCGTTTCCATGCCGAGGCGGTCATACGCCTCGCCGTCGCGCCACGGGACCATATTGATGATCAGGTCAATATTGGAGCTTTCCTTGACCGCACCCATGCCGAACAGCTTGGCGACATTGATAACGCCGATGCCGCGCAGCTCGATATAATGCTTCAGAACCGGAGGTGCGGAGCCGACCAGCTCGTGCGGCGAGACCTTTTTGATCTCGACCGCGTCGTCCGCGATGAGGCGGTGGCCGCGCTTGACCAGCTCGATGGCCGTCTCGCTCTTGCCGATGCCGCTGTCGCCGTTGATGAGGATGCCCTCGCCGTAAATTTCGACCAGAACGCCGTGGCGCGTGACGCGCGGGGCCAGCGAGCTTTTTAAATAGGTAATGAGGCTCGAAACGATATAAGACGTCGTGTCCTTAGTTCCCAGCACCGTCACGTCGTATTTTTTCGCCATTTCAAGGCACTCCGGCATGGGTTCAAAGCCCCGCGCAAAAATCAGCGCCGGGCATTTATAGGACAGGAAATGGTCAAAAATGATGATGCGCTCCTCCGGCGTAAGCTTTTGCAGATACGCCGTCTCCACCGTGCCGCAGACATAGACGCGCATCGGCTCGTAATGGTCGAAAAAGCCAGCCAGATGAAGGCCCGGACGGCTGATATCGTCAACGGTCACATGGATCTTGTCAAAATCCGTCGACCGGTAGAAAAAGTCAAGCTTGAATTCCGATGCAAGCTCGGACAGCAGGACCGTATAGGTACTTGCCACATGATCACCTCTGTTTCAGGATACCTCGATTATACCCGCTTTGCCCCGGTTTCGCAACAGGGAAAATCCTTTGTCGCCCCGGCGCGAAATTTTCGGATTTTTCCGAAAAAAGTGCTTGCAATTTCCAACGCAATCTGTTAATATACTTGTCGGCGCTTTATAGCGCGTGAATCTGATTTTCCAAGCGGCAAGGAGGTGCATCCGATGGCAAAATGCGATATCTGCGGCAAGGGCGTAACATTCGGTATCAAGGTCTCCCATTCTCACAGACGTGCGAACCGTGCATGGAAGCCCAACGTCAAACGTGTCAAGGCAATCGTTGACGGTACTCCGCGCCATGTATATGTCTGCACAAGATGCCTGCGTTCCAACAAGGTTGAGCGTGCGATCTGATCGAAGACAAGCCAAAGAGCAAGCCATCTGGCTTGCTCTTTTTCGTTGCCTATTTTATGGTGCAGCGCGGCTCGTATTTCACAGATTCCTGCAGGGGCCGACGACTCTGTCGGCCCGATAAATATTGCGTATTTTCCAGATTCCCGAAAAAATACGCTGTACTCTGCGGGCGGACAAGTCGTCCGCCCCTACAGTTTGCAGCTTATCCAACGTTTGCTTTATACGTTCAGATATCCTTATGATGGTCTTGAGCGTATTCAAAACGCCGTCCATGTGGCTGCGCTCGTAGCCGTGGCTGGCGTAGACGCCGGAGCCGATGAGGCCGTGGCGGATGTCATAGCCCGCGCGGAGCGTCGCTTCCACGTCGGAGCCGTAGTACGGATAGACATCGACGGCATAGTCCGCGCCCTCGCGCTTGGCCGCGTCGATGAGCTTGCCGACGACGGCGTAGCTGTACGGGCCGCCGGAATCCTTGGCGCAGATGGATACCTGCCGTTCCGTGCAGGCAAGGCCGTCGCCCACGCAGCCCATGTCGACGCTGATGGATTCCGTCACACCCTCCGGCACGGAGGCCGAACCGCCGAAGCCAACCTCTTCATAGACGGTCACATGGACATACGTGCGGCGCGGCAGCGTCTTCTTTTCGTCATGCAGGTATTTTGCAAAGCCGAGCAGAATACCGACGGAGAGCTTATCGTCGAGGAAGCGGCTTTTGATGTAGCCCGAAGCCGTCACGTGCGTGCGCGGGTCGAAGCAGACGATATCGCCTGTCTCAATGCCGAGCGCACGCGTCTCTTCGGCAGAAGAAACATTCTCGTCCAGCAGGATCTCGGTCGTGTCGAAGGTTCGGTTCGTCTTGGCGTATTCGCCGTTGACGTGGACAGAGGCGTTGCAGAGCTGGAGCGTCCCCTCATAGACCTTGCCGGAGCGCGTATAGACGCGCACATTTTCCGTTTCGCCGTTTTCTGCGCGCATACCGCCGAGGCTCGTCACGCGCAGGCGGCCATTGGCCTTGACCTCCGCGACCATCGCGCCGAGCGTGTCCGTGTGCGCCTGCAAAAGCAGCCCGCCCTCTGCGGACTCCTCACCGCCGAGATCGATCAGAATGCCGCCCTTGGTCGTTTTCCGTGCGTCAAAGCCGAGCGATGCAAAAGCCTCCAGCACCCATTCGGCCGCTTTGTCCGTAAAGCCCGTCGGGCTGTCGATTGCAAGCAGCTGGACGGCTTTTTCTACTGCATATTGCGCATAACGCTGTTCCATTGTTTCCGATTCCCCTTTTGAATTAAAATTCCAAAAATCCCGGCAGAGCTGTGGTTTCTGCCGGGATCGTAATTTACACGTCTTCCTTGTCGCCCTTCTGGCGGATGGTGATCTTGATCGGCGTACCGGTCAGACCAAAGACCGCGCGGATCTGGTTTTCCAGATACCGCTGGTACGAGAAATGGAACAGGCGGCTGTCGTTGCAGAAGAAGACAAAGTGCGGCGGCTTGACGCCGACCTGCGTGATATAGTAGATCTTCAGACGGCGGCCCTTGTCCGTGGGCGGCTGGACACGCGCGGTCGCGTCCTCCAGAATGTTGTTGAGCATACCCGTTGTAATGCGCATACTGTTCTGGTTGGAAACAGCGACGATCATGTCAAACAGCTTGTCGACGCGCTGACCGGTCAGCGCCGAGATGAATACGACCGGCGCATAGGTCATGTAGCTGAGGTCACGGCGGATCTCCGCTGTCTTCTCGTCCATGGTGTTCGTGTCCTTTTCGACCGTATCCCATTTGTTGACGACGATGATACAGGCCTTGCCCGCCTCGTGTGCCAGCCCTGCGACCTTGGTATCCTGCTCCGTCACGCCCTCGTTGGCGTCGATCAGGATGAGGCACACATCCGCACGCTCAATGGCGGCAATGGAGCGCAGATTGGAATATTTCTCAACTGCATCGTCGACCTTCGACTTGCGCCGCATACCGGCGGTGTCAATGAACAGGAACTTGCCGGATTCGTTTTCAAAATAGCTGTCGATGGCGTCACGCGTCGTGCCTGCGACATTGGAGACGATCACGCGCTCCTCGCCGAGAATCTTATTGAGCAGGCTCGATTTGCCGACGTTCGGCTTGCCGATGATGGCGACCTTGATGACGTCCTCGTCGTATTCCTCGCCGTCGTCCGGCGGGAAGCTTTCGACGCACGCGTCGAGCAGGTCGCCGGTTCCATGGCCGTGGACGGCGGAAACCTCGATAGGGTCGCCGAGGCCAAGCGCGTAGAATTCATACGCGTCGGGATTGGCATGGCCGGTCTGGTCGCACTTGTTGACGGCCAGCACGACCGGCTTTTTCGACCGCTTGAGCATGGACGCGACCTCCGCGTCCGCAGCGGTCAGGCCGACCGTCACGTCGACGACCATAACGATGACCGTGGCCGTCTCGATGGCGATCTCCGCCTGACGGCGCATGAACTTCAGCATTTCGTTGTTCGTGCCGGGCTCGATGCCGCCAGTGTCGACAAGGGCAAAGCCGCGGCCGTTCCACTCGCATTCGCCGTAAATGCGGTCGCGGGTGACGCCGGGCGTGTCCTCGACGATGGCCATGCGCTTGCCGGTCAGTTTGTTAAAGAGCATCGACTTGCCGACGTTCGGCCGGCCGACGATGGCTACGATGGGCTTCGACATGGTAGGCCCTCCTTTCAGGCTTCCTTTTCAGGATAAGAAAAGAGGAAGGCGCACAGCCTCCCTCTCATCTCTTTCAGCGAAATCACTTAGCTTCAACAGAAATGACTTCACGGCCATTGTAGTAGCCGCAAGCCTTGCAGGCTCTGTGAGGCAGGCGGGGCTCGCCGCACTTCGGGCAAGCGACGACGCCGGGGATCGCCAGCTTCCAGTGGGAACTGCGTCTCTTATCTCTTCTTGCGCGGGATACTTTTCTCTTGGGTACTGCCATGTGGTACACCTCCTTGGTCTAAATGCCCGAAGGCACATTATCTACTTATTTATCCAGTAACTGCTGTAAAACAGCAAAACGGGAATCGGGTTCCTTTTTGCAGCCGCACGGCCCTTCGTTGAGGTTTTTGCCGCAGCGGAAGCAAACGCCCTTGCAGTCGGGCCTGCACAGAAGCTGGCTGTCCATATTGAGAACAAAGGCGGTCGTGATGATGTCGGTCAGATCGGCGCAGCCGTCGTGGATGCCGAACACCCATTCATCCTCCGTCTGCTCCAGCTCCTCTTCTGAAACCAGAACCGCGTGGACCGGGATCTGCACCGCACGCGTAAACTCATCGGCGCAGCGGTCGCATACGCCGTGCAGCGTCGTGCTGAGTTCGCCGGTCAGTTCGAGAACGCCTGCCGTATTGCGAACCTTGCCGCTGGCCAGAATCGGCTCTGACGCGGGCCTGCAGCTGCCGAAAACAAGATCGGACAGATCCTCGCGCGTCTCAAACGGAAGACTTGCGCCGGGCGTTACAAGAATTGGCTTCAGATCCAGCAGCATAGCGCCCTCCAATCCATAATCGTGCGATGGATATTATATCGAATAATCGCAGGGAAGTCAAATACTTTTTCATAAATTTTTCGTTCTTTTTCGCGAACACCGGATTCTTTACAGAAAGGACGCCGCGTGATAAAATAAAAACAGACTATTTGTTTTATATGGAGACCGCTATGAAGGAATTCACCATCACGCAGAACGACGCCGGGCAGCGGCTCGACCGGTGGCTGGCAAAGGCCGTTCCCCTGCTCCCCGCTTCGCTGGCACAGAAATACATCCGGCTCAAGCGCATCAAGCTGAATGGCAAACGCGCCGAGCGCGACACGCGGCTGACCGCCGGGGACACGCTGCAATTATACATCAACGACGAGTTTTTTGATACCCCAAAAGAAGAAAATGCTTATCTGACCGTCGCCGCGCCGAAACTGCATATCGTCTATGAGGACAAAAATCTCCTGCTGGTCGATAAAAAGCCCGGACAGGCCGTGCATCCGCATGACGGCGCGGAATACGGCAAAACGCTGATTGATCACATTCAGGCATATCTCTACGCCAACCGCGAGTGGCGGCCCAGAGAGGAGCACGCCTTTGCCCCGGCCCTGTGCAACCGCATCGACCGCAATACCGGCGGCATTGTCATTGCCGCAAAGAACGCGGAGGCACTGCGCATTCTGAACCAGAAGATCAAGGATCGCGAAATCGACAAGCGCTATCTTTGCATTGTGCACGGAACGCCCCGTCCGGCCTCCGGCAGGCTCGAGGGGCAGCTGTTCAAGGACGCGAAGGAAAACCGCGTCTACATCACGAAAACGCCGCAGAAGGGTTCAAAGACCTGCATCACATTCTACAAAACGCTTCAGAGCCGGAACGGGCTGAGCCTTGTGGAGTGCGAGCTTGTGACCGGGCGCACCCATCAGATCCGCGCGCAGATGGCCGCCGCAGGCTGGCCGCTGCTGGGCGACGGCAAATACGGAAAGCTCGACAAGCGCTACGACCGGAAATTTCAGGCGCTCTATTCCTACAAGCTGACGTTCCAATTTACAACAGACGCCGGGTGCCTTTCCTATCTCAACGGCAGGACGTTTCAGGTCGAGTCTGTCGATTTTGTGCAGGAATACTTTACATAATCAATCTTTTTCTTCGTTTTCTCCAAAGTTGGAAGAACTTTCAAAATGTTCTCCCAACTTTTTTGCACAATTTTCTGTTTAGATATTGACAAATCCACCCCCGCCGGATATATTCAATCCAGTATGTTTCGGGCGGCTCCGGCAAAGTTCGACGCATACAAATTTTTTTGAAATGGGGGAGGATACATGTCCAAAGAGCTCATTCGCCTCACGAATCTCACTATGACATTCGAGGACGGAGAGACGATTCTCGACAACATCAACCTGTACATCAACAACAAGGAATTCCTCACATTGCTGGGTCCCAGCGGCTGCGGAAAGACGACCATGCTCCGGATCATCGGCGGTTTTTTGACCCCGACGTCCGGCGACGTGCTGTTCAACGGCAAGCGCATCAACGATCTGCCTGCGTATCAGCGCAAGATCAACACGGTCTTCCAGCGCTACGCGCTGTTCCCGCATCTGGACGTGTACGACAACATCGCCTTCGGTCTGCGCATTGCAAAGGTCAAGGAGGATGAGATCGACGAACGCGTGACCGAGATGCTGGAAATCGTCAGCCTCAAGGGCTTCGAAAACCGCAAGGTGACGAGCCTGTCCGGTGGCCAGCAGCAGCGTGTGGCCATTGCCCGCGCACTGGTCAACCGCCCGCAGGTGCTGCTGCTCGACGAGCCTCTGGGCGCACTCGATCTGCGCCTGCGCAAGGATATGCAGAACGAACTGAAGAATATCCAGCAGCGAATGGGAATTACATTTATATATGTCACGCACGATCAGGAAGAGGCGCTGACCATGTCCGACACCATCGTCGTCATGAACAAGGGCAAGATCCAGCAGATCGGCCGGCCGGAGGATATCTATAACGAGCCGAAGAACGCATTCGTCGCGGATTTCATCGGCGAGTCCAATATTCTCGACGGCGTGATGCTGGAGGACTATGTCGTCAAGTTCTTCGGCCGCAAGTTCCAGTGCGTGGACAAGGGCTTTGCGCCCAATGAGCCGGTCGACGTTGTCATCCGTCCGGAGGATGTGGATATCGTCCCGCCGGAGCAGGGCCATCTGTGCGGCACCGTCACCTCCGTCACCTTCAAGGGCGTCCACTACGACACCATTGTCGATTTCAAGGGCTTCAAGTGGCTCATTCAGACCACGGATTACTGCCCTGTTGACGCGTACATCGGCATTCGCCTCAATCCTGAGGATATCCATATCATGCACAAGAGCGAGTATTCCGGCCTCTACGGCGACTACTCCTCCTACAGCGCGGAATATGACGAGATTGCCGACGCCTCGGAGGAAGAAGCCGATGAAGAATAACAACAAGCTTCTCGCCTGCCCGTATATCATCTGGATGGTCCTGTTTACGATCATCCCGTTGGGTATCGTCGTCTATTACGCGCTGACCGATTCTATCACCGGCCAGTTTACGCTTTCCAACCTGTCCGGCATGGGCACGTATCTGCCGATCTTCCTGCGCTCGATCTGGCTGAGCCTGTTTGCATCGCTGATCTGCCTGATCATCGGCTACCCTGTCGCATATTTTATCGCGCAGTGTAAGCCGCTCACGCAGCGGTTCCTCGAAATGCTCATTATGCTCCCGATGTGCATGAGCTTCCTGCTCCGTACGCTGGCCTGGGTCGGTATGCTGGAGGATACGGGCATCATCAACACGCTCCTGCAGCACATCGGCATTTCTCCGCTGCCGCTCATCCGGACAAACGGCGCCGTCATTCTCGGCATGGTGTATAACTACCTGCCCTACATGATCCTGCCGCTCTACACGGTCATTATGAAGATCGACAACCGGCTTGTTGAGGCTGCGCTTGACCTCGGCTGCCGTCCGTCGCAGGTGTTTTCCCGTGTCATCCTGCCGCTTTCCGGCCCCGGTATTCTGTCCGGCCTTACGATGGTCTTCGTCCCGGCTGTCTCTACCTTCTACATCTCCCAGAAGCTCGGCTCCACCGGCACGACGCTCATCGGCGATGTGATCGAGTCCCAGTTCAAGACCGCCTACAACCCGAACCTCGGCGCGGCCATGAGTCTGGTGTTGATGATCCTGATCTTTATCTGTGTCGCCGTTATGAACCGCTTCGGCGAGGGCGATGGAGAGGAGGTCATCAAGGTATGAAGCATTTCAACCGCACTGTCACCGTTCTGGTGTTCATCTTCCTGTATATCCCGATGATCGTTCTGGCCGTGGCCTCGTTCAACACCGGCACGGATATCGCGAGCTTCAAGGGCTTCACACTCCGGCAGTACGCCAATCTGTTCCGGGACGGCACGCTCCTGACGCTGCTGCGCAACTCTGTCATCATTGCGCTGCTGGCGACGCTCATCTCGACCGTCGTCGGCACAATGGCTGCCGTCGGCATCCACAGCATGAAGGGCCGGCTCCGCTCCGCCGTCATGACCATAACGAACATCCCCATGACGAACCCGGATATCGTCACCGGCGTTGCGCTGGCGCTGCTGTTCGCGTTCGCGGGGACGGTTTTGAAGACCAACTCCGTGCTCGGCTTCTGGACGCTTCTCATCGCGCATATCACGTTCGATCTCCCCTATGTCATTCTGAACGTCATGCCGAAGCTCCAGCAGATGGACAAGGATCTGGTCGAGGCCGCGCTGGATCTCGGCTGCACGCCGTTCCAGTCGTTCACCAAGGTCGTCATTCACGAGATCATGCCCGGCATCATTTCCGGCGCGCTCATGGCATTCACCATGAGTCTGGACGATTTCGTCATTTCGTATTTCGTCACCGGCTCCAGCTTCATTACACTCCCGGTCGAGATCTACAACTATACGAAAAAGCCCATTCAGCCGAAGATCTACGCGCTGTTTACGCTGATGTTCATCGTGATTCTTGTCCTGATGGTCGTCATGAACCTGCTGCAGGCCAAATCCGAGAAGAACCGGCAGCAGCCAAGGAGGGTCCGTGCATGAAAAAACGTGTTTTTTCCGTTCTGCTGGCGCTCGTTCTGCTGCTCTGTGCCGTTCCCCTGCCCGTGCATGCCGCCGCCAATGAGATCACCGTCTACAACTGGGGCCAGTACATCTCCGACGGCACGGATGACAGTCTGGACGTGATCAAGGCGTTCGAGGAAGAGACGGGCATCAAGGTCAATTACCTGACGTTCGACTCCAACGAGTCCATGTACACCAAGCTCAAGACCGGCGGCACAACGTTCGACGTGATCATCCCGTCTGATTACATGATCGCTAAGCTGATCTCCGAGGATATGCTCGAGCCGCTGGACTTTGCCAGTATTCCGAATTACGAATACATTGACGAAGCCTTCCGCAATCAGGCGTACGACCCGGAAAACACCTACTCCGTTCCCTACACATGGGGCACGGTCGGTCTGATCTACAACAAAAACTACGTTTCGGACGAGGATGCGGAAAGCTGGTCCTGCCTGTGGAACTCCAAGTATCAGGGCAAGCTTCTGATGTTCGATAACCCGCGCGACGCGTTTGCCATTGCGGAATCCATGCTGGGCTACAGCTTCAACACGGAGGACGAGCAGGAGCTTAAAAACTGCGCCGACCTGCTGGCCACGCAGTCCCCTGTTCTGCAGGGCTACGTCATGGACCAGATCTTTGACCGCATGGAGCGCGGCGAAGCCTGGGCGGCTCCCTATTACGCGGGCGACTACCTGACCATGGTCGAGGAAAATCCCGATCTGGGCTTCAGCCACCCGAAAGAGGGCTTCAATATCTTCATTGACGCCATGTGCATCCCGAAGGGCTGCCAAAACAAGGAGGGCGCGGAGGCATTTATCAACTTCCTCTGCCGCCCGGATATCTCCGCCGCCAATCTGGATTACATCGGCTATTCCACCCCGGAGACTGCCGCAAAGGACTATCTGGACGAGGAAGTGACGTCCAGCCCCGTCTCCTACCCGGACGACGAGACGCTTGCGCGCAGCGAGTCCTTTGCCGAGCTCGGCGTGGAGGCCACGCAGGTGATGAATGACCTGTGGCTTTCCGTCAAGACCTCAACATCAAACACGACACTGTATCTGATTCTGACGATTGCGGCCATTGCCGCAGTGATCCTGTTCTTCGTGATCTCCGGCATTGTCCGGCGCCGCAAAAAAGCACGCCGCTGCCGCAAGTGGAAGCAGGCATAAAAATAATTTTGGCCAGCAGCTACGCTGCTGGCCATTTCTGCTGCAAGCTGTTTTTTACGGCCCTGTCCGCAGCTCGACATCGCCGGAGACGGTTTCTGCGGTGATGTCGCAGAGCCTATCACCGCTGGAGAGGAAGCCGTCGGTGTCACGGTCGCCGCTGACGGTGCTGAGATCCAGCGTGTACCGGCAGCTGCCCTCCGGAAGCGTAAGGCGCAGATCGCCGCTGACGCTGTTGAAGCTGACCTCATCCGGGGCTGCGGTGCAGCTGATGCGCGCTTCCCCGGAAACGGTCTCACAGTCAATATCGCTGCCGTCCGCCGGAAGCGCAGTCAGGGAGATATCTCCGCTGACAGTACCGAAGTCATAGTCCTCAGCCAGAAGCCCCGGGCCGGTAATATTGCCGCTTGTGGTGCTGACGGTGAGCGAATCCACGCTGCCTCCCATCAGCTCGACATTCGCCGAGACAGTCTCGACCGTAATGTTATCCAGCGTCAGCGTATCCGGCAGGAAGACGGTCAGCGCCTTTCTCGGCAGATCCATGTTGCTGAAAAGCCTCGATTTGCACGGCTGGATGATGAGCTTTCCGTTGCTGACTCTGTAGCGCATCCGGTAATCCTCATTGTCTCCGGTATAATCCTCCTGAAAAGCCACGCCGTCCGCGTTCGATTCGACCAGATACACATCGCCGGTCAGCCAATGGATCTCGATTTCTGTGATATCTGTCAGCAGCTCGGAAGCCGCTGCAGGCTGCTCCTTGCTGCCGAAGCCGGTGCGGTCCAGCGTTTCATAGCTGCCTGCGCTCTCATAGATATAGCGTTCCCCCACACGCAGCACACCGAAGGCTGCCTGGCCCGCAAAGTCCAGCGCCAGAATCGCCGCGGCCACACCTACACAGATGAGCGCAATGGCCCAGCCGGGGAGCTTTTTCTTCCTGCCGGTCTGCGGCGCAGTGGATACCGCGTCCGGTGTAGGCGGCGCAGGAAAATCCCGCTTTTTGGGTTCTTCCGCCGCCTGCTTGTGCTCATACAGCTCCGATACGTCGCCGATGCCGCCGACGGCCTCGTCATACGCTTCCTGCTCTGATTTTCCGGCGGCGATCAGATCGTCGTACCGGTCGAGCGTATGCTGCAAAATCTCCTGCTGCACCTCCGCGTTGCGGATGGTCAGCGCAGCATCGGAAAAAAGTTCATCTACATAGACACTGATCTTCTCTCTCATGCTTCTCCCTCCAATAATGCGTTCAGAATGCGCACGCTTGCGTCCCATTCTGCCCGCGCCTGCCGGTAAGCCTCCCGGCCCTTTTCTGTAATTCTGTAATACTTCCGTCTGGCTCCGACCGCTTCATCGCCCCAGTAGGAGGTAATGTACCCGCTGTCCTCCAGCCGCCGGAAGGCGGTATAGAGCGTGGCCTCCTTCAGGACGAATTCGCCGCCGGAACAATTTTCAATGGTTTTGTTGATCTCATAGCCGTAGCTGTCGCGGCGCAGAAGCTGCGCCAGGATCACCGCGTCCGTATGACCGCGGATCACGTCTGCCCGAATGGACACATCCCCACCTCCGTTTCGGTGCGGCTAGTATAACACGATATACCTCGCCTGTCAAGGTATATCACGATAATATTTTACATGAAGAAATTTCATGAACTGCATTCGAAATCAGCACTTGTCATGCGACCCGTAATATGCTATACTTCCACACAGCAAGATACGGAAGAAGGGACGCCTGTATGCGCATTGTCATTAAAATCGGCACCTCCACCATCACGCATCCAACCGGCAGGCTGAACATCCGCCAGATGGAAGCGCTCTGCAAGGTGCTCAGCGACCTCAAAAACGCCGGGAACGAGGTGATCCTTGTCTCCTCCGGCGCAATCGGCATGGGCGTGGGCAAGCTCCGCCTCGGAAAGCGGCCGGCAGATGTACCGACCAAGCAGGCTGCCGCCGCAGTCGGTCAGTGTGAGCTGATGTATACCTATGACAAGCTGTTCTCCGAATACCGCCACACCGTCGCACAGATCCTGCTGACGGCGGACGATATCGCCGACCCTGTCCGGCACGAGAATTTCCAGAACACGATCCAGCGCCTGCTGGAGCTGGATGCGATTCCGATCGTCAACGAGAACGACACGGTTTCCGTCGCAGAGTTCGGCATCGGCGACAATGATACGCTCTCGGCCATCGTCGCGACCAGCGTTCACGCCGATCTGCTCGTGCTGCTGTCGGATATTGACGGTCTGTACACTGCCGACCCGCATAAAAATCCAGACGCTGCGCGCATCGAATTGGTTCCCGAAATCACAGAAGAAATTCTGCGCCTTGCCGACGGCAAGGGTTCCGAGCTTGGAACCGGCGGCATGAAAACCAAGCTTACCGCTGCGCAGATCGTCACAAGAGCCGGAACGGACATGATTATCGCCAACGGCGCGGAGGTTGAAAAGCTCTATGCGCTGCTCGACGGCAGATCCATCGGCACAAGATTTTTAGGAAAGAAGGCAGACATATGACGACACAGGCGCTTTTACAGCAGGCCAAGGCCGCCTGCCCGCAGCTGGCATGGCTCGGCAGCGAAGAAAAAAATCAGGCCATTTACAAGATGGCCGATGCAATTGTAAAGAATACGGACGCCATTCTCGCCGCAAACGCGGAAGATCTGCACGCGGCGCAGGGCGTCATTTCCGATGTCATGCTCGACCGTCTGCGCCTGACAAAGGGACGCATTGCCGCCATGGCGGACGGTATGCGGCAGGTCGCGAAGCTCCCTGACCCGGTTGGGGAAATTCTGGCTGAGGTGAAGCGGCCCAATGGACTTGTGATCCGCAAAACTGCGGTTCCGATGGGTGTCGTCGCCATTATCTATGAAAGCCGCCCGAACGTTACCTCTGACGCGGCGGTGCTCGCCCTCAAAAGCGGCAATGTCTGCGTCCTGCGCGGCGGGAAAGAGGCATACTGTTCTGCCGCAGCCATTGTTGCGGCTATG
Organism: Firmicutes bacterium CAG:124; assembly: GCA_000432135.1. GTDB lineage: Bacteria > Bacillota > Clostridia > Oscillospirales > Oscillospiraceae > CAG-170. The sequence continues at coordinate 32,957 of HF990646.1, forward strand.
CACGAGGGCCTGCGCGCCGTCGGCCTGCCGGAAGCCTTCGTGAATCTGGTGTCGGACACCACGCGGCAGAGTGCGCACGAGCTTATGACGGCAAACGGCCTGGTTGACCTGCTCATCCCGCGCGGCGGCGCGGGACTCATCCGCGCCTGCGTCGAATCGGCGACCGTCCCGTGCATCGAGACGGGCACCGGCATCTGCCATGTGTACGTGGACAAGGACGCAGATTTGGACAAGGCGCTGAATATCATCGAAAACGCCAAAACCAGCCGCCCGTCCGTCTGCAACGCGGAAGAAGTCGCAATCGTCCATGCGGATATCGCCGGGCAGTTCCTGCCCATGCTCAAAAAGCGCCTTGTCGACGACCGCGCTGCGGCCGGTCTGCCGCCCGTCGAGCTTCGTCTGGACGAGACTGCGCAGCAGATCATTTCCGGCACACCTGCGGGGAAACAGGATTTCGACACGGAATTTCTGGATTATATTCTTGCCGTCAAGACCGTTTCCAGCGCGGACGAGGCGATTTCTCATATCGCCGCGCACTCCACGCACCATTCCGACGCGATCATCACCGAAAACGCGCAGACCGCGCAGCGCTTTACGCAGCTGGTTGACAGTGCTGCAGTTTATGTAAACGCATCCACGCGGTTTACAGACGGCGGCGAATTCGGCCTCGGCTGCGAAATGGGCATTTCCACGCAGAAGCTCCACGCCAGAGGCCCTATGGGTCTGCGGGAGCTGACGACTTATAAATATATTATAACGGGCGACGGGCAGACCCGGTAAGGAGGAACTTATGTCAACCTATCAGCTTGGATTTATCGGAACCGGGAATATGGGCGGCGCGCTGGCGCAGGCTGCGGCAAAAAGCGGCGCGGGTATGCTCCTGTCCAACCGCACAGCGGACAAGGCGGTGCGTCTGGCCGCAGAGCTCGGCTGCGCAGCCGGGACGAATCTGGAGGTCGCAGAAGGCTGCAAATACATCTTTCTCGGCGTCAAGCCGCAGATGCTCCAGGCGCTGCTGGCAGAGCTGAAAGCGCCGCTTTCGGCGCGGACGGATCGGCCCGTGCTCGTCTCCATGGCGGCAGGCGTTACGATCAGGACGATCAGAGAAACGCTGGGCCTCCCCTGCCCGGTCGTGCGGATCATGCCGAATCTGCCGGTCGCGCTTGGGAAGGGCGTGGTTCTGATCTCCCCGGACGATACTGTTACGGAGGATGAGCTGACCGCACTGGAAGAAGCACTGAAACCGGCCGGGCTTCTGATGCGGATGCCGGAGGACAAGCTTGACGCGGGCAGCGCAGTTTCCGGCTGCGGCCCGGCGTTCGTCTATCTGTTTCTGGACGCGCTGGCAAACGGCGGCGTAAGCTGCGGCCTGCCATATCCGCAGGCGCTGGCACTTGCCGCACAGACCATGATCGGCGCGGCAGAAATGGCGCTTGCCTCCGGCAAGCACCCCGGAAAGCTCCAATCCGAGGTTTGCAGCCCCGGCGGAACGACGATCGCAGGCGTCCGCGCGCTGGAACAGCGCGGCGCCCGCGCCGCTGCCATGGACGCAGTGATCGCCGCCTACGAACGCACCTGCGAGCTGGCCGCACACTGAGCCGGAATAACCGATTCCATATACAACAGCCCAGACTGCCGTTGAAAGCGGTCTGGGCTGCTGCATATTTGTTTGCAACTGATCCATCCGATTGATTGAAGGTCAGACTATGGCGATGCACGTGTTTCGACACGGGAGCGCTGCCGGCGGCTGGAGCGGAATTTCCGCAAGACAGGCCGCAGAGCAATTAAAAATCACCCACCGGACAGTTCTCCTGTGGGTGAAAGAAAAAGCGGTCAAGTAGGGACTAAAAAATTTTGAGAATTTACAAGCCGTTCATAGGTGGACAACCGCCCGTGAACGGCTTGCATGTAAACTAAACTCATAATGAATCCAAGCAAATTCATCATGCTCTGCGAAGTTCTGTCACATGTGGATGGAAATTGCAGCAGTTTTTGAAAAGAATATTGCTTTTTTCTGTCCGGTGTGTTATAATCGGTATATACCGGAAACAAAAAAAGGGGGGGCGTGTCCATGCCAAGACCGCCACGATGCCGTCGGATTTGTGGCACACCACAAGTCGATACATTCTGTCCCGACGGATGTGGGGATAGTGAGCCGATCCTGCTGACGCTGGACGAGTACGAAGTCATTCGGCTGGTTGACTTGGAGCAGCAAACCC
>HF990647.1 GCA_000432135.1 Firmicutes bacterium CAG:124
GGTCACATCATGAGTTTTCAGATACACCCTAGAAGCGAACGCAGCTGGCAAGGGGCAGGGCTGCGCTCCGCCTGGTGGGCAGCTGCGAATTCGCCGAGGATTTCCGGGAAAACCGGTGCATCCTGCAGGCGGACAGAGTCGTCCGCCCCTACGGGATATGGGAAGTATTGAAGCTTCGGCGTAGGTGCCGACGCCTCTGTCGACCCGTTTGGGAAGTTACGAATTCGCCAAAAATTTTCGTAAAATCGGTGCATTCTGCCGGGCCGATGTGAACCCCACCAAGATTGTACGTTTTTGGAGTGCAGCGCACCCCGTATAAGACGCAAAAAAGCGGCTGCCGGAGCAGCCGCTTTTTGTATGGGGGTTGGTGCTTAGTTCAGTTCGGTGATGCCGTCGATTCTCAGCTGGAAGGACGGAGCGGACTGGAAGTAGGACTCGTGGTAGTAGCCGTCGAAGACTGCCTCGTCGGCATCGGGCACGAAGTCGCCGTCGGTGTCGGTTGCAAAAGCCGTGGTAACGGTTTTGCCACCAACGGTGAACTTGCTGGTATCAAAGACATGCAGGCTGCCGTCCTTGATAGCCGCGATGGTCTCGTCAACCTTCTCCTGGGTGCCGGGAGCGCAGGACTCGCCGAGCGGAGTGAGGGTAACGGCGTCGGCCTCATAGCCCTGACACCAGTTCTGATCGAAGGACTCGCCGTTCATAACAGCGCGGAATGCGTACTCATAGAAGACTTCCCAAACGTTGGTCGGGGAGGTCAGCGCAGCGGTCGGAGCGACTGCGAGCATATCGACGTTGTAGCCGACGCAGTAGACGGTCGTGCCGGCGTCGAGGGCTTCCTGGCAGGCGGCCGGAGCGCCGGTGGAGTCGGCGTGCTGGCTGACGATGATGCAGCCGTCAGCGATCAGAGCCTTGGCAGCCTCGTTCTCAGCGGTGATGTTGAACCAGGAGTTGGTGTACTGCACCTGCATGGCGACATCGGGAACGATGCTCTGCAGGCCAAGGAAGAACGCGGTGTAGCCGGAAACGACCTCTGCGTACGGATAAGCGCCGACATAGCCGATCTTGATCTTGCCGTCAGCAGTCTTGTTCTTGTCTTCGACCTTGCCTTCGTCGATGAGCTGCTGCAGCTTCATGCCGGCGACAACGCCGCCGACGTAGCGGGCCTGATAGATGCCGGTGAAGGCGTTGTGGAAGTTATCAAGGCCGTTGGCTCTGGCGGTATCGCCGGTCATCGCGACGAACTGCACATCGGGATATTCCTCAGCTGCCAGAAGGCAGAAGGACTGATGGCCGTAGGAGTTGGTGATGACGATCTGGCAGCCCTGGTCGACACAGTCAACGCAGGCGTCATAGCAGCTCTCGTCTTCGGGGATGGAGTATTTCCAGATGATGTTGCTTTCGCTGATACCCAGAGCCTTGGTGGCTTCCTGGATGCCCTTGATATGGGAGTAGGTGTAGCCTTCGTTTTCGTCGCCGATCAGAACGACGCCGATCTTGATGTCGGTGCCGACAGCGTCGCCGGCGGGCTCAGCGGTTTCGTCCTCGGCCGGAGCGTCGGTCTCTTCCGCGGGCTCAGTGGTCTGTTCGTTGTTGGTTTCAGCCGGGGCGGGTGCGTCGGTCTTTTCTTCCGTCTTGGCAGTGGAAGCGCAGGCAACCAGAGCGAAGACCATGACCACGGCGAGAAGCAGAGCGATGATCTTTTTCATGTATTCGTTCCTCCTAAAAATTTTTGCGGTGAACGCCGCAATCCTGCTGTACGGAATATGCACAGCAAATCCGGATAGCTGTATTTTAATTGATTCTATGCAAAAAAGCAATCAGTTTTTTCGGGTTTATGGGCAGAAACACACAAAAAGTTTCAGGAATAGCTAAAAAATATTTAGCTTTTTCGGCGCTTTGTTATAATTGCCCGATTCCGGCGGTTCGATTTCGTGAAGAACGCCCAAGAACATAAGTGGAAATTCTGCGGGCTATTATGATATGATATTTCAGTAGGGCCGCGGGCCCGCGCCTGATCTGCCGCATAGAAGGCGCTTTTCGCAAAGGAGCACAAAATCGTGAGGACATTTGTTGTAAAGGGAAATCTCTGCTTCAGCCGCAGCATGGACGAGCTGGTCTGCATGGAGCACAGTTATATTGTCGTCGAAGACGGCCGCGTCGCGGGCGTCTTCCGGACGCTGCCGGAGCGATACGCGCAGCTGCCGGTGCTGGATTATGGCGAGCAGCTGATCCTGCCGGGTATGACCGATCTGCATGTCCATGCGCCGCAGTTTGCCTTCCGCGGTCTCGGTATGGATATGGAACTGCTGGAATGGCTGAATACCTATACCTTCCCGGAGGAATCCAAATATAAGGAATTGGAGTACGCGGACCGGGCCTACGGCAGCTTCGTGAACCACCTGCTGCACAGCACGACCACGCGCGCAGCCATTTTCGCCACCATCCACGTGCCCGCCACAGAGCTTCTCATGCAGAAGCTGGACCGTGCGGGCCTGTCGTGCTATGTCGGCAAGGTCAACATGAACCGCAACTCGCCGGTCTATCTGCGCGAGATCTCGACCAATCAGGCCCTGCGGGACACGGAACGGTGGCTCTGCGAGACTAAGGAAGCATACCGGACCGTGAAGCCTATTCTGACGCCGCGCTTTATCCCCTCCTGCACAGACGATCTGATGTACGGCCTTGCGCGGCTGCAGGCAAAATACGGCGTACCCGTGCAGAGCCATCTGTCGGAAAACTACTCCGAGATCGCGTGGATCCGGGAGCTGTGTCCCCGCTCGAAGCATTACGGCGACGCGTATGAGCAGTTTGGCCTCTTCGGCGGCGGATATCCGTGCATCATGGCACACTGCGTCCACTCGAACGAGGACGAGCAGGCGCTGATGAAGAAAAACGGCGTATTCATCGCGCATTCGCCGGAATCAAACATGAATCTGGCCTCCGGCGTTGCGCCGGTCAACAAATTTCTCGATGACGGCCTGCGCGTCGGCCTCGCGACCGACGTGGCCGGCGGCAGCCACGAGAGTATGCTGCGCGCCATGACCCACGCCATTCAGGCCTCCAAGCTCCGCTGGCGGCTGTACGATCAGGAGGTAAAGCCGCTGCCCTTCGAGCGCGCGTTTTATCTGGCCACCATGGGCGGCGGCGCGTTCTTCGGAAACGTCGGCAGCTTTTTGGAAGGCTATGAATTTGATGCCGTCGTGCTGGACGACGCGTCGCTCGACCATCCGCAGGAGCTTTCTGTCCGTGCGCGGCTCGAGCGCGCGGCCTATCTGGCGGATGACCGGAACCTGACGGCGAAATTTGTTGCCGGACAGAAGATCCTCGGTTGACAAACCGGCGAGAATCCGGTACAATACAGCCGCAAACCGCATAGCGCCCGGTCAAAGACCGGGCGCAGACAGTTCGGAACCATCCTGTCTTTAAATAAAACTAGGGAAAGCAGGATGGGCGCAGTGCGCCCATCTTTTTTATCATCATCTGACGCTATCCCTCCAATCTTCGCGGCTTGCAGAAGGAGGACAACCCATGAAAAAACTCACCACCCGCCAGATCGCGCTGAACGGCGTCGTTGCCGGACTCTACGCAGCCATCACGATCCTGACCGCCTCGTTTGCTTACGGAAATATCCAGTTCCGCATCGCGGATAGCCTGTGCGTGCTCGTCGTGCTGGAGCCGAGTCTGACCGTCGGCCTGACGCTCGGCTGCCTGATCTCCAACATTTTTTCGACCGTCTCCGCGCTCGATATCGTCATCGGCACAGCCGGAACGCTGCTCGGCTGCCTGCTGGCTGCAAGAGTGAAAAAGGACTGGCTCGTGCCGGTGCCCGTGATTCTTGCAAACGCCGTGCTGGTCGGCGCAATGCTGGCCTACGTGCTCACGCCGGACGCGCTGGTACAGGGATTTTTCATCAACGGCGGCGAGGTGCTGCTCGGCGAGGCAGTCGTTTTATACCTGCTCGGCGTGCCGCTGCTGCTGTTTTTCCGGCGCTCGGGGCTGATGGAAAAGCTCCTGCACGGCGCCCATCCTTCCCCGCACTGAAAACCAGCGCCGCCTCTTGTCACAGCATGACAGGAGGCGGCGGCTTGCGTTTACAGATATTCCGCGTCGTAATTGTTGAGATACCGGTCGCGGCGGGACTGGCGCTTGACGAGGATGAACGCGACCGTGAACAGAACGGCCACGAACGCGGCGAACAGCCAGCCGTAATGGACGGACTCGATCGTTGCGATATAGTCGTAGCAGCCGTGCAGGAACGCAGGCAGAAGCAGGGCCAGCACCCGGCAGAGCTTGGACGCGCCGTCCTTCCCCTGTCCGTGCAGGCGCTTGGCAAGTCCGTACCACACGCCCATGAACACACCGAAGCAGGCGTGGCCCGGCACGGCGGTCACGGCGCGCACGAGCGCGGTCGACAGTCCGTACATGAGCACGTAGCTGATATTCTCCCACAGCGCGAAGCCCAGTGAGACAAATACCGCGTACACAACGCCGTCAAACTGGCAGTTGAAAGCGGCGGAGTTCCACGTCCGGCGCTTGAGGAGGAAGTATTTTGCGCCTTCCTCCGAAAATGCGACGACGCCGAAATACATGAGTACGTTGTACGGCGTGCTGTTCTCCGGAAAATACCGGCCCAGCAGCCAGCTGCCGAAGCGCTCGAGCAGGAGTGCGATAAACGTCGCGGCGATGCCGTACAGCACGAGCGAAATGAGCAGCGGCGCAGGCTCCTTTTCCAGCTTGTCCGCGCGGTAGACATGGACGAGCAGGAACACAGCCGGGATCACTGCGGCGGCGATCAGGATCGGGTTGGTATAGAAGAAAATCATACGCGCATCTCCCTATCGGTTTATGCCGATATTGAAGCACAAAAGCGGAAAAAAGTCAATTTGCGTTTTGCTTGCCGATGCGCGTGCACCGTGGTATACTAGGGTGTATCTGAAAACTCCCAACGC
>HF990648.1 GCA_000432135.1 Firmicutes bacterium CAG:124
CAAAATCGCGGGCATGAGCGTCTCAGAGACACAGTTGATCTCGTCGAGAAACAAAATCCCCGTCCGAAGCCCGGTTTTCTCCATCTGCGCATAGACCGAGGCAATGATCTCGCTCATGGTATATTCCGTCGCGCGGAACTGCCGCCCGGCCGCTGTGCAGTCGACGATGACCGGCAGGCCGAGCGCGCTCTGGCGCGTGTGGTGCGTCATGGTGTAGCAGACGAGGCCGACGTTCTCCTCCTGCGCAAGCTGTGACAAAATCGCCGTTTTGCCGATGCCCGGCGGGCCCATGAGCAGGACAGGCCGCTGCTTTTCGCGCGGTATGCGCCACACGCCGTCCTCCGTTCTGGCCGTATAGGCGCGGATGGTCTGCCGCAGCTCCTGCTTTGCCTGTTTTATATCCATGCTTCGTCTCCTTTCGGCTTGTCCGCTTCCAGAACCAGCTTTTCCGCCCACGGCGGCAAATCGATATCGTCATACCGGTACTGCAGCATGGCGAAAATCGCCCGGTACGCGGGCGGCGCATCTGGAAACACGCCGTAGCCGTCGGTAAAATACAAAATTCCCTGCAAATGCGCGAATTCACCCGATTCGATCAAGCCGTCAATGTACCGGAACGCCGGGCGGAAGTCCGTGCCCCCGCCGCCGTGCAGCGTCATGGTCCGCAGCCAATCGGACAGCTCCGTCAGCGTCGTCAGGCGTGTATCCTGCTGCACCTCGCAGTCGCATTCGATCACGTGCAGATTAAAGCGCTCGAAGAACAGGTTTTCACGGCCCAGCAGCCCCGCAAGCTCCCCCAGAAATCCGGCGCACAGTGACCGGGAGCATGACGCCGACGTGTCGATCACAACGGCAAGCTCGCGCAGACGGCGCTCCTCGGAATATTCCAGCGGCTCGATCAGCGGCATACCGCCGTAATGCTCCAGCCCGTAGAGATACCAGGCATATTGAAATTCCTCACCGGACACATGACGGTTCTCGCGCGTCTCGGACAGCTCGTGCAGCACGGCGGCAAACGGCGCGCTTTCGCGCGTATCCGGCTTGATCGAGAAGACCGCACCGCCCGTCCCGCTTCCGATAACAGGCTTTTCCGGCAGCGGCTGCGGCAGGAGCCGCCCGAGCGCCTGAAAGCCCGTTTCGTCCCCTTCACTGGAGGCAGCAGGCCGGTCTGCGGCGCGCACCGTCTCCCATCGGGAATGCTCGTCCAGTACCGCGCTCAGCCGCTCGTCCGGCGTGAGAAGCTCCGGCTCCGCCTGTAAAAGCGCGTAAATCTCCTCCGCGCGGCCCGCTTTTTTCACTTGCAGCTTACAGCGGGCAGAGAACGCATCGGGCGCTTCGCGCTCCTGCGGCAGAAGCGCGTGCCGCACCAGCAGAACCGCAAGATCGCAGGCCGTATCCCAGAGTGCTTTCTCGCGGCCCCTCCTGTTCTGCGGATGGCCGAGCATGAGGTGCAGCAGCAAATGCAGCGTCAGCCGCTCCGGCAGTTCGCTTCCGGCCAAAAATTCCCGTTCCAGAAAACCGGGCGCAAAGAGCGCCGCGCGCCCATCCGTCCCGGCGGCCGTCACATCCGCCTCCCGGCAGGAAAGCTTCCCCAACGGCAGCGCCAGCG
>HF990649.1:0-732 GCA_000432135.1 Firmicutes bacterium CAG:124
GTCACATCATGAGTTTTCAGATACACCCTAGAAACAGAACATAAAGAAAGGGGCTAACCTTGGGCGTTTCCACGCGGAAGCGTCTGACAAAAAAGCCGTGAAGCCCCGGCGTTGGAGCTTCACGGTTTTTGGCTGTACAGGGGGCCTCAGCAGAGCTTCGCGCCGGCGGGGATGGCGTCGTTCAGCATGAGAAGGTTCAGCTTTTCCTCGCCCTTTTCCTTGTGGACGGCGGACAGGAGCATCCCGCACGATTCCTGCCCCATCATCTTTCTGGGCGGCAGGTTGATGATCGCGGCAAGCGTCTTGCCGACGAGCGCCTCCGGCTCATAGAACTTCGCGATGCCGGAGAGGATCTGACGGTCCGTGCCGCTGCCGTCGTCGAGCGTGAAGCGCAGGAGCTTGTCGGATTTTTTCACGCGCTCGCAGGACTTGACCTTGACGGCGCGGAGGTCGGATTTGCAGAAGGTGTCGAAGTCGACCTTTTCCTCCAGCTGCGGCTCGACCTCAACGGCGGGCAGGAGGGCCTTTTTCTGCTCGGCCTCGAGTTCGGCCAGCTCGGCGAGGGCCTTGGCCGCGTCAATGCGGGGGAAGATCGCCTCACCCTTGTGCACGCAGGCGGTCTGCGAAAGCGCGCCCCAGACGTTGGCCTTGTCCCAGGTCTGGACAGCTGCGTCTGCGCCGATCTGTGCGAAAATTTTCTCGCAGGAGGCCGGGATGAACGGCAGCAGGAGC
>HF990649.1:769-13469 GCA_000432135.1 Firmicutes bacterium CAG:124
GCAGATGCGGATGGTTTCGAGCAGGTTATACATGACGGAGGCCAGACGCGGCTTGTTTGCCTCGTCCTTGGCAAGCGCCCAGGGCATCGTCTCGTCGATATACTTGTTCGCGCGCTGGATGCACTTGAAGATCTCGTCCAGTCCGTTCTGGAACTGGAACTTCTCCATCTGCGCCTCATAGCGGTCGCGAAGGCCGGAGAGCATGGAGATCAGGCTCTCGTCGGCCTCGCCCGCTTCGCGCGCCTCGGGGAGCGTCCCGCCGAAATATTTTTCGACCATCGCCGTCGTGCGGGAGACGAGGTTGCCGAGATCGTTGGCCAGATCAATGTTGATGGTGTTGATGAGCAGCTCGTTGGAGAAATTGCCGTCGGAGCCGAAGGGGAACGTGCGCAGCAGGAAGAAGCGCAGCGCATCGACGCCGAATTTTTCCGCCAGAATATAGGGGTCAACCACGTTGCCCTTGGATTTGGACATCTTGCCGCCGTCCATGACGAGCCAGCCGTGGCCGTAGACGTGCTTCGGAAGCGGCATACCCATGCTCATGAGCATGGCGGGCCAGATGATGGAGTGGAAGCGCACGATCTCCTTGCCGACAAAGTGCACGTCCGCGGGCCAGTATTTCTCATAATCGTGGTACTTTTCGTTCATGAAGCCGAGCGCTGTGGTGTAGTTGAACAGCGCGTCGACCCAGACGTAGACCACATGGCCCGGATCAAAATCGACCGGCACGCCCCAGCTGAAGCTGGTGCGGGAGACGCAGAGGTCTTCGAGGCCCGGATCGATGAAGTTGTTGACCATTTCGTTGACGCGGGACTTCGGCTGCAGATAGTCCGTCGTCGTCAGCAGCTCGCGCACGCGGCCCGCGTATTTGGACAGGCGGAAGAAATAGGCCTCCTCCGACGCGTCGTGCACCTCACGGCCGCAGTCGGGGCACTTGCCGTCCACCAGCTGGCTCTCCGTCCAGAAGCTTTCGCAGGGCGTGCAGTATTTGCCCTTGTATTCGCCCTTATAGATATCGCCGTTTTCATACATCTTCCGGAAGATCTTCTGAATGGCCTCCACATGATAATCGTCCGTGGTGCGGATGAAGCGGTCGTTGGAGATATTCATGAGCTTCCACAGATCGAGAATGCCCTTCGGCCCGGCGACGATGTTGTCGACGAACTGCTGCGGCGTGACGCCTGCGGCCTTCGCCTTGTCCTCGATTTTCTGGCCGTGCTCGTCCGTGCCGGTCAGGAACATGACGTCGCAGCCCTGCAGGCGCTTGTACCGCGCCATGGCGTCGGTCGCGACGGTGCAGTAGGTGTGGCCGATGTGGAGCTTATCCGACGGATAATAGATCGGCGTGGTGATATAAAACGGTTTCTTGCATACTTCGCACATATATTTTTCCTCTTTTCTGCCCGCTCCGAATGAAAGAGGGGCTGTTACTCTATACTGTATCCTTTTCCCGTATTTTTGTCAACGCTGTTGCGAAATATTTGACATTCGTGGTATACTGACAATGAATCGATTTTTTATCATAATACAGACAGGAGTTTCGATTTTTCTATGATCTCTTTTCACAAGGCGGAGGCCGCCGACCGCGCGTGGGCGCATGAAATCCTGAAACGCTGCGCCTATCCCGGCGCGGAGTACGCGTTCAGCTGTATGTATCTCTGGTCAGATTATTTCGGCGAGCTTGGACGGGCGGGGGAGCGCCTGACCCAGCACGCGCCGTGGCGCGGCCGCGAGGTCTATCTCTACCCCGCCGGGACCGGCGATCTGCGTGAGGCCATTGAGGCCATCCGTGCCGACGCGGCCGAACGCGGCAATCCCATGCGCCTGCGCAGTCTGACGAACGAAACGCGCGCGGAACTCGAAGCGCTCTATCCGGGCAAATTTGAGTTTACCGCCTGCCGCAATTCCTACGACTATATCTACACCGTCGAAGAGCTTTCCGAGCTGCACGGCAAAAAGCTCCAGTCCAAGCGCAACCACTGCAACCGCTTTGAAGACGAGTTCCCAGACTGGTTCACGGCACCCATCACCGATGAAAATCTTCCGCAGTGCCACGAGATGCTGCGCATCTGGTACGAGCAGCACGAGCCTGCCGTGAACGCGCAGGAACTCGACCAGCTGCAGCTGGAAAAGGCCGCGCTGCAGCGCGCGTTCGACCATTTTGACGAGCTGGAGATGGATGGCCTGCTGCTGTCCGACGGCGAACGCATCATCGCCTTTTCCATGGGCAGCCGCATGAACCGGGACTATTATGACGTCGGCTTTGAAAAGGCGTTCCCGGATGTGAACGGGGCCTACGCCATGATCAACCGCGAGTTTTCTCGCATGATCGCGGAAAAATATCCCGAGGTGCGCTTTCTCAACCGCGAGGACGACATGGGCTCCGAGGGCCTGCGCCGCGCGAAGGAATCGTACCAGCCGACGGTGCTGCTGGAAAAATACACAGCCGACTGGAAGGAGAGCTGAACCATGCGCCTGCGCAAAACGAACCCCGGCGATCTGCCGCAGCTGAAGGCGCTCTGGGCGCTCGGCTTCGGCGACACGGAACAGGAGATCGAGGCGTTTTTCGCCATTTCCTATCCCACCGCGACCGGCTTCTGTGCAGAAGAGGACGGCAAGGTCATTGCCGCCGCCTACGCCCTGCCGCAGGAGCTTGCGTGGGGCGAAAAAAGCTGCCGCTCGGCCTATCTGTATGCCGTGACCACGCATCCGGACTTCCGAAAGCGCGGGATCTGCGCAAAGCTGCTGGCCTACGCAGAAAAAGAACTGACAAAGCGGTATTTTGACTGCCTGACGCTTGTTCCGGCGACGGACGCGCTGCGCGCGTATTATGAGACGCTGGGCTTCGTCTCGCAGAACGCGGCCTTTTTCGACGAGGGCGGCGCGCCGGAGGCGCGGGGCGTATGCGAGGCGCTGAGTCCGACCGAGTACGCGGGTCTGCGCGAAACTGTGCTCTATGACGCGCCGCACGTGCGTTATTCGCTTGCCGATCTGCGCTATCAAGCCTCTATGTCCGGCTTCTACCGGCTGGAACTCGGCAGCCACTTCGGCTGCGCCTGCGCACATCCGGACGGCGAGACACTCGTCGTGGACGAGATCTTGCCGGACTGTTCTGTCCTTCCGGCACTGTTAAAACAGCTTCCGGCCAAGCGATGCCGCGTACGCACCGTGGGCGGCAGCACGCCGTTTGCCATGTGCAAATGGCTTTCGGATGCACGTATGCCGGATGTCTATCTGGCGTTTGATTTCGGATGATTCCGGTTTTATGAAAGGGGGCGCTCGCCTTGGCGGAACCGCTTCTCATCCCCGCCGACGCCGCGCAGCGGCTGCTGGCCGCCGCCAACGGCGACGCTGCGCTGCTGTATCTCTATCTTTTTGAGAACCGCCCGCTTTCGGGCGCGCAGACGGCGCTGCGCATGACGCAGGCCCGGTACGATCTGGCCTGCGCAACGCTTCAACAGCTGGGGCTCTGGCCGCAGGAGGCAAGAACACACCTCGACGCGTCGCAGGCCCCGGTCTATACCGAGCAGGATGTCATCCGCGAGACGCGCACCAGCCGCGAGTTTGAAGCCATCACCGGCGAGACGCAGCGGCGGCTGGGACGGGTCCTGTCCAATGAAGAATTAAAAATCCTGCTGTCGATCTACCGCTATCTGGGGCTTCCCGGCGAGGTCATTTCGATCCTCGTCAACTACTGCATCCAGCGACAGCGTTCGCGCGGCATTTCGCGGATGCCGTCGCTGCGGTCAATCGAAAAGGAAGCGTATTACTGGGCCGACCACGGCATCGACACGATGGAGCAGGCGGCGGTCTATATGCAGAACCAGCTTCTGCGGCAGTCGCAGCTGGGCAAGATCCGGGAGCTGTTCGGCATTACGGGCCGCAGGCTGACGACGGGCGAGGAGAATTATATCCTGACGTGGCTCTCGTGGGGCTTCGGCGAACAGGAAATCGGCCTTGCCTATGAAAAGACCTGCATGGCGACCGGCGGGCTGAAATGGCCCTACTGCAACTCCATCCTGCGCAGCTGGCACGAGCAGGGCTTCACCACCCTCAGCCAGATCGAAGCCGGCGACCGTGCCCCGCAGCGTAGCTACGCGGGTGCAAAACTCTCGCAGGGCGTCCAGCAGCACAACGACACGCTCAGCGACTTCCAGCTTGCTGCTATTGACCGGATGTTGAATAACAAGGAGGATTGACCGTGGCATATTCTCAGGCCATTGTGCAGCGCGCCATGCAGCGCCTGCAAAGCGAAAACGAGCAGAACGAGCAGTCCTCCCGCGCCCGCATCGCGGTGATCTATGAAAAGCAGCCGCGTCTGGGCGAGATCGAGCGGGAGCTGCGCAGGACCGCCGCGCACGTGCTTGCCGCGACGTTCCGCCGGCAGGGCGACCCCGTGGCCGCCATGCAGCAGCTGAAAAAGGACAACCTGGCCCGTCAGCAGGAGCGGGATTGGATCTTGCAGGCCGAGGGGCTGGAGCCGGACGATCTGACCGTCCAGCCGCTCTGCCCGAAGTGCGGCGGAACGGGCTATGTGGGCGCGCAGATGTGCGAATGCCTGCGGGAGCTTTGCCGGCAGGAGCAGAAGAAGGAGCTGGCTGCACTGTTCGGCACGGACAGCTTTGAAAAATTTCGATTGGAACTCTATTCTGACCAATATGACGCAAAATGCCACAGCAGCCCGCGCGAGCTGATGCGTGCAACGTACCGGCGGGCGCAGAGCTATGCACAGTGCTTTCCGGCAGAAGGACAGTCTCTACTGTTTTCTGGTGCGACCGGGCTAGGAAAGACCTATTTATCTGCCTGCATCGCGCGCGTCGTTGCGGACCGTGGCTTTTCCGTCTGCTATGCGCCCGTTGGGCAGCTGTTCTCCGCATTTGAAGACGATAAATTCCGCCCGCGGCCGGATATATCTCGGACAGAGGCGTTTTTCATCAGCGATCTGCTGGTCCTCGATGATCTCGGTACAGAGATGACCACGCAGTTTACTATTTCAGTGCTTTATCAGCTTCTGAATACCCGTCTGATGGAAAAAAAGCCTGTGATCCTGTCTACGAATCTTGCACCGAGCGAGCTGGCCGCCCGTTATACGCCACAGATTACCTCACGCCTGTTGGGTACGTATTGTCTCTTCCAATTCTACGGCGACGACATCCGATTCAAGCTGAAATGACCCGCCTGTTTCCCAAAGCTGAAAAAACCGGAGCCGCAGTATCGCGGCTCCGGCGTTTTATGCAGTTCAGATCTTCGGGTGGCCGCACGTCGGGCAGAAGCGCGTGTTCGCGTCCAGAGTTGCGCCGCAGGTCGGGCAGACCCAGCTGGTCGGCGCGTACCGCGTAACCGGCGAACCGCAGTTCGGGCAGAACGTATATCCGTTGTCAACGGTCGCGCCGCAGGTCTGGCAGATCGTGGCGGCTGCAGCCGGTCTTGCCTGTGCAGCGGGTGCGCCGCAGTGGGAGCAGAAGCGCTCGGACGGATCCAGTCTGCTGCCGCAGGATGCGCAGGTCAGAGCCGGTGCGGAAGGACGCGCATAAGCACGCGTATTCGCACGCGCGGGAGTGTATGCGGAAGCCTTGATATTCGGCAGGAGCTTCATGGGGACCGCGCACAGCACACCGAGGAACGGCCACAGCGTCAGGCGGAGCACGCTGTCTTCCAACTTGCCGTTTGCCCAGATCGTGACGATGATCGCCGCAAGAGCCAGCAGGATCATCACAGCGAAATACGCGATGTCCAGATTCTGCGACCGCCCAAGAACGCGCATGGCCAGTGCGGCAATGCCGAGCAGGAGCGCTGCCCAGAACATCAGCGAGATAACGAACATGATCGTCTTTCCACGCTTGTACTCATCTGAATCGGTCGTGCTCTCACTAATCATCTCGTATTTTACCGCAGTGCGGAGAATGCTGCTGGCATCCGCGCAGATCAGCGCGGCATCGCAGGGCGACAACGCAAAATCTTTGATCGTTTTTAAAATGCGGGTAGCCTTTTTCGCAACAGAGCGCGCTTTGTTGGCCGGAATGTCATAATAGTATTCCAGATCTTCGGCGGAATCCCTAAGGTCATCCAGCGTGTCATCCAGACTATCGATGGCATCCTCGATCAGCGCGTCGGTGTAGGAGTAGTCTGAAAAGAAGCCAAGGCTGTCTGAAGCCGCCTTTTGGAGGTTTTTGATATAGCGCGCGGCGCTGATCCAGTTGAAGAACAGCGTGAAAACAGACACGATGACAAGCAGAATGCCAAGATACTTTGTGTAGGACTTTGTTTTCATACTTCAATACCCCTTATCTTTCTCTTTTTCTGATATTACCGGACGGGCTTGCCGCACTGCGTACAGAAGGCCGCGCCGGGCTTGAGCTTGCTGCCGCAGGCCGGGCAGATGAACACACCGGCCTTTGCCTCCTGCAGACTTGCGCCGCAGTTGGTGCAGAAGCTGCCTTCCGCGCTGCACGAAGCGCCGCACTTGGGGCAGATCATGACCTGCTGAATGACGCGGATGGTCTGCTGCTTGTCGAGCAGCTGCTGCTTCCGCTCCCGAAGGCTTGTCAGCAGAGACGCGATCGGCTCGGATGTGGCCTCGGACGGCAGCTGTTCCGGGGAACACGCTTCGCACATCTGGCAATACGCTTTTCCGATGGACAGGTAAATGCCTTCGATCGCCCGCTCGTCCTCGCTGACGGCGAGCTTCAGCTTCGTGACCTGCGCGGTGTCGCGCGCCTTCTGCGCCAGGCTCTGACCGGTCCTGGACAGGGTCTGGCCGACCTCTTCAAACAGCTCCATCTTTCCTTCCTCCTGTTTCATAAAGATTTCCCAAATTTCTGTTTCTTCCGACTGAGCGGGAAGCGCATATTGCACAAAAGCCGCTGCGCAAATAAGCGGATCCACCGATTTGTATGAACCCGCCTTTTTCGTTATTATAAGCCAAATCGGGCATGCTTTTCAAGATGCGTTTCCTATCTTTTTTCCAAAAACAGAAGATGATGGGTTTGCATCCCGGCGGGGCGGGGCTGTCTGCATGAGCAGGAGATGCCCGGATGGAATTATAAAAAACAGGCTGTGCGGCGGCACAGCCTGCTCTGCGGTGCTGTCAGAGAATTGTCCGGTGTGCGGCAGCGGCATATGCCACGCCGGTTCTTCTGGCGGCCTCCGCGACGGCCTTTGCGACGGCTGGGCCGACGCGGTGGTCGAAGGCTTTGGGGATGATATAGTCCTCCGAAAGCTCCTCATCGGAGATGAGCTCTGCCAGCGCGTGCGCGGCGGCGACCTTCATCTCCTCGTTGATATCGCCTGCGCGCACGTCGAACGCGCCGCGGAAGATGCCGGGGAAGGCCAGAACATTGTTGATCTGGTTCGGGTAATCGCTTCGGCCGGTCGAGACGACCTTTGCGCCGCCCGCCTTTGCATCCTCCGGAAAGATCTCCGGCGTCGGGTTCGCGCAGGCGAAGACGATGGCGTCCCTGTTCATGGTCTTGACCATCTCGGTGGTAACGGTTCCGGGCGCGGAGACGCCGATGAACACGTCCGCGCCGACGAGTATGTCGGCAAGGCTCCCGGCCTTATGCTCCAGATTCGTGACCTCCGCCATCTCTTCCTTGATCCAGTTGAGGCCGTCCCGGCCCTTGTAAATTGCGCCCTTGCGGTCGCACATGGTCACATTTTTGAAGCCTGCGGACAGGAGCAGCTTCACGATTGCAATCGCTGCCGCGCCTGCACCGGACGTGACGATCCTCACGTCCTCCTTCTTTTTGCCGACGACCTTCAGCGCATTGGTCAGGCCCGCAAGCGTGATGACCGCCGTGCCGTGCTGGTCATCGTGGAAGATGGGGATGTCACAGCGCTCCTTGAGCTTGCGCTCGATCTCAAAGCAGCGGGGAGCGGAAATATCCTCCAGATTCACGCCGCCGAACGAGCCGGAGATGAGTGCGACGGTATTGACGAATTCGTCCACATCATGCGTCCTGACGCACAGTGGGAACGCGTCCACATCGCCGAAGGCCTTGAAGAGCACGCACTTGCCCTCCATGACCGGCATACCGGCCTCCGGGCCGATATCGCCGAGGCCGAGAACGGCGGAGCCGTCGGTAATGACGGCGCATAAATTCCAGCGGCGGGTCAGCTCGTAGCTTTTGTTGATGTCTTTTTGAATTTCGAGGCACGGCTGCGCCACGCCCGGCGTGTAGGCAAGCGACAGATCGTCCTTCGTCTCGACCGGCACGCGCGCCGTGACCTCGATTTTTCCCTTCCATTCGCCATGCAGACGAAGGGATTCCTTTGCGTAATCCATAGTGCTTCCTTTCAGAAAGAAGAGCGGCTGCTTTGAACAGCCGCTCAATAATTATGAGTTGCCGGAGATCAAGCTTCGATCCGAAGTTTATCGGCTTCCGGAGCGGTCAGGACCGTACAGTCATAGGCATAGAGCCGTTCCGGCAGGATGATGAGCGTCTGCAGGGAGTCTGTATCCACGCAGAACGGGCCGTGGTGCCAGACGCCGGGGCGAAGCGTGACCATCGTTCCCTTTGGAACGCGGAAAACCTCGACCTCGTCATACGGGACATGGTCAGCAGGACCGGCAGGCGCGACGTGGATATACGTATCGCCGTCGAGCGGCAGCATGGCCTCTGCACAGGTGTTATGGTATTTATAGGTGTCGATCACGAGCGGACGGCGATAGACCTTCGTGATGGAAAGGCCGACGGAGGCGCACGGGGAGTAAACGGTCGTCATATCGCGGTAAAATTCAATAGGATCCGTGCCGATGTGTGGGCCTGCGGCATGGAGCATATCGGCAAATGTGCCGTATAAAGCAAATTTCTCGGCGCTTAATTCCTGAACATGGACAGTTTTCATGCCTGTTTCCTCCTTAGAAATTGTCGATCTCAACGGTCGGCAGGACCTGAAGCTGCTTGAACAGGACCTTTTCCGGCGATGTGACGATCAGCTCGGCAATGTCCGCCAGTGTCTCGACCGGGAGCATTGCGTCCGTGCCGAACGAATGTGTCCACCGCGTCCACCAGCTTGTTGCCGTAGAGCCGGGGCAGAGCGCCGTGACGCGGATGCCGTACTTGAGCAGATATTTCTGCATACACTCGGTAAAGCCGTTGATGGCGAACTTTGTTGCGGTATAGATGCCGTTGTTGTTGACGGGGTCGGGAATACCGCGGATGGCAGACATGGAGGAAATGTTCAGAATATTGCCGCCGCCGGTCTTTTCAAAGTACGGGACCGAGAGCTTGACAGCGTAGATCGTGCCCTTGAGGTTCACATCGATGGTGGTGTCCACGTCAGACTTTGTCAGCTCCTCAAACGGCGTCATAACGCCGGTACCGGCAGCGTTGACCAGCAGATCCAGTCGGCCGTAGGTCTGCCACGAAGTCTTAAAGGCAGCTGCGATCGCGTCAAAGTCGGTGTTGCTTGCCTGAATGCCGAGGAAGCGGACCCCGAGCGGCTCAACCTGTGCCTTCATGGCTGCAAGCTCGTCTTCCTTGCGGGCAATAACGGTCAGGTTCATGCCAAGGCGTGCCATGCGCATCGCAATTGCGTTGCCGATCCCGCGCGTACCGCCGATGATAAAACCTGTCTTGCCGTGCAGATCCAGTTTCTCCATTGTTTTTCCCTCCTGCGTTATAAATATTCTTCAAATGTGAATCCGAACGGTGCAGCCTGTTCATTCAGTTCGCTGATCTGGAACGGCTGGATGGGAACGCCGCCCTTTTTGCGGTTGGCGATCTCGGCGCGGAATTCGATCTCACCCGGCATGAGAACTTCGTCCGTGCCGGCTTCAAGCTTCACGTTTTTGATCTCATCGATCAGAGCATCGACATTGCGGCGGAACTCGCCCTGCTCACAGAATGCCTCTGTCTTGATGGCGAGGAAGCTGCTGCCGACGATGGGCTTGTCCTTCGGCGTATCGACCGCGACGCCGAAGCGGCTGCCGTTGAGCACACCGGAGAGCATATCCACGATCGCCGCCATGCCGTAGCCCTTGTAGCCGAGCGGCAGCAGAATGCCGCGGAAGGCCTGCGCGGCGTCGGTCGTGCGGCTGCCGTCGATTGCGAGCGCCCAGTCGTCCGGGACAGGCTCACCCTTTTTCATGTTGACGAGCAGCTTGCCGCGGGAAACGCGGCTGGTGGCCATATCCAGCAGGACTGGCAGATGCTTTTCGGCGGGAAGCGCGACGGCGATGGGGTTCGTGCCCAGCCGCTTTTCCACGCCGCCGAACGGCGCGACAAACGCGCCGGAATTGGTCATCGAAAAGCCGATCATGCCGCGCTTTTCGGCCATCATGGCGTAATAGCCCGCAGTGCCGTAGTGGCTGCCGTTGCGCAGGCCGACGTAGCCGACGCCGAACTGCTCCGCCTTTTCAATGGCAAGCTCCATGGCCTTCGTCGCTGCGACCTGGCCAAGCCCGTCGTGTGCATCGATGAGCGCGGTCGCGCCGTAATCTCTGACGATCTCCGGCACGGCTCTCGCGTCGCACAGGCCGGAGATGAGCTTTTCCGTGTAGAGCGGGATGCGCGTCAGGCCGTGGGTCGTGACGCTGCGGATCTCGGCGTCGATCAGATTGTCGGCGATCATGCCCGCGTCTGCCTTGCTGACGTGGTAATAGCCGAACAGATCGATCACGTACTGCCGGATGCGTTCCGGCTTGACATAGATGGTGCCGTCCATAATAACGCCTCCTTATCCAAGCTTGTAATAGCCGAAGTCCCGCATGACTGCCGTCAGCTCCGCGCGGACGCTGTCGGGCAGCGGATGGATGGGCCTGCGGGGCAGGCCGATGGGGATACCGCGCATGGTCAGCCCCTCCTTGATGATCGCCAGCCACGGGGAGGGTAGGCCCTCCTGCGTCGGCTCGTTGAAGAAGTGCATATATTTGCGGCAGACGGTCATGATGTAGTCTCTGGCCTCAAGCGGTTTGCCAGCCTTGCAGAGGTCGTAAACATGGACCGTCTCCGCCGGGAAGAGCGTGCCGACACCGGTGATCCAGCCGTCGGCATACATCGTAAGCGCCTCGGCGGGGAGATTGTCATAGCCGTAGAAGATGGAGAAGCCGTCGTCCTTGCACAGGGCACGCATATTCTGGTGGCGGTAAATGTCGTGCGCGGAATCCTTGATGGCGTCGATGATACCGTCGTTATACAGCCTCGCAATGAGCTTCTCACTCAGCCAGCAGCCGGTCAGGTATGGGTTGTGATAGAGGATCAGCGGGACCGAGAGTTCGGCACGGATGGCCTTATAATGGTCGTAGGCTTCCTCCTCGTTCGGCGTAATGTACCAGGGGGTGACGACCATGACGCCGTCGGCCCCGGCTTCCTCCGCGGCCTTGGAGAGCAGGATCGCGTCAGAGGTGCGGTACGCGCCGGTGCAGGCATAAACCTTGCAGCGATGGTTCACGTATTCGATGGTGTGGCGGTTGATCTCCAGCTGCTCCTCCAGCGTCATGGATACCAGCTCGCCCGTGCTGCCGCAGGGGATGACGCCCGTCGCGCCGTTTTCGATCAGAAAGTCGATCAGCTTGTCAAGCGCAGGATAATTGACATGTTCATCCTCCCCGCAGAAGGGAGTCACAAGCGGGAATACAACACCACCTAATTTTTGCTTTTTCATAGTTGGTTCTCCTTTATGAGGCTATTTTGGAATATCTATTCCAATATTCAAAAACAGCATAACGGAATCAAAAACAGAATGCAATATGCAAAATAGCTAAATTCTCCATGTTGGATTTGTGCAAAACAGAATGTGGCCAGAGAATTCAGACCGTTGGTGGTCTTGATGGTTGACGCACTTCCGATATTTACGGTATAATCAAAGACAAAGTATTAGCGGCGGAGGGAACGATGGAAAAGAAGGAACAAGGCACGGTGCAGGCACTTGAACGCGGTCTAAAAATTCTGGAATTGCTGATGCAGGAAAAGCGGCCAATGGGCGTCAACGAGATCGCAAAATGCCAGGGCATCACGCCGTCAGCGGCGTATCGGATATTAAAGACACTGGAGGCAACCGGCTGGAGCTTCCAGATGTCGGATGATAAATACATTCCGGGCGAAAAGCTGTCGTATGTCACGGAGAAGAATAATTTTCACCTTGCGCTGGCCGAGGTGGCGTATCCGGTCATGCAGGAGCTGACGGCGCGGGAGATCCTTCCGATGAATCTCGTCGTCCGGCAGGACCGCCGATTCTTCATTTTGCAGCAGACGCGCACGAACCGGTACGTCGATTTTGTCGCGCCGGTCGGCTCGGCGCTGCCGCTGCACGCATCCGCGGGCGGAAAAATTCTGCTCTGCGAGCTGCCGGAGGTGCTGCGGGCGCAGTTTCTGGACGGAATTTCGTTCGAGTCCATGACACCGAACACCATCTGCACCAAGCGCAGCTTTCTGGAGGAGCTGGACAAGGTCCGGCAGCAGGGCTATGCGCTCGATTATTTTGAATCGCTGTCGCACACCTGCTGTGTGGCCGTGCCGGTCCGAAGCCCGGAGGGGGAGATCTACGCGGCGCTGTCGTTTTCCGGCATCACGGACGTGACCTCGCGCGAGCAGCTTGCCTATTATCTCCCGCAGCTCCGTGAGGCGGCGCAGACGATCACGCGCAGGCTGTTTCTGCTGCGCGAACAGGTTTAAAACAAAATGAAAAGCAGGCATCCTGCAAATGAACACAGGATGCCTGCTTTTTCTAGGGTGTATCTGAAAACTCATGATGTGAC
>HF990650.1:0-6762 GCA_000432135.1 Firmicutes bacterium CAG:124
CCGAGAGGTCAAAGTAATAGGTGCCGCCGGGGGCGAGGGTGAACTGCTCTGGGAGATTAAACTGTGCCGTGAGCTTGGTGACGTCCGCCGGAACATAATCGCCCGGTGCGTAGAGCTGGCCGTCGTTGTCACGCCACATAAAGTAATTCCCTGTATTTCCGTCGGGGCGGGTCAGGCCGTCGGAGGCAGGTGCGGTAAATACGCTGCCGGTTTCCACGATAATCTGGATGCTGCTCTCATCGCCCAGTTTGCCGCCGCCAAGGTCCAGGGTAACGGCTTTCAGCCCGTCAGAGCCCAGTGAGCCGGGGTTCAGGACTTCAAGGACGGGACGGAAACCGGCAACAGCGTCCTGGTGCGAAGCAGGTGCGGAACTCCAGCCGCCGGGCGGGAAATAACCGCGAGCCGCACGGTCCGACGCCGAAGTGCTTAACGTATCTTGCCCCCAGGAATACATCCCGAACCAGTTTTTGATATATCCGTCGTTCTTGTCCAGTATCCTGTCCCATTCGTTGCTTGGGGGCGTGCCACGCTGGGACTCAGCCGAGCCTATCCTACCACTCCCCACGGACGGTGCGCGCAGTATATAGTCCACGCCGCCGGCGGCGTAGTCCCTGCCGAAAATCAGCCTTCCGGCATTCAGCTCATCCCAGCTTACCTCATGCGTTACGGCAAAATCCGCAATGAATAGGCTGTGGGCATATTTGCTCTGCTGTGCATACTCCTCTGTGGTTGCCATCTCCGACGTGAGCTTGTAGGAGTCCACTGTCCCAGCATAGGTAAAGGGGACATAGCCCATTGTTTTGTCCGGCAGAGCATCGTTCACCGTGCCGGGGATGCCCATTGCCGAGAGGTCAAAGTAATAGGTGCCGCCGGGGGCAAGGGTGAACTGCTCGTCGATTTCACCCGCCGCGAAGGCCGCTGTCGGCAGCAGCGTCAGCACCATGCAGCATAGAAGCAGGATGCTAAGTATTCGTTTCTTCATTGGCTTTTCTCCTCCTGTTCTTGCGGGTCGGGCTTGTCCGTCCCGTCTTTTTTCTGGTTTTCCCTGATTCTGAGCCGGAAGCACAGCGCGGTGATCGCCACCGCCGCGGCAAAGGAGACGACGGCTACCAGCACATAGCCGCCCGCGTCCTCCCGCAGCAGCATCGCGCCGAACACGCCCCATGCCTCAGGTTGTCCCGGCCCGACGACCGTGCCTGCCGCCTGCATCAGCACCGCGAACAGCAGCATACACGCACCGCTCAGTCCATATATGCCGCGCCGCTGCCTCCGGCGGTTGTTTTCCCGCACCCGCTGCTTGACGAGTGCGACCCGTCTTGCGGTATCGTACATTTCGTGTGAACCCCCTTTCCGGTTCGTCTGGAACTGTGATAAAAACCCTTTCACGTATATAGGTACAAAAAATCGAAAAAACTCTCACCCAAAACGCAAAATTTTTCAAAAAAATTTGAGAGCCGCCAAAAAGCAGCTCTCAGGGAGTGGATATTCGGTTATTTCCTCTGCGATAATCGGAACGCGGACCATCTTCCCGCGGCCACCAGCAGCACCAGCAGGGCGTAGGCGACGCACTGCGCCGCACCACCGTGGGCGATGAGCAGATTATAGATGGCGTGGAGAGTGATGGCCGCGCCCAGCAGCCCACAGGTGCCTGCGATCTTCAGCCACGTCCGCTGCCATGTGTATGCAAGTCCGCCGCCCACGATCAGGCCGCAGAGGACGTGCATCGCTCCCGTGCCGAAGCCCCGGAAGAAAATGAAGGAGAAGCGGTCCGCACCGTTCTGGATGAGATATACGCTTTTGTCGATACTGGCGCTCCGCAGCGTGGACAGGGACAAACGGTAAAGCGAGGAGAGCGTTTGTCTCAAAATTATTTTTCGGGAATAACCTCCAAAAGCAAAGGCATACGAACTCTGTTCTTTCACTTGAGTTCGTATGCCTTTGCTAATTGTTTCGGGTGTATCTGAAAAACCACCAATGCACCGGGCAGCGGAGCTTTTCGTGCTGCCGGTCACATTTTCAGTTTTCAGATACACCCTAAAAAGAGCAATATTCTTAAATATGAATTTCAGTTATAATATTTCCAGTTTGAGGAACTCCCTTTGCATCAGCGGATTATTCCTCTGCATCCTCCGGGTCCGGCTTTTCCTCTGCCGGGCGGGGCTGCTTGGTCGTGATGACGGCCTCAACACGGTGGATGGGCGTGCCGAGCGCGTAGAATTTTTCCTCATAGCCGGTCATGATGCCGACCGGGCCGTTCGCGTGCAGATCGTCGGTGACATTCCGCAGTTCGAGGAAGCAGCTTTCCATTTCCGGCAGCGACCAGGCAAACAGATTCGCGTTGTCGGTCTTGAAGTGGATCTGCCCGCCGAGCTTCAGCACCTTCTTGTATTTTTCGAGGAAAGTGTGGTACGTCAGGCGGCGCTTGGCGTTCTTCTTGCGCGGCCACGGGTCGCAGAAGTTGATATAGAGCAGGTTGATCTCGTCGTCCGCAAAAAACTGGTCGATATTCGCCGCGTCGAGCGAGACGAAAAAGACGTTTTTGAGGCCCTTACGGATCGCGGCCTCCATGGCGAGGACAAGTGCGTCCTGCACGCGCTCGATGGCGATCAGCAGCACATCCGGCTCGGCCTCGGCCGTCTCTACAGTGAATTTTCCCTTGCCGCAGCCGACCTCAACGCGAAGCTCCCGGCAGTCCGGCATCAGGCTGCGCCAGTTGCCGCGCAGCGCCTCCGGGTCATGGATCCAGACAGACTCGCAGGCCTCCATCCGCGGGGCCAGATTGTTTCTTCTTCTCATTCGCATATGCGTTTCCTGCTCTTTCTGAATTGTTGGTGGGGTGGAAACCCTTGTAGGGGCCGATGCCCACATCGGCCCATTGGGAAGTTGTGAATTCGCCGTAGATCTCCGTGAATACAGTGCATTCTGCCGGGCCGATGTAGGCATCGGCCCCTACAACCACGTTTGGACGTACATACGGATTCGCCGTAGATTCACAAAGGTGCAGCTGCTTTCCGTCGTGCGGAGCACAGAGCCCCGCCCATACCGGCTGCGGCTGCTTTAACGGAACATATTACGGTTCTTCCGGGGTCCTCGGCTTCTTTGCCGGTTTGGGATCGCCGGAGGCGAAGGCCCAGATTTTGTTGAAGAAGGGCTTATTGAAGTAGAACAGCCAGACGGCAACTGCGCCGAGGGCGATGGTCAGGAGAGACGAGACGCTCACGTCGGAAAGGAAGTGCATCCCCATACGCAGGCGTGAAACTGCGACAGCAAGCGTCCAGACGCCGCCGAGGACCATGAACAGCTTTTCCTTATCGTGCAGGCGGCGGTAGAGCGTCGGCAGGAGGATCAGGAGCATGGAGCAGGCAGCGCAGGCCGTATGGCCAGACGGGAACGAACGGAAGTCATCCGACGAAACGCCGTCGGCGACGAGCTTTTTCTTGAGCGCCGTGCCGGCCTGCCACCAGTTGGAGAAATAGGTGTCGTTGCCCGTGGAATAGATCAGACGCATACGGGCGCGGCCCCAGGGAACCTTGATGATGTTGATCAGCAGCATGATGCCGACACAGACCACGATCACCGTGCAGATAAAACGAAGGATCGTCTTGGTCTGGCACTCGCGCGTCAGGAACAGCAGCGCAGCCGCCATGAGCGCGTCGACAAACGCCGTCACGAGCAGCGCGACAGGCATGGGCAGGGCAGGCACATTGTCCGTCGCCTCATGGACGGAGAGGAATATGCTCGCAAGCGTCAGGCAGACGCCGAAGGCCAGAATAACAATGTTCAGTTCCGGGCGGAATTTGGCGCGGTGGACGATCAGCAGAACGCCGCATCCGGCCAGAAGCGAAAACGCAGGCAGCTCGCCGAAGGCGGCAAAGAACTGGCCGATGGAGCTTTCGTGGCCGGGATAGAGAAATTTGGAGATCGGCAGGTCCCAGATCGAGCCTGCGATCAGCATGACCAGCAGCACAAGCGCCGCCGTCAGCGCACAGCGCATATACGTACGTTTGAGTTTTTTCATGAAATGCCTCTTTGATTGGTTATTTTTTGACAGTATAGCACAAATGTCCGCAAATGACAAGTTGACGCGTGCTGCAAAAGCTGATATCATCGAAACGTCGGCTGACGCTGGAAAAGAGGGTGCGTTATGAAGTATGTGCAATTTGATTATGTAAACAAGTTTTCCTGTCTGGCGGGCAAATGCCCGGATACCTGCTGCAAGGACTGGCAGATCATTCTGGACGAGGACGCCATCGCGCGCTACGCTTCCCTGCCCGGTGAGCTGGGCGAACAGGTGCGCGCGGCTATGCTGACGGAGAACGGTGAGACGCGCTTCCGGGAGCGGGGCGGGAACTGCGTTCTGCTGCGTGACGACGGCCTCTGTCCGCTTCAGGCCGCATACGGTGCGGAAATGCTCTGCCGCACCTGCTTTACGCACCCGCGCTTTACCGAGGAATACGGCCAGACGGCGGAGCTGACGCTCTCCGCCTCCTGCCCGGAGGCGGCAAGACTTCTGCTGGAGCACGACGCGCCGCTGACGCTGACGGAAACGGACGACGGCGGCCCGGTCATACCGAACGAGCTTGACCCGGCATTATATCCGGCGCTGCTTGCCGCGCGGACGGCTTCGATCCGGCTGGCGCAGGATCGCGCACGGCCTGTTGCAGACCGCCTGGCGCTCATTCTGCTGCTGGCACGACGGGTGCAGCGTCTGCTGGACGAGGGGCGGGACGAGCTTGTCCCGGTGCTGGCGCGGCGGTTCCTTGGAAAGCAGTATCAGGATCGTAGTCTTGTCCGGCTGGCGCGGCTTCGCAGCAGGAGCGGACGGTTTTTCCCGTGCTGGATGGTGCTCAACAATATGGAGCATCTGACGCGCCGCTTCGGGGTCATGCTGGACGCGGCAGTCGGTCAGGACGCGCCGCCCGCCCCCTTCCGGGACGCGTTTTCCGTCCAGTACGAAAATCTGACGGTCTATTTTCTGTTCCGCTATGCACTCAAGGCCGTCAACGACCGGCAATATCTGGCGCGGGTCGAGCAGTGCGTGTTTCATCTGCTTTGCCTGCGCGAACTTAGCGCAGATGCTGCAACGGTGCAGGAATTGACTGAAGTGGTGAGTCTGTACAGCAAAGAGGTCGAACACTCGGAGGACAATCAGGCGCTGCTGCTGAAGCTTTTCCGGCGTGGAACACTTAGATGGCAGTATCTGGCGTTGATTCTTGATTTTTGATTGTCTGTGCGCCGGGCGAGGACAAAATTTGCTTCTGTTTTGCCCAGAAACGGACAACTTTTTTCGTGGAAAGCGACAAATTTATAAAATACCACTTTACTTTCAAGCGTTAAAGTGTTACCATAATTACGCCTGAACCCCACTATTAATAAAGGAGATATTTTATCTTGAACAATCGAAATAAACACTCTGATCCTGACAGCCAGCTCTACAGCGCCATTCTCAAGCTCCAGACTGTCGAGGAATGCTATGATTTCTTTACTGATCTTTGCACGTTTTCCGAGCTCAAGGCCATGGAGCAGCGCTTTGAGCTGGCGAAGCTTCTGAATGACGGCCTGATCTACAACGACATTCTGGAAAAGACCGGCGCTTCCAGCGCGACCATCAGCCGCGTCAACCGCAGTCTCAACTACGGCATGGGCGCGTACCGCATCATCTTCGACCGCATGAAGGAAGACGAGCAGAAGCAGAAGGAGCAGCAGGTGTGAGCGCATATGAAGCGCTTGCGGGCTGCTATGACGAGCTGACCTATGATATCCGATACGAAAAAACGCTGACCTTTTTTGAGCGGCTGTGCGCGCGGGAGCAAGTGCAGCCGCATTTGGTTCTGGATCTGGCCTGCGGCACGGGTTCATTGTCCATGCTGCTGGCCGGGCGCGGATACCGGGTGATCGGCGCAGATCTGTCGGAGGATATGCTGGCGGAGGCAGAGCGGAAGGCGCGGGAGCTGCCGGAGGGCAGCCGCCCGTTTTTCATCTGCCAGCCGATGCAGAGGCTTCGTCTGGCGGAGCCGGTGGACGCGGTGATCTGCGCGCTGGACAGCCTCAACTATCTGACGCGTCCGGACGACTGCCGGAAGACGCTCCGGCGCGTATACAATGCGCTGAAGTCCGGCGGGCTGTTCGTGTTTGATATCAACACGCCCGCAAAGCTGCGCGGTCTGGACGGGCAGGTATTTCTGGACGAGACGGACGACACCTACTGCGTCTGGCGGACAGAGTTTGACGCAAAAAAACGGCTGTGCTTTTATGGCATGGACATTTTCCGGCTGAACGGCAGCCTTTGGGATCGCTCGTTTGAGGAGCATATCGAATATGCCTATGAGCCGGACGAGCTTGCGCTGTGGCTCGAAGAGGCGGGCTTCACACACATCCGGCAATATGGCGACCGCGTGCTGCGCGCACCAAAGCAGGATGAGCAGCGTATTTATTTTTCCGCAAAGAAGGACTGACTATGAAAGACGAACTTGTACGCGCCATGACGAAGGACGGCTTTGTAAACGCCGTCGCCGTCACCACGACCGGCATTGTCGAGCGTGCGCGGCAGATCCATAAAACACTGCCGACCGCCACGGCGGCGCTTGGCAGACTTTTGACCGCTGCGTCCATGATGGGCAATATGCAGAAGGTCGACGACGGCTCCATCACGCTCCAGCTCAAGGGAAGCGGGCCGCTGGGGCGGCTGCTGGCCGTGTCGGACGCCGAGGGCAACGTGCGCGGCTGGGTCGAGAACCCGCAGATCTCCATGCTGGAAAAGGC
>HF990650.1:6840-10506 GCA_000432135.1 Firmicutes bacterium CAG:124
CTCACCGTGATCCGGGATCTTCGCATGAAGGAGCCGTATATCGGCACGATTGACCTTGTCTCCGGCGAGATCGCCGAGGATATCACGTCGTATTTTGCCCAGAGCGAACAGATCCCCACGGCCTGTGCGCTCGGCGTTCTGGTCGGGAAGGATCAGTCCGTCACGGCGGCGGGCGGCTATATCATCCAACTGCTGCCCGGCGCGCCGGACGATATCATTGATAAGATCGAGGCAGGCATTCAGAACGCAGGCGCGGTCAGCCGGTTGCTGGCGGCAGGCATGGACGGACAGGTCGTGCTGGAGACTGTGCTGCACGGATTTGATCTGGAAATTCTCGAAACGCAGCCGGTCGAATACCGCTGCTACTGCTCGCGCGACCGCGTAACGCGGACGCTCATCAGTCTGGGACGCAAGGAACTGCAGTCCATTGTTGACGACGGCAAGGACATTCACATCGACTGCCAGTTCTGCGACAGAATCTATGATTACACACCGGAACAGGTGCGGCAGATTCTGAAAGAGCTTGACGAATAAGCAAAAATGGCACGCCCTCTGCGGCGTGCCGTTTCACTATGGAGGTATGAATATGATCGTTTCTTACAAGACCGGAGCAGAGTTTTTGCAGGACAATCAGACATATTTGCAGAAAAATCCCTATCTTTCCACGTTTTTTACGCTCGACGCTCCGCTTTTGCAGGAGGCCGGCAAAATCAATTACGCGCTGCGCTGCGAACAGGGCGAAACGCGTCTGCTGGCTCTGAAGGTCGAGCCGTATAATTTGCTGCTGCTCGGCGAGGAAGCCTGCGTCCCGGAGCTGCTGCGGTTCCTGTTTGACAGCGGCTATGAGATCAAGAACTATTTGTGCGCGTCGGAGCTTGGCTATGCGCTGGCGCGGGAACTTGCGTCGTATGGACGGTGCTATGAGGAGGCGCTGGCCATGGACTTCATGGAGGCGCGGCGCGTCACCGAGCCGTCCGCGCCGGAGGTCGAGCCGGCGCGGGAGGACGATCTGGACGAAATTTTTGACTGCGCGCAGCGGTTCGTGGCCGACTGCGGGTTGCTGGACAAACCGGAAAAGGAGTCGTTCCGGAAGGTGCTCGATTCGATCCGGGTCATCCGGGCGGATGGAAAAATCGTCAGCATGGCGCGCATCGCGCCGGCCACAGGAGATGATCTGCGGCTCGTGCTCGTCTACACACGGGACGAATACCGCGGAAGGGGCTATGCGCGCAAGGTGGTCAACAGCGCAAAAAACGAGATTTTGGCGTCCGGGAAGCGCGCGACGTTGAACGTCGACCGGAAGAATCCGGTTTCGTATCATCTGTATCTGTCGCTTGGGTTTGAGCGGATATTCTCACAGGGAGAATTCAGGCGGGTGGAGTAGGATAACAGCCAATATTCCGGAACCCAATGCAGTTGGTAGAAACGAGGCTCTGCCCGATGGGAAACCGCAAATTCGTGCCGCATCCTGTAGGGGCCGATGCCCACATCTTCCTGTTGGAAAGTTGCGAATTCGCCGAAGATTCCCGTAAAAACGGTGCATTCTGCCGGGCCGATGTGGGCATCGACCCCTACAACCGAAAACGCAGATGCACCCGAATTCGCCGAGAATTTCTATAGAACAACCGCATTCTGCCGGGCGGAGCAGAGCCCCGCCCCTACAAACCTTTTGCATCAAAACAGCCACGTCCGGCGTGGGGNCACAAAAAAGCCAGCCGCGTCCGGTGTGGGCGTGGCTGTTCTGGTTTATTCAAGCTCAAATGCGCCGGTGTAGAGCTGGTAGTAGGTGCCCTTCTGGGCGATGAGGTCGTCGTGGGTGCCGCGCTCGATGATGCGGCCGTGGTCGAGAACCATGATCGCGTCGGAGTTCTGCACGGTCGACAGGCGGTGGGCAATGACGAAGACCGTGCGGCCCTTCATGAGTGCGTCCATGCCGCGCTGCACCAGAAGCTCCGTGCGCGTGTCGATGGAGCTGGTCGCTTCGTCAAGGATCATGACGGGCGGGTCGGCGACCGCCGCGCGGGCGATGGACAGCAGCTGGCGCTGACCCTGCGAGAGATTTGCGCCGTTGGCCGTGAGCATAGTGTTATAGCCGTCCGGCAGGCGGGTGATGAAATCGTGCGCGTTGGCGAGCTTTGCCGCCGCAATGCATTCCTCGTCCGTCGCATCGAGCTTGCCGTAGCGGATATTATCCATGACCGTGCCGGTAAAGAGGTTCACGTCCTGCAGGACAATACCGAGTGAATGGCGCAGGTCGGCCTTTTTGATATGGTTGATGTTGATGCCGTCATAGCGGATCTTGCCGTCGGCAAGGTCATAGAATCGGTTGATGAGGTTCGTGATCGTGGTCTTGCCTGCGCCCGTCGCGCCGACAAAGGCCAGCTTCTGGCCGGGCTTGGCGTAGAGCGTGATGTCGTGCAGGACCGGCTTTTCGGGGTCATAGGCAAAGTCCACGTCAAAGAAGCGCACGTCGCCGCAGAGCTTCACCAGCTTGCTGCTGCCGTCCTCCTGCGGGCATTTCCATGCCCAGACGCCGGTGCGCACAGCGCTTTCTGTCAGCGTACCGTCCGCCGCTTCCGACGCACGGATCAGCGTGACATGGCCGTTGTCCTCCTCCGGCTGCTGGTCGATCAGCTCAAAGACGCGGCTTGCGCCTGCGGCAGCCATAACGATGGCGTTGATCTGCTGGGAAACCTGCGAGACATTGCCGGTAAACTGCTTTGTCATGCCAAGGAACGATGCAACAACCGCGATTTTCAGCGGCGCAAGCATACTGCCCGTCTCAAACAGGTTCTGGAAGGACAGGTTCGGGATGTTCCCGCCTGAGCAGATGAGAACGCCGCCGAGGAACGCCGTGAGCACATAGAGGATATTGCCGATGTTGCCCATGATGGGCATGAAAATATTCGCGTAGCGCTGGGCGTGGTTTGCATCGCTGAACAGCTGTTCGTTGATTGCGTCAAAGTCACGTTCTGCCGCTTCCTCATGGCAGAAGACCTTGACGACCTTCTGGCCGTTCATCATCTCTTCGATATAACCTTCGACCTTGCCGAGGGACTTCTGCTGGCTGAGGAAGTATTTGGCCGATCTGCCGCCGACGTTCTTTGTCACCTTCGTCATGCAGAAGATACCGAGGAAGACGATGAGCATCAGCGGGATGGAGAAATAGAACATGAACAGCAGCAGGCCGATAACTGTCAGTCCCGCAGCGAACAGCTGCGGCAGGCTCTGCGAAACGAGCTGGCGAAGCGTATCGATATCATTTGTGTAATAGCTCATGATGTCGCCGCGGCTGTTCTGGTCGAAATAACGGATGGGCAGCTTCTGCATCCCCGCAAACATACGGGTGCGGAGCTTGTGCAGGAAGCCCTGCGTCACGTGGGCCATCAGCTGCGTATAGACCGCCGTGCAGGCAAGCCCCGCAAGATAGATGCAGACCATGGTGACGAGCGCATGGAGGATCTTTCCGCTCACACTGTCCCAGCCGAGGCTCAGGCCGTCTTCAATATAGCTGGTGATGGTTTCAATATAGATCGCGGGCAGAATGCCAACGACCGCGCTGATGATGATGCAGGCCATGACCGCGATGAGCATGGCGGGGTAATCCTGAAACAGCATCCGGATCACTCTGCCGAGCGGCTTGAGATCTGCCTTTGCGCCGACCAT
>HF990650.1:10555-20953 GCA_000432135.1 Firmicutes bacterium CAG:124
GGGATGATTAGCCATTGTCCGCACCTCCCGTTCTGTTCTGGGAATAATAGACTTCCTGATAGATCTGGTTCGAGGAAAGAAGCGTCTCATGCGTGCCCATGCCGTTGATCGCGCCGCCGTCCAGAACGAGAATCAGATCTGCGTCCTGGATGGAAGAGATGCGCTGGGCGATGATGAACTTCGTCGTCTCCGGGATCTCGGTGCGCAGCGCAGCGCGGATCTTCGCGTCGGTTTTCGTATCGACGGCAGAGGTCGAATCGTCGAGAATCAAAATCTTCGGCTTTTTCAGCAGCGCCCGCGCGATGCACAGCCGCTGCTTCTGTCCGCCGGAGACGTTCGAGCCGCCCTGCTCGATATAGGTGTCGTATTTGTCCGGCATCTGCTGGATGAATTCATCCGCGCAGGCCAGCTCGCAGGCGCGCTGCAGCTCTGCATCCGTCGCGTTCGGATCGCCCCAGCGCAGGTTTTCCTTGATCGTGCCGGAGAAGAGCACGTTCTTCTGGAGCACGACCGCGACCTGATTGCGGAGCGTTTCGAGATCGTATGCGCGCACGTCGCGCCCGCCGACCTTTACGCTGCCGTCCGTCACATCGTACAGCCGGCAGATGAGCTGCACCAGCGTCGTTTTGGCCGAACCGGTACCGCCGATGATACCGACGGTCTGGCCGGACTTCACATGGAAGTCGATATCGGACAGCGCGCTGCGCTTCGCGGAGGCGGAATATTTGAACTCCACATGATCAAAATCGACAGCGCCGTTCGGAACCTCGTAAACCGGGTTTTCCGGGTTATGCAGGCTGCTCGTCTCGCCCAGCACCTCGCAGATACGCTTGCCGGACGCCTGCGCCATGGTGAGCATGACGAAGATCATGGAAAGCATCATCAGGCTCATGAGGATCTGCATGGAATAGGTGATCATGCTGGTCAGGCTGCCGACGCCGAGGTACGTGCCGCCGGAGGTGACGATGAGCTTCGCGGCAAAAAACGAGATCAGGATCATCGACGTATACACGCAGAACTGCATGACCGGGCTGTTGAGGGCCAGAATTTTCTCCGCCTTCAAAAAGTCCGCGCGGACGGAATCGGACGCGGCGGAGAACTTCTGCGTCTCATAGTCCTCGCGCACGAAGCTCTTGACCACGCGCATACCCTGTACGTTTTCCTGCACGGAGTTGTTGAGCGCGTCGTATTTCTTGAAGACCGCCTTGAACAGCGGCAGCGCGCTGCGGATCATGCAGAACAGCGCAAGCCCGAGGATCGGGACGATCCCTGCGAATACAAGCGCCAGCTGCTTGCCCACGCGGATGGACATGATCACGGTAAACACCAGCATCATCGGCGCGCGGACGGCGATACGGATGCACATCATGAACGCGTTCTGGATGTTGGTCACATCCGTCGTCAGGCGGGTGACGAGCGAGGACGTGGAGAAGCGGTCGATATTCGCGAAGGAAAAGCTCTGCACCTGATAATAGAGATCATGGCGCAGGTTTTTCGCAAAGCCCGCCGCAGCCTCCGCCGCGAACCAGCCGGAAAGCGCGCCAAAGCCCAGCGACAGCATCGCAATCACGAACAGCTTGAGGCCGTAAAGCAGGATCGTGCGCAGATCGCAGCCGTTTTGAATCGAGTTAATGAGATCCGCTGTCAGCAGCGGGATGGTGCATTCGCAGACGACCTCGCCCACCATGCACACGGGCGTCAGAATCGTCTGCTTTTTGTATTCCCGGATGCAGGCGGAAAGACGTTTGATCATAGATCGGATACCTCCATTTCCTGTGTGGCGTGCAGATTGTCTGCGGCCAGATCGAGAAGACGCAGGAGCGTCTGCTGCTCCTCATCGCTCATGCCGGAGCACATGACGCGCTCAAGCGTTTCGAATGCCTGCCCGACGGCAGCGTCGCACTGCCGGGCGCGTTCGGTCAGGCGGATACGCTTGCAGCGGCGGTCGTCCCGGTCCGGCTCAAGCACGACAAAGTCCTTTGCTTCCAGCCTCTGCAGCACGCCGGAGACGGTCGGGTGCGTCAGGTGGAAGCGCTTTTCAATGTCCTTTGGGTAGATCTGCTCACCCTCATGCAGCACAAGATGGTGCAGGATAAATGACTGCGTCGACGTCAGGTCGAGCGCAAGAAACTGCTGATCCATGTACTGCGTGATGCGGTTGCTGAGATGCCGCAGCCGCGGGCCGAGATTCTGAGAACAATCCTTCATCGGAACCTCCCGAATCAAAAATGTAGCGTGCTACCGTTTTTGGTAGCACGCTACATTTTAGCAGATTTTATGAAAAATGCAAGTAGGCAGTTTCACCAATCTCCCCTGCCTTGCTGCCGGGGTCTGATGGGCATTATGAATATTCGATCTCGAGCACGGTATCGGTTTTATCCGGGAGCGGATAGGTATACTGCGGGATCGTGCCGAGCGTGACGAACGCAAGGCCCTCGTAGGCATTTGTGACCCAGCTTTCGCCGCGAATGACCTCGCTGCCGTCGGCAAGCCGCCGCACCGCGCCGATGCGCTCCGGCGCAAGACCCGTCAGCGCCAGCGGCCCAAGCGGGGCTTCCAGAATGTGCGCGTAGATGCGGCCTTCCTTCTTCGTGTACCAGCCCCAGTCCGGCTTCGGCACGCCGGCGCTGCCGCAGTGATAAATGCTTTCGCTGTTTACTGCCATCCACGCGCCGATCTCGTCCAGAATTTCGCAGCTCTGCGCCGGGAAGCGGCCGTTCGCGTCCGGGCCGACGTTCAGGATCATATTGCCGCCCTTGCTGACGCACTCGACCAGCTTGCGGACGAGCATGGACGCAGGCTTGTAGCACGTATCATAGGGCGTATAGCCCCAATTGTTGTTCATGGTCGCGCAAAGCTCCCACGGGACGCGTTCGCCGCGGACATTGCGGATGCCCTCAGGCGGCAGAAGCTGCTCGGGGCTGACAAAATCGCCGCCGTAATACGCGGGCTGCTCCGTAACAAGGCTGCCGAAGCCCTCGCCGCTGGTTTCCAGACGGTTATCGACGATGACGTCCGGCTGATGGCGTCGCACCATCTGCATCAGCTCCGTCGCCTTCCACGCCTCGCCGCGCAGTTCGCCATAGGAATAGTCGAACCAGAGGATATCGATCTTTCCATAGTTCGTGACCAGCTCCTCGATCTGCCCGTGCATATAGGCAAGATAACGGTCAAAGTCGATTTTCTCATCCTGATAGGCCGGATTTCCGCGCATGGGATGGATCGGGTCGTTGTATTTCGGGAAATCCGGGTGGTGCCAGTCGAGCAGGGAGTAATACAGGCCCACGCGGAGGCCCTCGGCGCGCACCGCGTCCACAAACTCCCGCACAAGATCGCGCCCACAGGGGGCGTTCGTGCTCTTATAATCCGTCAGCTTGGAATCAAACAGGCAGAAGCCGTCGTGATGCTTGGCCGTCAGGACGACATACTGCATTCCGGCCCGCTTTGCGCGGCGGGCCCAGTCTCTGGGATCGTAGGCCTTTGCCGTAAATTCCTGCATATAACGCTCGTACTGTTCGGCGGGGATTCTGGCGTTGCTCATATACCATTCGCCGCGTCCGGGGATGGCATAGAGGCCCCAATGCAGGAACATACCAAAACGCGCATTCTGAAACCACTGTACTCGTTTTTCTCGTTCTGTCATATCGGGTTTGTCCTTTCACAGCGCCCGCAGATGCAGGCGGAATGGCAGCTTGACGCAGCCCTTTATGGATCCATTATATCATTCTGCGCGTTTCAGCACAACACCGAAATCCGCGTGATTCAGCGACGGGTTTCTTCAAGGTACAGCTGAACGCGGCGCTGGATGCGGTCTGCGATCTGTCCGGCGGACTGCTCCTCCGCGAAATAATACGGCAGCTCGTCGGCAAGGATGCCGGAAACGGCGGCATCGTACTCGAACACGGACACGGCATCCGCCTGTAATTCACGCAGAAGCCGCTGTGCATCAGTATCCGTCATGGCCGCCGTCTTTTTCTCAAAATCTGACTGTACCGGCAGCCAGCCGCCGCGGCTTCGTGCGGCGATTCCGCCTCCGGCTGTGTCTGGCGCTTGGCAAGTTCCAGCAGGCAGAGAAACTCTGGAGAATCGAAGCTTGCCTGTGCCGCGTCATAGTCTATAAAGGCATCCGGCGCATAAAGTAGCAGCATCTGAATCATGGATGCGCCATCGTCCTGCGCAAAGACGGAAGAAATGTCCGGGTGCGCCTGCGCGGTATCCAGAAAGTCTGACATGGACCATGCCTCTCTAGCCGCGGCCCAAGCTCTCCATGCGAGAACGATCAAGCAACAGTTATCTGACAAACGTGAGACGATAGTTCATTATGAACAAGCGCAAAGTTGAAGTGGCAGAATGTTTAAGAGAAATTGAGTGCTGAACCATTTGAATACAAAATGCAAGTGCCTGCGTTCAACCGACACTTGCATTTTGTGTTTATTTTCTTGTGTGTAATTGGATCACTGTAGAAGCAATGAGAATAATAGTACTTATGTGCAGGAGAATTCGTGCAGTTGTGTTTGACGATTGAAATAGAATTCCAAAATCAGACAAGAGAATACATAGGAGCAAAGCCAGAGAAATAATAAGCTGTAGGCAAAGATATGGACGCATGACACTTAACTCCAACTGACGATTTCCAAAGTGTCTTGGCCTAAAACGGTCCAATTGAGGCGGGGGCGCAGAGTAAAGCGGATAACATAGACAGGCAAAGAATAAGTGATACAAACTTTCGCACAAAACTACCTTCTTTTCATAGCGTGGCGATGTTACTCTACGGGAACTATTTAAATTGTAACAAAAATTTGCAAGAAAATCAACAACAAATTCGTACAAACATACAAAAACAGAGGATACCCAAAAGGTTTACTATCATAAACTTATTGTAGCATATAAGTTTACTGTTGTCGACCTTTTGGAACAAATCAACTCTCAGGCTGATGCAGTACCCAATTGCTTCTCCCAGCGTGCGAAAATGTATGCAGTTGGTAGGGGCGGGGCTCTGCTCCGCCCGATGGGCAGCTGTAAATTTGCACAACGCTCCGTAGGGGCCGACGACTCTGTTGGCCCGAAAATGTTGCGGATTTGCCGTAGATTTCCGTAAAAGCGATGCATTCTGCGGGCGGACAGAGGCGTCCGCCCCTACGCTGAAACAGGAAAGTAGTTGCGGATTCGCCGTAAACTTTCGAAGAAATTCACTGCATCCTGCCGGGCGGACAGAGCCTCGCCACCTACCAGCTGCATACGCAGATGACGGTGGGCGCAAAAAACAGGCGCTGCCGGTGGCAGCGCCTGTTTGGGGTTTGTTGTGGAATTAGCCCAGCTCGGAGAAGTACTTGATGGTGCGGACCATCTGGCTGGTGTAGGAGTTCTCGTTGTCGTACCAGGAAACGACCTGAACCTGGGTATCGCCGTTCGGCAGGGGCAGAACCATGGTCTGCGTTGCATCGAACAGGGAACCGAAGCGCATACCGATGATGTCGGAGGAGACGATCTCGTCGGTGTTGTAGCCGAAGGACTCGGTGGCTTCCGCCTTCATCTGGGCGTTGACCTGATCAACGGTGACAGCACCCTTGACGACTGCGTTCAGGATGGTGGTGGAGCCGGTGGGGGTCGGGACGCGCTGTGCGGCGCCGATGAGCTTGCCGTTCAGCTCCGGAATGACGAGGCCGATGGCCTTGGCAGCACCGGTGGAGTTCGGAACGATGTTGACAGCGGCTGCACGGCTGCGGCGGAGGTCACCCTTGCGCTGCGGGCCGTCGAGCGGCATCTGGTCGCCGGTGTAGGCGTGGATGGTGCACATAATGCCGGACTCGATGGGAGCCAGATCGTTCAGAGCCTTGGCCATCGGAGCGAGGCAGTTGGTGGTGCAGGAAGCGGCGGAGATGATGGTGTCTTCCTTGGTCAGCGTCTTGTGGTTGACGTTGAAAACGATGGTGGGCAGATCATTGCCGGCCGGAGCGGAGATAACGACCTTGCGGGCGCCTGCGTCGATATGGGCCTGTGCCTTGGCCTTGCTGGTATAGAAGCCGGTGCACTCGAGGACAACGTCAACGCCGAGCTTGCCCCAGGGCAGATCAGCCGCGTTGGGCATCTTGTAGATGACGATCTTCTTGCCGTCGACAACGATGTAGTTGTCTTCGCCTTCGCCCTCGTGGAAATCAACGGTGTGGCCCTGCGCAACATAGTTGCCCTGCGTGGAGTCGTACTTCAGCAGGTGCGCAAGCATCTTGGCGG
Source organism: Firmicutes bacterium CAG:124 (assembly GCA_000432135.1). Taxonomy (GTDB): domain Bacteria; phylum Bacillota; class Clostridia; order Oscillospirales; family Oscillospiraceae; genus CAG-170. Next base: position 16,787 of record HF990650.1, read on the forward strand.
AAGTCAGGTCGTTGATAGCGACGACTTCGTAGCCCTCAGCGCCGAACATCTGACGGAACGCCAGACGGCCGATACGGCCAAAACCATTGATCGCAACTTTAACAGACATAATAAATTTCCTCCTTATTACCTGCCGGCTGGATGCCGGCCAATATACTGTGTGTTCCACAACATTCTGCTAAATTATACCGCAATATTCTTCCGATGTCCAGTATTATTTTACCCAAAAACCAACGGTTTCTGCCTTAAAATCTTTACAATTTCGTCTGTCTGTCCAAATTATTTATGAGGGCGGCTAAAAAAGTTTTGTAGGCGGTAAATTTTCTGTGAACACTGCGCGGAAAGGTCTGCGATTCCATAGATTTGTTCATAAATCCAGTGTATTCTAATTTTGTTTATTCTGAAATGAAGGATCGTGACCCAATGCTTGAGCTGAAACAGATCGCAAAGGACTATCAGGCCGGAGACACCGCCGTTCACGCGCTGAAGGGCGTGTCGATCCGGTTCCGGCGGCATGAATTCGTCGCTGTGCTGGGGCCGTCCGGCTGCGGAAAGACGACGCTTCTGAACATCATCGGCGGACTGGATCAATATACCTCCGGCGATCTTGTCATCGGCGGACGCTCGACGAAGGACTTTTCCGCGCGGGACTGGGATACCTACCGCAACCATTCCATCGGTTTCGTCTTTCAGAGCTATAACCTGATCCCGCACCAGACGGTTCTGCAGAACGTGGAGCTTGCGCTGACGCTTTCTGGCGTGAGCAAGTCCGAGCGGAGAAAGCGCGCCGTGCAGGCGCTGAAAAAGGTCGGTCTGGGTGACCAGCTGCATAAAAAGCCCAACCAGATGTCTGGCGGACAGATGCAGCGCGTGGCGATTGCGCGGGCGCTGGTCAACGATCCGGAGATTTTGCTGGCCGACGAGCCGACCGGCGCGCTGGACAGTGAAACGTCTGTGCAGGTCATGGAGCTTCTGAAGCAGATCGCGGACGAAAAGCTCATTATCATGGTCACGCACAACCCGGAGCTTGCCGCGCGCTACGCTACGCGGACGGTGCGGCTGCTCGACGGAAGCGTTCTGGCGGACAGCGCGCCGTATGAAGACGCGGCGGAGCCGCCAGTGAAGGCGGAAGCAGGTAAGCGGCGCACGTCCATGTCGTTTTTCACGGCACTGGGACTGAGTCTCAATAACCTGATGACGAAGAAGGCCCGCACGATCCTGACCGCCTTCGCGGGCTCCATCGGCATCATCGGAATTGCGCTGATCCTGTCCCTCTCCAATGGCATTCAGACGTATATCAACGACGTGCAGGAGGACACGCTTTCGTCCTATCCGGTGACGATTGAGGCGGAAAGCGCGGATATGTCCGGCATGGTGACAGCGCTGATGGGCGTACACAGCGAAGAGGCCGGAAAAACGCATACGGACGGGCGCGTCTACGCGTCAAACGTCATGTACGACCTGATGCAGAGCCTGAACGAGAACGGCACGCAGACAAACGATCTGGAAGCGTTCAAGCGCTATCTGGATAACCCGGACAGCGAAATTCATCAATATCTGACCTCGATCCAGTATGCCTATGACCTGTCGCTGCCGGTCTACACAAAGGACGCAGACGACAATATTGTCAAGGCCGACGTGATGGAGCTGCTGCAGAACATGATGAGCAGTATGTACGGCGGCGATTACAGCAGTTATTTTTCGCAGTTTGGCAGCTATTATTCCGCCATGGACGTCTGGGAGGAGCTGCTGCCGGACGAGGACGGGACGGGGATCTCCCCGCTTTTGAAGTCGCAGTACGATGTGCTCTACGGCAGATGGCCGGAAAGCTATGACGAGGTCGTGCTGGTCGTGGGCGAAAACAATGAGATCTCCGATCTGGTCATGTACGCGATGGGCCTCAAGACTGAGCAGGAAATGACGGACGCGATGCAGGCGGCCATGAATCAGGAGACGATTGAAAAATCGGACGCGAGCTGGAGCTATGAGGAGCTTTGCGGCCATACCTTCCAGCTGATCCTGCCCTTTGAGCATTACGCCCAGAACGCGGACGGCAGCTGGACCGATCTGAGCCAGAGTGAGGCGGGGATGGAATATCTCTACGGCTCCGACGAGGTCGGCACGACGTTGAAAATCGTCGGCGTGCTGCGGCCGGACCCGGACGCGGCGAACAGCATGGTGCGCGGGTCGCTGGGGTATACGAGTGCACTGACGCAGTATGTGCTGGACGCCGCCTCCGAAAGCGCGGTCATCCGGCAGCAGCTGGACGATCCTGAAACGGATGTTCTGACAGGCCTGCCGTTCAAAACAGGCGACGAGGAAGCGCCTGACGCGGCGCAGATGCGCGAGGCGGTCGGAGCCGTTCTGTCGGACGCGGACACGCAGGAAAAGGCGCAGATGTACGCAGATATGTCAAAGCAGGCGCCGGGCGAGTATCTGGACAGCGCCGTGCAGCAGGCCATGGACGGCATGACGCGTGAAACAATTGAAGCGCAGATGACGGACTCTTATGCGGAGCAGATGGGAACTGATCCGGAAACCGTACGCGGGTACATTGCGCAGATGGACGACGAGACGCTGTTCGATTATGTTGCACAGATGCTGCGTGAGCAGATTGCAGCGCAGTATGCCGAAGCAGTCTCGGCGCAGCTGGCCGGGCTTTCGTCCGAGCAGCTGGCCGCCGCGATGGACGCGGCTGAGCTGACAGACGAGCAGGTGCAGTATCTCTATGACACATCTGTTCCCGCCGCGTATTCAGATTCGACTCTTGAGGACACGCTTTCGGCGCTCGGATATGTAGAACGCTCCAAGCCGTCGAAGGTCAATCTGTACGCCTCCACGTTTTCTGACAAGGACGCCATCGGCGACTGCATTGAGCGCTACAACAGCGCGCTGCCGGAGGACGACCAGATCACGTATACGGACTATGTTGCGCTGCTGATGCGTTCGGTCACGACGATCATCAACGCCATTTCGTATGTTCTGATCGCGTTTGTCTCGATCTCGCTGGTCGTCTCGTCGATCATGATCGGCATTATCACATATATTTCCGTGCTGGAGCGCACAAAGGAGATCGGCATTCTGCGCGCCATCGGCGCGTCGAAGCACGATATCGCACGGGTATTCAACGCCGAAACGCTGATCGAGGGTCTGATTGCGGGATTGCTTGGCGTGGGACTGACGCTGGTGCTGATTTTGCCGATCAACGCGGTCGTACAGCATCTGACCGACATTGCCTCGCTCGGCGCAAAGCTGCCGTGGCAGGCCGGTGCGGCGCTGGTCGCCATTTCGATGCTGCTGACCTTCCTCGCAGGACTCATCCCGTCGTCCCTCGCGGCAAAGAAGGACCCGGTCGTGGCGCTGCGGACGGAGTAACAATATAACCGGCAAAAGCCGCCCGGCGGGGCGGCTTTTGCCGGTTATAGAACATTCAGACTTCTGAGTGAAAGATGCTCCGAAATTTGCAGCTGCCCAGCGGGCGGTTCCGGTCAGCGGTCTGCCGCCGGTTTTGTCTCGCGGAACTTGAGGTCGGCGAGCATATTGTCGTAGAATTCCTTGCTGATCTTATATTTGCGCAGATAGATCACATAGCCCGCGACGATCAGGACCAGCGGGATGGCCAGCATGGCCAGCTTGATGGTCAGCTTGCCGGAGGCATCGATGGCAGCCGCTGCCGTGTCAGAGCCCTTTGTCTTGATGCCGGCCAGCATGATGCTGACGCTGATGAGGCCGGTCGAAAGCGCGCCGCCGATCTTGTTGACAAGCGGCTGGATGGAGAACGTGATGGATTCCGAGCGCCGGCCCAGCTTCCACTGGCCGTATTCAATGGTATCGGCGAGGAACATGAGCATCAGCAGCTGGATGAACGCCTGACCGACGAACATCAAAATCGCAGAGACGGCGATCAGGCCGATAGAATGCTCGGCAAAGAAGAAGGCCAGATAGCCCGCGACCACAAAGACCGTCGCGCCGGTATAGAGCTGGCGGCGGTCATATTTTTTGGAAAACAGCGGGAAGATCATCAGTGCCGCCAGCTGTGCCACGCCGCAGACGGCGGCCAGGATGGCGTACATATTGATATCGCCGTAGAGATACTGCATATAGTACGTCGCAAAGCCGGTCGTCGTGCAGTAGCCGACCATAAACAGCGCCATGGAGAGCGTCGTC
>HF990650.1:20985-31385 GCA_000432135.1 Firmicutes bacterium CAG:124
TCGTCCACATGAGCTGATCGTTTTTTGTGATAGCGTTCCACATATCGCAGATGGTGAACTTCTCGTCGTCCTCCTTGATCTCGCGGTTCTCCTTTACGCCGAACAGCGGGAAGCAGAGTCCTGCCAGATAAATAACGCTCACCGAGACGGCGACCGTCATCCACGCCTTCGGCGTATTGCCGAGGGCGGCGGTGATGGGCTGCCAGCCAACCATGATGATGTACATACCGATGTTTGCGCAGATACGCGCGAACGCGCCGTAATTCTCGCGCTGCTTCTGATCCTGCGTCAGGGCGGGCAGGAGCGTCCAATAGGCAATGTCATTGATGCCATAGCTGATATCCCAGAGGACATACGCGGCTGCGAAGAAAATGACATAGGCCGTGCCGGTGCCGACGTTGCCGAACAGGATCAGATAGAAGATCACGGACACGACGCCGCCGACCAGGATCGCGGGCTTGAATTTGCCCCATTTTGTGTGGATATTGTCTATGACAAGGCCCGTGATGGGATCGTTCAGCGCGTCGGCGATGCGCAGGACGGAGAGCACAAGACTTACCGCTGCGAACACATGAATGGGTAAGGAAAGAATGTTGGACAGGAAATATAAAAGTGCGTTTGCCTCGAACGCATAGAACATATCACGGCCGATCGTGCCGAGGCCAAAGAAATATTTATTGCGGCGGTCAGGATTTTTCATGACTGCACCTCCCGGATAAAATAGACATTGGAGCCGAAATCGCCCTGCATACGCCCGTCCGCATCGTAGCCGGTCCCGGCAAAGCGCGGCGCAAGCATGATCCCGGCGCTGTAGGCCGCACCGGAGGCCGTGACGGTCTGCTGGCCGTCGTACATTTTGTAATAGCTGTCCGCCGTCTGCACGGCAAGGCCGTTCGGGTTCAGCTTCACGGGCAGCACATGGCGCAGAAGCGAACCGAAATCGCCGACGCGCAGCAGCTGCGGGCGGCTGTCGAGCCGGTACTGCTTCTTCTCGTCCAGACCGGTCACGCGCAGACGCTCATAGCCCGGAGCGGCGTGCTGTACGCCGTGGAACACGCCCGCGACCGTCTCCTCCTTCGTCTTCGCCTGCCAGATGATCCCGCCGCCGTCCGTTTTGCCTCTTGTGAAGCGGCCATACTGAAGCGTGCGGCGGTGTGCCTTGTAAAACTCGATCTGCGCGCGGATCTCCGTCTGCTCAACGGGAAGCAGCTCCGTCAGATCCAGCTCGTAGCCGAGGCAGCCGAACAGGCTGACGTTTCCGCGCGTGGGAAGCGGCGTTGCGCGCAGCGTCTGCGCGTGCGGCCCTGCCGACACGTGCGCGCCGAGGCACGAGGGCGGATAGAGGTAGCTGAGGCTCTGCTGGATGCGCAGACGCTCGACAGGGTCGGTATCATCCGAGCACCAGATCTGCGGGGAGAAATAGAGCATCCCGCAGTCGAACCGGTTGCCGCCGGACGAGCAGCTTTCGAGAAGAACCTCGGGCCGCGGCTCAAAAATGCGGCGCAGTACATCGTATAGTCCGAGGACGAACGCATGCTGCTTTGCGCCGAGCGCGCAGGAATGGCGGTTCATGTCCCACTTGACGTAGGAAATGGGCGCAGAATCAAGGATCCCGCCGACGCTTTCGACGATATGATCCCGCACCTCCGGCTTCGTAAGGTCGAGCAGCAGCTGGTGGCGGCCCAGAAGATCGGTACGGCCAAGGCTGTCATGCAGCGCCCAGTCCGGATGCCGACGGTACAGCTCCGAATCCGGGCTGACGGATTCCGGCTCGAACCAGAGGCCGAACTGCAGCCCCATCGCATTCAGCTTTTCGCCGAGTCCCTTCAGGCCGTTCGGGAGCTTTTTGGCGTTTACGGAGTAATCGCCGAGGCTGCTGGTATCGCTGTCACGCTTGCCGAACCAGCCGTCGTCGAGCACGAACAGCTCGCAGCCCAGCTGCTTTGCAAGCTTTCCGAGCCGCAGGAGCTTCGCCTCCGTGAAGTCGAACATACAGCCCTCCCAGCTGTTATAGACGATGGGACGGGGCCGGTTTTTCCAATACGGCGGAATGAGCGCTTCGTTCACATAGCGGCCGAAGCAGTCCGTAATGCCGCCGAAGCCGGCATCGGACCACGCCATGACAGCCTCCGGCGTCTCGAACCGCTCCCCCGGCGCAAGCTCCCAATTGAAATTTGCGGGAGAAATGCCATGCATCACGCGCGTGAGGCCCTGCAGGCTTTTCTGCGCGCTCAGATAATGGCTGCCGGAATAGAGCAGATTAAAGCCGCAGACCTCGCCTGCCGTCTCCGCCGCATCCGGGGCGGCAAGCAGGAAGCCGGGGTTCGCACGGCTGGACGACGCGCCGGTCGTGCTTTCCAGACAGGTACGCGCCATAGTGATGGGCGTTTCGGTATGCTGCATTTCGGCGATCCAGCCGCCGGAAAAGGTGTGCAGCGTCCAGTCGCCCGGAAGATCCGTGTTGGCGCTCATAAGCTTCCGGATAGAGATGGGCGTATCGCCGCAGTTTTCCAGAATCGCTCTTCTTGTGAAGACCGTTGGCAGGACGCCGTATAAAAGCGTGAGGCGAAGCTTGGCCGCGCTGTCTTCCAGATAGACAGCAAGAACCGTCTGCCCGCGCGAGGCCGGGAGCGCGGAGGGCTGAGCGGATTTCAGTGCTTCACAGCCGATATAGCGGAATTCTGTGGAGATCGGCGCGCCGTTCTGCAGCAGCTCCATGGGGCTTTCGCGGTAGTCTCCCCTGCCGCAGCCGCTCCATTCCAGCGGAAAAATATCCAGACAGTTGGCGTTGGAGCCTTCCCGGTAAAGCGTGCTGTCTCCCCAGCCGTTGCCGGGCCGGACGGCAAGTGCGTCTGCGTCGGACGCGCTCAGGCGCGTGCCGAAATGCAGGTGCTCCAGAAAGCCGTCCCGGACGCGGAACAGATAGGAGCTTTTTTCATTTTGCAGGTGAAACACGCCGTGCTTGACTGTGATCATTCGACGCGGTAGACCTCCCCTCTGACATACGTGTTATAGGCCTCGTCCGTCACGCCGCCATTGCGGATCATATCGGCGTAGAATTCGCCGGAGCGCTTGATCGTGCGCGTCTGGGTGGCGTAATCAACATTGATGAGGCCGAATCGGGCACTCTCGCCCTCGAGCCATTCAAAGTTGTCGCAGAAGCACCAGTGATAATACCGCTCGAACGGCAGGCCGGAACGGAGCATGGCGTGCAGGTGCTCGTAGATATACCGGGAGCGGAAGGCATCCTGATTGTCGCAGGTGCCGTTTTCCGTGACCCAGATGGGGCGCTTGAGCAGCTTTTCCAGCTTGGCTGCGACCTGCGGCAGACCGTCGGGATAAATCTCCCAGCCGAGGTCGTTGCGCGGGCTGTTTTTCCGGACGCCGTCGGCAAAGCCCGTGACGGTCGAGCGCGTGTAATAGTTGACGCCATGGAAATCGCAGTATTCGCCCTTCGGCAGCTTCCAGTGGTTCTTCAGCGGCAGGCGGAACACGCCTGTGGACATAGCCTGCGTAATTGCGCCCTGAAACAGCCACTCGACGGCTCTGGCCGTGGCGGCCTGCATGGGATTTTTCGGGTTTTCCGGCTCAAATACGCGCAGATGGTTCGCAAAGCCGACCATGGTGTCGGAATAGCCCATGGCTTCGCGCGTCGCGTGGAGCATCTGATAGCAGCGGATGTGGCAGAAGGCCATATTTTCCAGCACCGTGAACGTCTCGGAAAAGCTTTTATGGCCGGGAGGCCAGTCGCCGAAGAAATAGCCGTTTGTGGCGTAGACGTTCGGCTCGTTGATGGTGATCCAGTCGCTGACCAGATCGCCGAAGCGGTCGGCGCAAAGCTTTGCGAAGGACAGAAAATCGTCCAGATTCTCCCGCTTTGAAAAGCCGCCCAGACGCTCGAACCACATGGGGTTGGAAAAATGATGGATGGTCAGCAGCGGGCGGATGCCAAGCTGCCGCATATATTCCAGCTCCGCGCGGTAATGCGTGATCGCCGCCTCGTCGACTTCGCCGCGCGCAGGCATGATGCGCGCCCATTCCACGCCCATACGGGCGATGGGCAGATGCAGCCCCGCCATCAGCGCGCAGTCCTCGCGCCAGCGGTTCCAATGGTCGTCGGCCACCGCGGGGTCAGAGTCGTCCTTGATCCGGCCCTGATGGTACCAGTCATTCCAGTTGCTTCCGACCTCGCCGCCCTCGATCTGCGCCGAGGCGGAACTGACGCCAAGCAAAAATCCTTCCGGGAACTGCAGCCGCATGGGTCGTCCTCCTTTTACCTCTTATGGGTGTATATACTTGTTTATATTGTATGTGTTTTTCCAGTCTCCCGCAAGTGTCAATTTTGGACGAAAGCGGGCCTGAAAATCTGTTCAGGTTTCCATATAGCGAAACTGCGGTGATATGTTACAATAATATTGTTGTTATGGAAACCAACGAACGGCATGGGGAGAAATGAATATGCGTCATACAAGATGGTTTAAGGACATGGTTTTTTATCAGATCTGGCCCCGGAGCTTCCGCGACGGAAACGGCGACGGGATCGGCGATCTGTGGGGGGTATTGGAGAAGCTCGACTATCTGAAGGAGCTCGGCATTGACGGCGTCTGGTTCTCGCCGCTCTATCCGTCGCCCGGCGCGGACTGCGGCTATGATATTTCGGATTACATGGACATTGCACCGGAATACGGCGGCATGGAAGCGTTTCGGGCCGTTCTGGAGGGCCTTCACCAGCGCGGGATGAAGCTTGTCATGGACCTGGTCGTCAATCACACGAGCGACGAGCATGAATGGTTCCAGAAATCCCGGCGGCGCATCGAGCCGTATACCGATTATTATATCTGGCGGCCCGCAAAGCCGAACGGAAAACTGCCGAACAACTGGGACAGTCATTTTGAGGGCAAGGCATGGCAGTGGGACGATCTGCGGCAGGAATATTATCTGCATCTGTTTGCCGTCAAGCAGCCAGATCTCAACATGGACAATCCGCTTGTCCGAACAGAGGTCAAGAAGATCCTCAAATTCTGGCTCGATCTCGGCGTCGACGGCTTCCGTGAAGATGTGATCACCTTTATTTCCAAAAAGGAGGGCCTGCCGGACGACCATCTGTTCCCGATCTTCAAGGGCATCCGGTTTTACAATCACGGCCCGCACATCCACGAGTATCTGCAGGAGTTCCGCCGAGATGTGCTGGAGAATTACGACTGCATGACCATTGCTGAAGCGCCGCTCGTCACGCCGCAGCGGGCGCTGGATTACATCGAAGAGTCGGACACGAATGAGATCGACATGATGATCCAGTTCCAGTGTATGTGCGCCGACTGCTTCTTTACGGACTATATGCCGCGCAGTTTCTCCTTAAAGCGCCTGCGCCGGGCCTTTTCCAGCTGGCAGACGCAGCTGGACGGGCGCGGCTGGAACGCGCTGTATCTCGAAAATCACGACCACCCGCGCGTGATCTCACGCTACGGCAGCGAACAGTACCGCGTTGAGAGCGGAAAAATGCTGGCTGTCAGCTATCTGTTTTTGAAGGGCACGCCGTTCATCTATCAGGGTCAGGAGTTCGGCATGACGAACTGGCGGCCGGAAAGCACCAGTATGTACGAGGACGTGCAGACCCGCAACCAGCACCCGGACTGGCCGGAGGAAAAGCGCCTTGCGCTCTATCACCGCGCGTCCCGCGACTCTGCCCGCACGCCCGTGCAATGGACAGACGGCGAACACGCCGGATTCACGACCGGTACGCCGTGGTTTTATGTCAACGAAAATTACACGAGCATCAACGCAGAGCAGGCACTGCACGACCCGGATTCGATTCTGAATTTCTACAAAAAGGCCATTGCCCTGCGCAAAAGCCTGCCCGTCGTCCGCGACGGCAGCTATCAGGAATATTACAGGGGCTCGGACAAGCTTTATGTCTACGCCCGCGAGACAAAGGAGCAGAAGCTGCTGGTGATCTGTTCGTTCACCGACAAGCCTGTGCGCTTTCAGGCGCCGTATAACTTCTCACTTGGCGACATGAAGCTTCTTCTGACGAATTACGACGGTACCCGCGAGGAAAACAGCTTCCTCACCCGCCCATACGAGGCCCGCGTCTATCTGTACGAATAAACGCTTCATTATATTATGTAAACACGCATGAACCCAGCCGGGTCCATGCGTGTTTTTCAGTGTGCAAAAAGCGATTTTTGTTCTCCTGCTGTCTTACAGGAAGAATTTCCGGTGCAGGGATTCGCGCAGGGGCTTGCAGATGGCGATGACGATCAGCATCAGGCCGAGCACAATGCCCGCGACCATCGGATAAAATGACCAGAAGACGCGACCATCGGATAAAATGACCAAAAGAGCGTCTCGTGGATCTGGAACGTCAGATTGATCAGGAACTCGATGAGCACGGCCAGACCGCCGCCGAGGATCAGCATACCGCCGTAGATGTAAAGATACCCGCCGCGCAGATAGTGCGTCAGGGCAACGGCTGCGCTGATGAGCAGGCCGATCGCACCTGTGACCGGGAATGCAAAGGACAAGAACCAGTGCCCGCCGGTGGCAAAGTTGATATAGAGCAGGTACAGTCCCACCGCGATGAAATCGACCGGCACAAATATGACGGGATTGGGCCGCCGGAACCACATGGGCAGCAGGATAACGACATACAGCAGCGCAATCGCTCCCGCCGCATAGCCGGACCAGACAAGCGTTCCGTTGATGCGCCAGTCGCACAGCAGACACAAAAGTGCGGGCAGAAGCGCCGCGATGGTCAGCACGAACAGGACGCCGGAACGGTTCACGTCCTCGGGCCGGATGCGTTTGTCCGGCGGAAAGGGCGGCTCGGAAAGATTGCGCGGAATATCAGGATGGAACACCGGCGTCCCGCACAGAGGACATTTTTTCTCGCTGTCGGCGAGTTCAACGCCGCATTTGACACAATACATGCTTTTGTAGCCTCCTATTCATGCCCAGCGCTGGTTGCTCTCGACCTTGACGGGCAGCCCCAGCGTGTGCAGCACACGGTAAAAATGAGATTCCAGCTCCGGCTCGCGGATGTTCCGGATCATGTTGATATACATGGTGCCGTTCCAGCTGACGACGCCGCAGTTGTGCGGAGCTTTGGCCTGCACGCCGATGATGAAGTCCATCCGCGCAACATACGGAGCCATTTCCTCCGGCAGTCTGACAAGACCGAGGTTGGACAGGCACAGGCAGGATTTGCACTCGCCGACCAGATCGAACACGGCCTTCATGGCGATATTTTTCACGAACAGCGGCATGACGCGCAGCACAGCGGAGCGTTCGCTCGCCACGTTCGTCGCGATCTTCGCCGCCATCATCCGGGGATCGTTTTCCAGACCCATCCGGTAATGAACGATCCGGCAGATCTCCGCAAGAGAATAGTCGCCCAGGCGCGGATCGATCTCCGGCGTGACATAGGACGCAAAGTTCCGCATCGTCCGGCTCGGGAACAGGCCGCGCAGATTGACCGGCAGCAGAACCTTGACAGGCTTGCGCCGCATACGGCGCGGAACCTTTTCATTCTGCAGGTCGCTGATGGCCTTCATCATGACGGCGGCAATGAACTCTGTCACGCTGACGCCGAATTCCTTCGCCTTTTCCTTGACAGCGGGGACGGGCAGCATGAGCGTGGTGAGGTTCAAAAAGCCGTCCGGCTCCGGCGTTCCGCTCATGTGGTAGGCGGTCTGCTCGGCGCGGCTGGCGGTGATGTCGCCCGCGTAGCGCAGGAAGCTGTCCTCCAGCTCCTCCGGGTCAGGATCCTCCAAGCGGCCCAAAACGCCGTTTTCGGCGGGGATATTGATCTTGTATTTCTGGCACAGATATTCCGCAACCAGCGTTTTGAGGAAGATCAGACCGCCCGTGCCGTCCGTGACTGCGTGGAAGAACTCCACGGCGATGCGGCTGCCGTAGACCAGCACGCGGAAGGCGCATTTGCGCACGTCGTCAAACGGGACGTGGACAAGCGGATAGCTCTTGTCTTCTTCAATCGCGGGAGCCTTCGTGATCTCCTCGAGATAGTACCAGAACACGCCCCGGCGCAGGCGGACGGCGATGGACGGGAAGCGCCGCACCGTCACGTCCAGCGCGGCGCGCAACACGCTCAGATCGACCTCCTCCGTCAGCGTGGCGGACAGGCGGAAATAATTCGTCCAGTTCCGGCGCTTGGCCGCCGGGTAAATTTTCGCGGCATTGTCCAGCCGCATCCAGCGCAGCTTGCGCACTGGAGAGAGCACACGCGTCATGAACCGTCCGATGGTGTCAAAATCGGACATATTTTCATTCAGATAATACAGCACATATGCGTGCCAGCGCTCCGGCGCAATAACGATCTGGCTCTTGCAGCCGGAATCGAGCAGCTTTTTATGGAGCATCCGCGTATCGTCGAGCATGACCTCGTCCCCGCCGACGAACAGCAGCGACGGCGGCAGGCCCGTCAGATCGCCGAACAGCGGCGAGCAGAGGGGATCTTTCGGGTCGTCGGTATAGCAGGCAGCATAGAATTGCAGCAGCTCCGGCGTCATGGAGGGGTCGATGTCGCGGTTGTCGATATAGGACTGGCCGGAGCCGGTCAGGTCGGTCCACGGCGAAATGCCGATCAGGCCGCACGGAAGCGGCAGGCGCAGCTCCTTGAGGCGCAGGCAGAGGGCGTAAATGAGTCCGCCGCCGGCGGACTCGCCGCAGAGCAGGATCTGGCTGGCGGGATAGCCCTTGGAGAGCAGATACTGATAGCTCACGACCGCGTCGTCCAGCGCAGCCGGAAAGCGGTCCTCCGGGGCCAGACGGTAGGCTGCGCAGAACACGCGCACACCGCACTCGTCTGAAAGCGTGGCCGCGAAGCCCTTGGCATAGTCCAGATTGCCGCAGGTGTAGCCGCCGCCGTGCAGATAGAGCACAACGCCCTGACGCCGCTCGTCTTTCGGCATGATCCACGCGCCCTGAAATGGGCCGAAGTCATGGTCTCGGACGATCACGTCGCGCCGGTGGATGGCCTCCATCAGCTCACCGAGCTTGTCCTGTCCCTTCCGGGTGATCTCCAGAGAGCAGTTGGCGACAAAGGGTTTAAAGAAATTGAGCTGTGCGCGCACCAGCTTCGCAGGCAGACCCATAGATACCGTTCCTTTCAGAAAAGCGTTTCAATCAATTTGTATAGTATAGCATTGACCGGAATTTTTGTAAATACACGAAAATGCGCCGGAGGGGGATTTCCCTCTCCGGCGCGGTTGGGGTTGTGGGGGTGATCAGCTGTTCAGGGGGATGGATCTTGCGGGTGCGGCGGGGGCGTTTTTCGCGTCCAGAACGAACAGCTTTGCCTGCGCGGCGTTGGAATCGATCTGGAAGGTCAGGCTGTTGATTTTCCCGGACTCGAGCGGCTGGATCACCGTGCGCAGAAGCCGACCGGTTGCGTCGTAGAACGCGCAGAGGGCGCGCGCGCTGTCGTGCATGCAGGCAATCTCCGCCGTGACGGAGCTGCCGCCGCGCTGGGCTGAGAGAATTTCGGTCGAAGTGAGCAAGACCGGGACGGAATCGGTGTTGTTCAGCATGTTCGGCTCGTCCTGCTGGAGTCTGACCGTGGCCGTCACGTCCTCGCCGTAAAGGGCGGCGAAGGAATCAGGCTCGTATTCGGCGATGACTGTGCCGCCGTACGTAAGGTTCTGGAAGGTGCGTTCGGCAAGCGTCTGGCCGTCGGGGCCGGTAAACAGGACGCTGCCGCTGGCCGGTTCCAGACCGCGGTTGACGACGACGGCCTGCAGGAATTTGCGGCTGCCGATCTGGAGCAGCGCAAGCTCGACCTCCGCGTCTGCGCTGCCGACGGTGCAGGCGGCAGTGTTGTCCTCCGGCGTGTAGTCGTCCTGTCCGGGCTCCTGTACTTCAAAGGTGACGATCTGTTTCTCGGACGGGCAGGTGATATTGACGGTGAATTCCCCACTTTCGCCCGGCAGGAGCTGGCAGTCCTGCGCCGTGCTCACGCCATCCGCGGTGAGCGTGAGACTGCTGACCGTGTGGTCGCCGGAGTTGGTGACGGTGAACGTAACGGGAAGCGTTTCGCCCGGAACAAGCGCGTCGGCGTCAAAGCTGACGTCGGAGAGCTTCAGGTCGCTGACGGGCAGGATCTGCGTCCAGACGAGATCTTTTGTGTCGTCTACATCATCCGCGGTGATCGTCACGGTCGTGTGCATACCGAGAGCGTAGGTCTTACCGTTCAGCTCTGCGGCGTTCAGGTTTTCCAGATACTGCTCGTCGCCGATCAAGAGGATCGGTGCACTCCAATGGTCGTTTACAGCGTCATAATGCAGCGCGGCCAGATTGGCGTTTGCGCCGTTGGACTGGTTAAAATAGATGCTGTCGCCGACGATCACGAAGTCGCGGCCCAGGCCTTCGACCTGGACTGTGTT
>HF990650.1:31473-35096 GCA_000432135.1 Firmicutes bacterium CAG:124
GCAGTCTGCCGTATACGGCCCGGCCGGTCACGTTCTCGGCCAGCAGTTGGCTGCCGCAATAGAGCTTGCCGTCAGAGGTATAGGCGGCGGGCGCGCCGTTCTGCGCGCCGATGCAGATAGAGCCAATACCTGCGGCGTCCGCTGCTTTGCGCGCGTCAAGCCATGCGCCGCCGCGATATTCCGCTGTATAGACCGTACTGGCGGCGGGGTTCACAACGCTTTCTTCATCCGTGACCGCAGATTCCACCCACGCGAGGACGGGCGTTCCGTTCACGCAGGAGAGCGTGGGCAGGCGCATATAGTTGTCAGACTGATAGACCTTCTGCTCGGTGAACGCGAGCGTGTTTTTGTCGACCGTGCCGACCACGATATTCTGGTGCTGGGCATAGGCGACAAGGGAATCGCCGGGCTCCTGCGTCGTGCGGGCATAGGCAAGCCAGAGATTTCCGGCTGCGTCCGTGCAGAGCTGCGGCGCGTCGTCCAGGATCGCGGATGCGTCGACAGCCGCGGGGGCAGACCAGCTTGTCCCGTCAAATTTCGTCAGCGCGACATAGCGCTTGCCGGTAGTCTCATTCGCACGCACGAAGGCCGCGTAAAGCGCGCTCCCATCCGAGACCATGACCGGCTGGGCGTTGCGGTATGTATTTTCCAGCAGCGGGTGATATTCCGTCCTCGCCTGCGCGGCGCGGGCAGCGTAGGTCCGCACGGCAGCCGGGGCCCAGTCGGACTCCTCCGCAAGATAGCTGAGGTCAGACGGGGCATACGCAGAAGCCTCCGGCGCCGCATCCCACGCCGCACCGGACCGGAGGGAGTGGGATTTTACAGAATTTGCGGTGTATAGATGCCATGTCTGGTGGGCGAAGACCTTTTTTGCCTCCACCCATCCAATATATCCTTTTATAGCAAGTTCCCCGGTCAAGTCAGCAGATTGTAGGCCGCTGTTTGTTCCAATAATATTTATTTTTGTTTCCAGTTCTGCGCAGCCGTAGATACCAAGCCCAACAAACTTGCTACACCCGGCACCAATGAATCCTTCTAGTGTAAACGTAGGGTTAAATACGATATTTAGATCCCACATTTTTGTGTCGAAGCAGTAACTTCCGCCGCCCCCGGCTTCAAAATAAAAATTCAAGTTCGTTTGGAATGTAACTGGTACAATCCACACCATAAAATTATGCTCAATATTTATCAGTTTGCTTTCACCAATGATAAGAAAATACCCTGATATTGTTTTGCTCCCAACGTCTCCCTCAAGATATCCGCAGAAGGTAAAATCCATTTTATCCTTAAAGAAATCTGCTTTGTTATTCTTCTGCACATATTTTTTGAGTTGTGTAACATTTCGTTTAAGCGGCCACTTGTTGTTTTTGAGCTTTCCGATTTTTTGCAGCTCTTTAATTTTCTCGATGTATTCCTTTGTCTGCTTCTCTTTTGATTCCTTGTCGTTCAGTTTCAGATTCACACCCAGCTGAATCTTATCCTCCGTACAGGAAAATACAACCGGTGCCTGCAACGGAAGGTCAAATTTTAGTGTAGTTCCACCAAGATACGGAATATCATCTGAAATTTTAAGACTAAGCGCACTACTTTTCAGCTTGATTTCCGTGTTCTCGTTGACGGAGTTCCTTGCAAACTGTAAATTTATGTTTGTGTCAGCAAATTTTCCATCCGCATCCGTTACGCGAACAAAGCAGCCGCCGCCCTCTGTGAATTTGCTGACATCGATCTTCTCAAATACGCCCGTGCTGTTTTCCACAATTTTCTGACTTCCCTGATAGAGCGCATATCTCTTTGCGTCTTCAGGCTTCATGGCTATACACGTCAGATTAAACGGATTTGAACTTCCATCCCACCAGATTGAGTCGTTTCCGTTTTGCAGGCTGAAAATCTTTGTCTGCGTCACCAAATTCCGGCTACCGTATTTTGCTGCTTTGAGCTTCAGATTACCAGTGCCCTCAGGATAGAGGACTACGATCTCACCGTTCTGCCAGTCAACATTTTCATTTGTCCAGTCAAGATATCCGGTTTTACTGACCCGAATGACAACGTCATTGCTTGCTGAGAGATTAATGGATGCCTTACCGTTATCATCAGTAGAGGCAGTATCAGACTGCCGTGTTACAGTAGCGCCACTAATAGGTGCGCCAGCCTCGTCGACTACCTGAATACTATACCACCCTTTTGAAAGAATGGTATCTGCTTTCTCAGGGATAGTATTACCGTTCCAGGTTCTTAGAGGATATCCATTCCAAGTTTCTTTTTCTGCATCGTACGCAGTACTGTCCGTCCAGCCAGTAGTTCCCGGAGCATAATAAAGCGGAACTCCACTCGGGAAAGGTTGTCCAGCATTCATATAGACTTTCGGAGCATTTCCACGCAGATAGAAGCCATTTATTGCATTGCAAGAACTAAAAGCATCATTACTAATACTGGAAACGCTTTTTCCGATAATAACGTTTTTTATTCCGGTACAATTTTTGAATGTCCACATTCTAATATTCGTAACGCCATTTCCAATTGTCAGCGTTCCAGTCAATCCTGTGCAAAATAAAAAAGCTTTTTGTCCGATGCTTGTAACGCTATCAGGTATCGTAAGGCTACCTGTAAATCGACAGCTGTTAAATGCTTCTTCTCCGATGCTAGTCACGCTGTTTCCGATTTTTAAAGTTCCTTTAAATTTGCAGCCAAAAAAAGCGCCATTTTCTATAGTGGTAACGCCGTCTCCGATTATCAAATCACCAGTAAATCCAGCGCAATCATAAAAGGCGTAAACTCCAATATAGGTAACACTATTAGGAATTTTCAGGCTTCCAGTAAATCCTTTACAGTGATAAAACGCGTATTTTTTTATCTCGACCACGCCATTTTCAATTGTTAGGCTGCCGTTGAATCCGGAGCAGTATCCAAACGCATTTTCACCAATGCTGTGTACATTGCTCGGAATTTTCAAATCACCGGTCAAATTTGAACAGTCAAAGAACGCATAATCGCCGATACTTGTAATTCCAGATTTTAGCACCAGTTTTTTGAGCGACTTTCGGCTGCTATACCATGGTGCCCTGTTTTTGTTGTCATTTTCATAATCCTTCATCTTCCCCAATCCACTGATTGTCAGTACGCCCTCGGAATCCAGCGTCCATGTCAGGTTCTTCCCGTCGCCCTCGCTGCCGCAATAGCCGGATGCGACAGTATCCGCCGCGAAGATTTCTGCCGTCAGCGCGGCCAGCATGCACAGGGCGAGTGCAAGGGCGGTGAGGCGGCGGAGAAGTCCAGACTGCTTTTTCATGATAACTCCCTCTTTCTTTTCGTTTCTTTAGCAAATACTACCTGAATTTATTGTACATGGGAAAGGACTTCTTTGCAACGGGTTTGCAGAAAAAAATGGAGAAAATCGGTGAGGATTTTCTCCGCTTAAGCATATCAAAGCATTCAGATTTTTATGGAGCAGTGTGGATTACGCAGAATGCGCCGTTTTTTACGGGAATCTGCGGGCGGACAGAGTCGTCCGCCCCTACAAGGAAGCGGAAAGGCGCATCCGAATCCGCCGGGCTTACAGCGAAAAATCTGCGTCGTCGTGGGTGTGCTTGGGGGCGGCGGGGCGGCCGGGGATGCGGCGGGGGGGG
>HF990650.1:35119-56072 GCA_000432135.1 Firmicutes bacterium CAG:124
GATGCGGCGGAGGGGGTCATAGCGGAAGCGGCGGCAGAGGTGGTCGCTGGGGACGATGCCGCAGAACTGGCAGACCATCGTTTCATCGTCAATTTTCCCCGCGAACTGGCAATAGGTACAGTAGCGGTCGATCTTCTTTCGGAACAGCATGGGGCAGCAGCCTTTCTTTGATGTTTGCCCCCATTATACACGCTTTCCGTGCAAATTGCTATGGTACTTTTTGCGAAAAAGCAGCAGGCTCACCGAGCACAGCAGCAAAGACGCCGCTCCCGCCGTTTCCGGGCCTTGCGTGCCGGAAAAGGCGGCGGCGGGCCAGCTTTCCGCGTGCAGCAGCGGCGCGGCGATGAGCGTAAGCGTGCAGGAAAGCACGGCCTGAAGCGCCTTACACGGCAGGAGCAGCCTCCCGGTCAGGCCGTGCTCCTGCACGGCGGCGCGGCTCTGCGCCAGAACGCTTACGCCGCCGAAGGACAAAAGCGCCGACGCGATGCACAGCTTCCATTGAAGCGCAAGTGCGCAGTCCGCCAGCGCTGCGCAGCCCGCGGACAGCTCCAGCGATCCGAGAACCAGCGGCAGCGCCTCCGGCGGCAGAAAGCGGCCCGCGGCAAGCAGAAAATAGCAGGAGAGCACGGAAAAAACCGTGATAAACATACAGATCTGGATCGCGCTCATCCCCGCGCGGCGCACCGATTCGGAAAAGGCTGCGGCAAAGGATTCCGGCTGCGGCGGCTTCGCGACGGCTTTGGCGGGCGCGTACTGTTTTTTCGCGGTCAGACGGCAGACGAGCACGGCAGAGACGATCTGCACCGCGTACAAAAATGCGCCTGCCGCCGCGCTTTTGAAGACCGCGCCGCCGAGTACGCCGAAGATGAACGACGGCCCCGCCTGATTGCAGACGGCAAGCGCGCGCTCCGCGTTCGCTCCGGACAGCTCCCCTCGCGCGTAAAGCGTACCCGCCGCCTGCGCGCCGGCCGGATAGCCGCCGAGAAGCCCCAGCAGAAATGCGCTGCCCGCTGCGGGCGGCAGGCGCAGGAGCTTTGCCGCCGCGCCTCCGAACCGCGCGGAGAGCCGTGCGGAATAGCCAAGCAGCAGGAACAGATTGCTGCACACAAAAAACGGAAACAGCGACGGCAGGATCACCCGCCCGCAGAGCGTGAGCGCGCTGCGCACGCCGTCCGCTGCAGTCTGCGGCAGCGCGATGAGCAGAACGAACGCCGCAAGAAGCGCAAGCGCCTGGAATAGCTTTTTCATGCCTCTCCCCTCCTCTGGATAAAAACCTATGCAGCGGTGGAAAGAATTAGTCTTTTGGGCATAAGCATATAGCAAACGAAAAACAGGAGGCGCTGCTGGTTGAAAAAACTGCGTTCGTATCTGGCCGCTGCATCTGTGCGGCTGGGGCTGCCGATGGATATTGCCGCGGGGCTGCCGCATCTGGAGGTCAACGGGTTCCGGGAGTGCTCGGTCGACCGGCACACCGGGATTCTGGAATATAACCGGGAGCGGATCGTGATCGGGCTGAACATCGGGAGCCTGACCGTCGTGGGAAGCGGGCTGGAGATCCGGCAGATGCACCGGGAACGGCTGACGATCATCGGGCAGATCGACTGTCTGACCTACGGTGAGGGAGGTCTGCGCGGATGTGGCGGGTGATCTGGTTTTTTCTCGGCGTGTCTCGGCTGTCCATCACGGGAGCAAGCCCGGAATGGTGTATGCAGCGGCTGGCGAAGGCGCGCATCGCATTCCATTTCTGCGCAAAACCGGACGACTTTACCGCCGAGGTCTGGATCCTGCGACGGGACGAGGCGCGCGCGGCGCAGCTCGTGCGCATGGGCGGGTGCGACTGTGCGGTCATAGAGCGCGGCGGCTTTTCCACCGTGTTCGGCGGGCTGCGGAAGCGGCCCGCGCTGCTTATTCTGCTGGCAGCGGCTATCGCAGCGGGGATCGTTGTGCCGAAATATGTTTTTTTCTACGAAGTCGAGGGAAACGAGGCTGTCCCGAGCGCGCAGATCCTGCGGGAGCTGCGGGAGCTTGGCGTGGGGTTCGGGACATATGGGCCGTCGATCAAGCCGCAAGAGCTGAAGAACCAGATGCTGCTTCGCATTCCGAAGCTGCAGTGGCTGACGGTGCAGCAGAGCGGTATGTGTGCGCGCGTGGTCGTGCGGGAACGGCCAGACAAGGCTCCGGTGCTCGACCGAAAAGTGCCGACAGATGTAATCGCCTCGCGTGCGGGCGTCTTAACGCGCGTGGAGGCTGTGGCCGGGAACTGTCTCTGCGCGCCGGGGCAGGCTGTTGCGGGCGGAGAGCTGCTGGTATCGGCGTACACAGACTTCGGGTTTAAAACGCAGGTGACAGCGGCGCGGGCGGAGATCTACGCCGAGACGGTCCGGCAGGCCGTGTGCGTCCTACCGGAGGCGGAGCAGATCAAGACGAACCGCACGGCTCCGCGCTATGCGGTCAGTCTGCTTGTCGGACGGCGGCGCATTTCGCTTTTCGGCGCGGACGTACCGGAAGGATTTTACGAAAAAGAGACAAAAACGCGGGTTCTGACGCTCCCCGGCGGGTTTTCTTTGCCTTTGGGGATTGCAATTACAAGAATTTGTGAGTATGATACAAGAGAAGAAACATTGCGGGCGCAGGACGCGGAAGGCAGGCTTCTGGAGCTGGTGCAGGCGGATGCCATGCGTGATATGATCGCCGGAAGCATCAGGAGCAGCTCTGTCCGGACGGAGCAGTCCGGCGGGTGTATCCGGCTGTATGCCAGTCTGCGGTGCGAGGAAATGATCGCGCGTATGCGGCCCGCAAGCCTAAAGGAAGCGATTGAATGACAGAACGAACCATCAATGCAGAACGTGTCGAGCAGCTGATCGACGTTTTCGGCTCCTTCGACGAAAATGTGCGCCGGATCGAAGACGCCTTCGGCGTCAAGATCACGAACCGCAACAACGAGCTGAAGGTCACGGGCGACGAGGAGGCTGCCGACAAGGGGTGCCGCGCAATTGAAGCGCTGCTGGCGCTGTCAGCCAAGGGCGAGGAGATCGACGAGCAGAAGGTGCGCTATCTCATCAATCTCGTCAACACCGGAAACGAGGATCAGGTCAGCAAAATGGCCAAGGACGTCGTCTGCGTGACGGCCAAGGGGCGGCCCGTCAAGGCCAAGACCATCGGCCAGCAGAATTATCTTAAGGCCATTGAGAAAAACACCATCACCATTGGCGTCGGCCCCGCCGGTACGGGCAAGACGTATCTGGCCGTGGCGGAGGCAGTCGCGGCGTTCCGCGCAAAAACCGTCAACCGCATTATTCTGACGCGGCCCGCCGTGGAGGCTGGCGAACGGCTTGGCTTCCTGCCGGGCGATCTGCAGAACAAGGTAGACCCCTATCTGCGGCCATTATATGACGCGCTGTTCGATATGCTGGGGCCGGAGACGTATGGAAAGTATCTTGAGCGCGGAAATATCGAAGTCGCGCCGCTGGCCTATATGCGCGGGCGGACGCTGGACGACAGCTTTATCATTCTTGACGAGGCGCAGAACACCACGCGGGAGCAGATGAAAATGTTCCTGACGCGCCTCGGCTTCGGCTCGAAGATCGTCATTACCGGCGATATTACGCAGATCGATCTGCCGGGCGACAAGGTCAGCGGTCTGAAGGAGGCCATCCGGGTGCTGGACGGGGTCGAGGGTATCCAGATCTGCCATCTGACGCCGGCGGACGTGGTGCGGCACGTGCTGGTGCAGCGCATCGTTGCGGCCTATGACAAATATGAAAAGAACCGGCTGCCGGACGAACGCGCCCGGACATTTACAAAGAAGCCGGACTGGAAGAGGGAAAAGAAATGAAGCATCGCATTGTCATCCGCTGCGAGGGCCGCAGTCTGCGCGACTTTGCGCTCAAGCAGCAGATCTCCAAATGTATCACCGCCGCGCTGGCCCATCAGGGCGTCAACACCCCATGTGAGATCAACGTCCTTGTGACGGACGACGCGGGCATCCGCGCCATCAACAACGCATACCGCAAGATCGACAGGGCGACGGACGTGCTGTCGTTCCCGATGTTTGAGCTGACGGCAGGGCAGCTCCCCGCGTCGTGGGAAGCATATAAAGACCCGGACACCGGGCTTGTGCCGCTGGGCGACATGGCCATCAGTCTTGAACGGGCCAGACAGCAGGCCGCTGAGTTCGGCCACAGCGCCCGGCGCGAGGTCGGGTATCTGACCATCCACTCCATTCTGCATCTGCTGGGCTACGACCATGTGGACGAAGGGCCGATGAAAAAGCAGATGCGTGCCGCCGAAGAGGCCATTCTGGCCGAAATTGAACTGCCGAGATAATTTCCAGATAAGGAGAAGCATATGAACACAAAAACCGCGATGATCACGATCGCCGGGCGGCCGAATGTCGGCAAGTCCACGCTTGCCAACGCGCTCGTCGGCGAGAAGATCGCCATCGTATCCCATAAACCCCAGACCACCCGCAACCGCATCTGCGCCATCGTCGACCGTGGCGATACGCAGATCGTCTTCATCGACACCCCGGGCTTCCATCGCCCGCGCACGAAGCTCGGCGACTACATGGTGAACGTCGTCAACCAGTCGGTTGCCGATGTCGACGCCGTCATTCTGCTGGTTGAGCCGATCGCAAACGTCGGCCCGCAGGAGCAGGAGCTGATTGAGAAGATCAGGGAAGCAAAGGTTCCGGCGATTCTGGTCATCAACAAGATCGATACCGTGGAAAAGGAAACGCTGCTGCCGGTTATTGCGGCCTATAAGGATCTGCTGGACTTTACGGACGTCATTCCCATCAGCGCAAAGTGGCACGACGGGCTGGACAGCCTGATGCAGGTCTGCGAGGGCTTTGCACAGCCGGGGCCGTTCATGTTCCCGGAGGGCATTTCGACCGATATGCCCGAAAAGCAGGTCATGGCCGAGATCATCCGCGAAAAGCTGCTGTGGAACCTCGAAAAGGAAATTCCGCACGGCACGGCGGTCGAGATTACAAAATTCTCTGAGCGCGACGACGGCATCATTGATCTGGACGCGACGATCTACTGCGAAAAGGCCAGCCACAAGGGCATTATCATCGGCAAGAACGGCCAGATGCTCAAGAAGATCAGCTCGGATGCACGCAAGGACTGCGAACGCTTCATGGGCACGAAGGTCTTTTTGCAGACCTGGGTACGCGTCAAGGAAAACTGGCGCGACAGCGATTTCATGATCTCGAATTTCGGCTACCATAAGAATTGACGAAAACAACAGGCGCTCCGCAGAAATCGGAGCGCCTGTTGTTTGCTTATCGGCCGGATAATTCGACGGCGTGGCGGATGAAGGAGAGGGGCGGGACCCTCTTGGGGAGCTTTGCGCGGAAGCGCATCTGCGGCGTGCGGGGTTCAAGGAGCGGAACACCGTCCAGATCCTCCATCGGCGGCACCTGCCACGAAAATGGGCGCAGATCCGGGCCGACGACCTCGACGGTATCCCCTGCCGCAAATTTGTTGCGCAGGCTGAGGACCGCGTTTCCCTCCGCGTCGCATTTCTCAACGACGGCGCAAATCTGCCACTCGCGCAGATAGCGGGAGTTCTCCGTAAACTGGCCGGGCTGGCCGTAGTAAAAGCCGGTAGAATAATGGCGGTGCGAGACGTGCTCGACCTCGTCGCGCCAGATCCTGTCCGGTGTGCGGCCTGCCCACACGTCGTCGAGCACGTGGCGGTAGGCTCCGGTGACGATGGCGGCATAATAGGCCGATTTGGCGCGGCCCTCGATCTTCAGGCAGTCGATCCCGGCGTCGCATAGCTCGTCCAGATGGTCGATCATGCACATATCGCGGGAATTCATGATGTACGTGCCCTTTTCATCCTCGAAGACGGGGAAATATTCGCCGGGGCGCTTTTCCTCCATCAGCGCGTACTGGTACCGGCAGGGCTGGGCACACTGGCCGCGGTTGGAGTCGCGGCCGGTCATATAGTTGCTGAGCAGGCAGCGGCCAGAATAGGACACGCACATGGCCCCGTGGCAGAACGTCTCAAGCTCCAGCTCCGGCGAGACGCGTTCGCGGATGCCGAGGATCTCCCGCAGGCTCAGCTCCCGCGCAAGCACAACGCGGCTGGCGCCGAGATCGAACCAGCTCTGCGCGCAGGCGTAGTTTGCGACCGACTGCTGCGTCGACACGTGGCGCTGGCAGTGCGGGGCGTATTTCCCGGCCATCATGAACGCACCGAGATCCGCAAGGATCAGCGCGTCGACGCCCGCCGCGTCCAGCTGCTCAAGATAAGCC
Source organism: Firmicutes bacterium CAG:124 (assembly GCA_000432135.1). Taxonomy (GTDB): domain Bacteria; phylum Bacillota; class Clostridia; order Oscillospirales; family Oscillospiraceae; genus CAG-170. The sequence goes on from HF990650.1 coordinate 41,386, forward strand.
GGGAGCGCGGCGGCTTCGTCGTTGCGCGGCATGATATTGACCGTGCAGTGCACCTTCACACCCGCGTCATGCGCAAGCTTGATCGCCTGCGGCAGCTCGTCCGGGGTAAAGTTGGCGGTAAACGAGCGCATACCGAAGCTGGTTCCGGCCAGATAGACCGCATCCGCACCGTAGGCAACGGCCATGCGCAGCTTTTCCATATCCCCCGCTGGGCACAAAAGCTCCGGTTTGCGTCTATCCATCTGTCTGATTCTCCGTATCTGCGGTACCGCCGGTCTGGTCGGCTGCTCCATCCCCTGTGCCGGTCTGCTGGTCTTCCTCTTCGTCCTTGCCCGCGAGCTCGTTCAGGAAGTTCTGATGCTCATAATACGTCTCGGAGAAGTGGTGCACACCGGTCGTATCCAGCGCATAGAAATAATATTTCGTCTCCGCCGGGTAAAGCGCGGCACGGATGGAATTCATGCCGGGGTTCGCGATCGGGCCTGCGGGCAGGCCAGCGTTCGTGTAGGTGTTATAGGGGCTGAGAACGCCCTTGTCTGCGTTGGACAGGATCTCCTTGCGCTCGGCAAGCGCATACTGGATGGTCGCGTCGATCTCCAGGCAGGGATAGAGCTTGCTGCACAGGCGGTTATAGATGACGGAAGCAATGGTTGCGCTTTCCGACGTTCTGGCCGTCTCCTTTTCGACGAGGGATGCGACCGTGATAAGGTCGTAGAGCGAAAGCTTGGCGTCCGTGATCTCCGTTTCGGTGAACGCATTCTCCCGCATACGCTGGGCAAGGCGGTCGTTCAGCGCGTCCAGCGCGTCATAGAGGTCGCTGGTGAATTTGTTGTCGAAGTTGCGCAGGAATTTGTCAATGACGTTCTCCGGGTCGTCTCCCATATAGAACTGGTAGGTATCCGGGAAGAGATAGCCCTCCAGCCGGTTCTCGCTGCCGTAGGGGATCTCCTGCAGGAACGCATAGTCGAATTCATAGGTCGACGCGGCGTTCGCCAGATCCTGATACGAGCAGACGCCGTTTTCCTCCAGCAGACGGAAGATATCCTCGCACTCGTAGCCTTCGGGGATGGTGATCTCCACGACAGAGCGGTCGGGGCTGGCCTCGACCATATTGCTGACAAGCGCATGATAGTCATAGCGGCTGTTGAGCGAATACGTACCCGGCTCAATGGTGCGCTCGGCGTGGGTGGCCCAGCAGTACAGCTTGAAAAGCGTTTCCGAACGGACAAGGCCACTGTCCCGCAGTTCCTTTGCGATCTGCGAGATCGTCGCGCCGTCTGCAATGGTGACGGTCACCTCTGCGTCCGGCTTGGTCAGGGACAGCACATCGTCCGCGCAGCGCCACGCAAACACGGCAAGCAGCACTGACGCGGCCAGCACGCAGCACACATACAGCAGCACCCGGATGCCGGACGGCAGCCGTCCGTGCTTTTTTTCCTCCGCCGGTTCCGGCTCCTGCGGCTGCTGGTCGACGGTCAGATCCGCGTATTCCTCCGGGATCTTCGGCTCGAACAGCGGAGGCATATTGGGCGTCTGCTTCTGCGGCTGCGTCTCCTGCTCCAGCTCGGCCTCAGCCTGCGTTTTGGCCTGCTCTTCCTCATCCTTGTCGTTCATCATCGCGTCGACGCGCGCAAGATCGTCCTTGACGGACGCAAGCAGCTCGTCGAGCGAAAGCGATTCCAGACTTTTTTCCAGCCCGCCGTCTTCCGGCGACTGCCCGTCCGGACGCTTATTCGGGGTCAAATCTGCCATGTGTTCCTCCCTTATACGCGGTAGACAATGTCGGAGGCAACCTGACGGGCCGTATCCTCACCCTTGAGCGCCCGCAGGCAGGCGAGGCCGAATTCGTCGGCAGAGCCGGCTGCGCGGCCGGTGATGACGTTCCCGTCCTGCACTGCGCCGCAGGGGATCATCTTTGCCGCGTCCATCTGATCTTCCAGACCGGGGTAGCAGGTCGCTCTGCGGCCGTCGGTGATGTGGAGCGACGCGAGGATGGTCGGCGCGGCGCAGATAGCCGCGATCAGGTAGTTTTTCTCATACGCAAGGCGGATGAAATTCATGGCCGTTTCGCTTGCCAGGATCGAATGCACGCCGCCGAGTCCGCCCGGCAGGAGCACCATATCGGTGTCCGCCAGCTTCATCTGCTCAACGGTGCAGTCCGCCTGCACCGAAATGCCGTGGCCGCCCTCGATCAGCGTCCCGCCGATCCCGGCAAAACGGACCTCCGCGCCTCCGCGCCGCAGAATGTCGCACGGCGCAATTGCTTCCATCGGCTCAAAGCCCTTACCCAAGATGATATATACCATGGTATCACACTTCCTCCAAACATGATTTTACACGTGCATACAATTCCTCGTGGATATCCTCGATGGAGCGGAGCTTTCCGTCCCGGACGCACGAAACGCGCGTCCAGCCGAAATAATCCGCCGCCTGCTGCGCGACCTCGCGGCATTTGTGCAGGTACCCGTCGTCGCGCTCGTGGATATCGGCCTTCGTGCTGGTGTCGCTCTCGCGTCTGCGCATGAGCGTCTCGGCGATCTCGACCGGCATATCGAGCCACAGGACCAGATCCGGCTTCGGCAGGCCCATACGGTTGAATTCCAGATCATAGAGCCACGAGAAGAATTCCTCCCGCGCCTTTCCCTCCAGCTTGCCGCCCTGGTGGACAGCGTTGGAGGTCGTATAGCGGTCGGACAGGATCAGCCCGCCCGAAGCATAGTCGTTTTTCCACACGCGCTGATAGGACGCGAAGCGGTCAACGGCATAGAATGTGGAGGCCGCGTAGGCGTTGACATCGTTCGGGTTCTCGCCGAACTCGCCGTTCAGGTACATCCGGATGAGCGCTGACGACGGCTCCAGATACTGCGGAAATTGCAGACGGCGGAATGAAACGTTCTCGTTTTGCAGGCGCTTTGTCAGAAGCGCAAACTGCGTCGACTTCCCTGTTCCGTCGGTTCCTTCAAACACGATCAGTTTTCCCATATTGCTTACCCTCTTATCCGTTTGCCAAGCACGGCGAACAGGTATTTTGGCAGCCGGAGCATCCGTCCGAACCGCTTCGGCTCCTTGATGAGCCGGTAGAGCCACTCAAGATTGCAGCGGATCATCCACTTTGGAGCGCGCTTGACCGTGCCCGCGAAGCTGTCGAGCGAGCCGCCGAGGCCGATCATAAGCTTGATATGCAGCTCGTCCAGATGATTTTTCATAAACAGCTCCTGCTTCGGCGCGCCGAGGCAGACGAAGAGTACATCGGGCTTTGCGGCATTGATCTTCTCGATGACCGGTGCTTCATCCTTGAAATAGCCGTCGTTCATGCCGCAGATGTACAGCTTCGGGTGCTTTTCTGTCATTTTCTGCGCGGCAAGCTCCGCAACGCCGGGCTTGCTGCCGAGCAGGAACAGCCCGCCGCCGGTCTTTTCGAGGATGGACAGCAGGCGGTCGGCAAAATCGACGCCCGCGACCTTCTGCTTCAGCGGCGTTTTGAGAAGCTTCGACGCGAGCACAACGCCTGCGCCGTCCGGCAGGACGAGATCGGCGCCGTTGATGAGCGCGCGGAGCGTTTCGTCGTACAGCGCCTCATAGGCGATCTCGGCGTTCGGGGTCACGGCATAGCAGGTCTTTTTGCCCGCAAGGATCTGTTCCGCGCGCGCAGAGGCCTCGTCCATCGTGACATTATCAAATTGCAGCCCCATGATATCCAGTTTCATGTGCAGGCATACCTCACCAATTTAGAATTCATCTATCATCTTAGCACATATTTCCGCATTTGTCCACGCAATTTCGGGTTCAATTTCCCTGCGCGGTGTTTCACATACGGGCGGTTTTGCATAAACTGTTATGAAAGCGAAGCGTGAACGACCCTGTTTCGGCCACGCGAACCTTTACGATATCATATATAGGAGGTCATCCGAATGTCTGAACCTGCACAGGCGGGCAAGACCTGTGATCTGCGCGGCATCCGTGAAGCGGTTTGTGTGCATACGGGGAAAATCACAGACAGCTGTCTCGCCAAGGACTGCATTGAGGATCTGCGCGTGTACTTAACGGTCGACTCCCAGCAGACGCTCGACTGCGCGGCAAGCGCAAAGGCGCGGTATGTGGAGCTGCTCTTTACTCAGGTACAGGTGGAGCCGGTTCCCTACTCCTCCGGCTATTTTACGGTCGACGTAACGTTCTATTACCGCGTCATTGCCGACGCGACGCTCTCGGCCGGACGCACGAATACCGTCACGGGCCTTGCCGTGTTCTCCAAGCGGCTGGTTCTGTTCGGCGGGGAAACAAGCGCACGCATTTTCTCCAGCCGGGACGATCTGACGTGCCTTTGTAAGAAGTCTTTGCAGTCCGTCTCGCTGCCGCGGGCCATTGCGGAGACGGTCGACCCGATCATCCTCGGCTCGCGCGTGATGGAGGCGTGCAGCTGCTGCTGCCAGAACGAAGCCTCGCCCGCCATCCCGGAGGCGCTGCTGGGCTGCTTCGACGAGCCGCTGGTGCTGACCGGCGAATGCAAGCGCCTGCTTGTCACGATTGGACAGTTCTCCATCGTCCGGCTCGAACGCGACACGCAGCTGCTCATCCCGACGTTCGACTACTGCGTTCCGTCGAAGACCTGTCCGCCGGTGGGCGGCACGAGCACGGAAAGCCCCTGCGAGGTCTTCAGCCAGATCGATTTCCCGATGGACGCGTTCTTCCCCGGGAAAAACGAACCGTGCATCAAGCCCGAAGACAGCTGCACCGGCTGCAGCAGAACCAAATAAGCAACCGCGCCCCGGCTGCCGTCAGGCAGCCGGGGCACAGCTTTTTTGAAGAAGCGTCTGTTAGGGGCCGGCGCCTCTGTCGGCCCGATAAATGTTGCGAATTCGCCGCAAATTCACGAAAAACACTGTATTCTGCGGGTGGACAGAGTCGTCCGCCTCTACGCAGTGCAGTCACGAATTCGCATTGGGCTTCCGCTTTTCGCAGCTGTCTGCCGCTCGGCCTCTCAGGCACTCAGCGGCAGATGCGGTCCAGACGGGAGAGGTCTTCTTCGAGGTAGCTGGAGGCCGGGAGGGAGAAATCGAAGGTCATGCAGTCGCCTTTATCGGGCAGGCGTGGCTGTGTGAGGGCTTCGCCGAGGCGGCGGATGGTCAGGGCGGCTGAGAATACGCGCTGGTGCTCGCGTTCAAGCGCGCGGAGGATCTGCATGGCGTTTTCCAGCGCCGTTTTTGAAAGGCCCCGGATGCTCCCTTCCGTCACGTCGAAGAAATAGCCGGGATAGACATACGGCAGGATCATATTGACAGACGGGAGCATCCGCTCCTTCTGCCTGCGGCCTGCGACGCTGTCGCCGCCGATAAAGGGATAGAGCAGACTCTCCGTGACCCAGTAATGGAGATTCGGAATAAAATACTCGCACTCGGCCCGCCTGCCCTGCACGCGCATCAGATCGCGGCCATAGCCGGACATGACGGCGACGACGATGCGGTCAACGGCAAGCTGCTCCTGCCGGAAGACGCGGTCAAGCTTTTCGATGCGGTAGCCCTTGTGCAGCAGATCGTCGACCAGAATAATGGGCCGGTGGAACGAGCGCAGCGTGCGGACCTGTCCCGGCAGCGGAGAATAATCCGGGTATTCCTCGATCGTGAAGCTGCGCACGTCGGGCGCGTAGCATTTTTCCACGTGGAGCGTCTTCGTGACCGTATTGGGCACGATGGCGTCCGCAAAAATTTTCCCGTAGGGCACGCACATATACGGCCCGAGCTGCCAGACGCCCTCGGGCACGTCCTGCACGCCGTTCATGCGCTCAATGCGTTGTGCAATGGACTGATTGAGCATTTCCGTGTCGAAGCACAGAAGGAGCTTGCCAGGGAACATGGCGCTGAGCGCCATGCGCAGGCGGGGCCGGGTCTGCAAAACGGCCTCGCGCACAGCGGGTGCGTCGCGGTGCGGGGGCTTGATGCAGAGCATGGCGTCCTGCAGGAGCATGACGGGGTTGCGCATATCGACATAATAGATGCCGTCTGCGGCCTGTGTAAAGCCGAGCTGGCGCAGGGCACTCTGCAGCTCCGTCTGGTCTTCCCCACAGCGGCAGAGCGCATAGGTGTGCCCCTGCTCAAGACTTCTGGCAAGCAGCTCGTTGAGGAGCATCCGCAGCGCGTCCTCCCCCTCGGCCTGCGCCGCGTCAACGAACAGGATCTGGCCGGAGGCGTGCTGGCGCACATAGCTGCACGCGTCCAGAGAGCCGAGCGCGTCATACAGATCGTCCAGCAAAATCGTATGTCCCGCCGCCCAGCCGAGCAGACGCGCAGGTCTTGCCAGCAGAAGCGCCGCGCGGGGCGCTTTTTTGCCCCGCATACAGGCCCGGACGGCCTGCGGGAGCGTTTGCTCGTCCTGCGTGACATTTCGGAAATAGAGCGCTTCGCGCCGAAGCACATCCTTCTGCTCCGGGGAACGGACGTACAGGCCGCATTCATAAATATACGTCTGCACGACCGGTGCGACGAGCATGGAAATATCAAGGTTCTGGTCGACCGAGGCGCGGATGCGCGTGGAGCTGACTGTCTCATAAAACGGCGGCAGCGACAGAAGCAGGAGCTTTCCCCGGATGATCGAGGCCAGCGCCGCGCGGTCGGCGCTGCCGTCGCGGCAGAAGATGATGTGGTCATAGTCTGCCGCCGTACCGGGCTCTGTGTGCTTGTACGCCGAGGCGTTGGCGATCACATCGCTGCCTGCGACAAGATAGACGTCTCTGCCCGGAAACAGCTGCCGCAGGCGGGCAAGATCGTCCGGCATGGCGATGTTGACGGGGATCTCGTCTGGGAACAGATATGTGTCCCACTGGTCGGCGGTCGAGATGGAGACAATGCGGCGGCGCAGGAGCTTGGGGAGCGTTTTCTTGCTCCACGAAAACTCGTCGACGGCCAGATAGACCTCGAAGCCGCGTGCGCGGATCTCCTGCACGATCTGCTTATGGCCGACGGAAAACGGGTCGAACGTGCCGGGGAAAAACGCGGCGGGTTTTTCCGGCGGGAAGCGGAACGGCCCCTCCAGCAGCTCCTGCCGGACGGTATAGCGGTACAGATGGTTGAGCATGGCCGCGCAGTTGAAGAATGTCAGCTGGCCGGTGCGCGGTTCTGCCAAAAGCGTCAGGAGCTTTTTGTGCAGACGGACGAAAATATCATGCTTTCTGGCAAGGGAAAGCTGGTCGCGGCCGAAAATATCGCGGCAGAGGACGGCCAGCGCCGTCTGGTGGATCGTCTCGTCATAGTGGGAAATGCCGGTGAGGATGAGCCCGAGGATGTGATCAGCGATCTGCGCCTCCTGCTCCGGCAGCACATTCAGCGCCTCGCCGAGCGTAAACAGCGCCACGCGTGCAGGCCGGATGGACGCGCCGCAGGCAAGCTTCCCGATAGACTCTACAGACTCGCCCAGCTCCTTTTCCGGCAGCAGGCACAAAAGCCTTCCCAGATACGGCGGGATGAAGCACGAGATCTGCTCCTGCCCGGATTCCAGCTCGCGCGTCAGGTCGATGCCGATCTCGTTGATCTGGTCGACGAGCAGATCGGGGGCCACAGAAAGCAGCGCGTTGCCCGCCGCCTCACGCACGGGAAGATGCTCGCTGACGCAGAGCAGATTGGAAAAATGCAGCGCCGTGTGGAACGCCGTCTCCGGGTGCGTCCGGACATATTCCAGCAGCATATTGATCTGCGTGAGCTTGACCGTCCAGTGGACGGCGTTTTTCAGGTTGCTGAGGTGGATCTGCGAGACGGTCCGCGCGTCCAGCGCCGCGAACGGCTCCGCCAGCAGCCTTGCTTTGAGCCAGTCGTGGGCCAGATGATCCTCCCAGCGCGGCGCGTACTGCCGCACGGCGGCGCAGACGGCCGGCCGCAGGCCCTGCTCGGCGTGGGTCAGGCGCAGGAGCATATGCAGCGTGATGATATCCAGCTCCGTGTTTCCCGTGCCGAGCATGGCGGCAAGGCGGGCGGACAGCTCCGGCAGCTCCTTTTTTGGCAGATAGCGGCACGGCACATGGCACAGCGCGTCGACCAGCACGAACCGGTCTTCGTCCCGCGCCTCGGTCAGCGCGTTCAGAAGCGGCTTGACCAGCGGCCCGGCCTCCTTTTCCTCGCAGGAGGCAAACAGGCTCTGGCAGATGGTCTTGAGCGAGTTGGAGATGCGCAGCGCGTGCTTGCTGGAAATGCGGTAATCCGGGTGCAGACAGAGGCCGATATAATGTGTCCAAAGCTCGGCAGATTCCGACAAAAGCGCCATCACGGCGGGCGGCATCTGGCCGTCCTTCGCAGAAAGCGGCCGCTCCTTGCGGTAGCGCGGGCCGGCATTCGCAAGAATTTTGCCCATGATGCGCCCGGCGATGCGGCGCACGTCGCCGTCCGGGTGCATGAGAAGCTCATACAGGAGCACAAGCGTCTTGCGCTTGTTGGCCTTGGTCATATAGGTGCTGTATTCCTCCAGCAGGCGCAGGTACATTCGGATCCGCTGGAGATTTTTTTCGCCCTTGGCCTGTTCGAGCAGCTGCTCGAGCGTCTGATCGGTCGAGAGCGTGTGCATGAGTCGGATGGAGCCGTCCAGCGTCAGGTCGCGCAGCGCCTGAAGCGCCTGCTCCGCGTTCATGAGCGATGGATCCTTTGTCTCATGCGGCAGAAGCTCGGTTTCCGTCAGCTCCGGGCTGACGCCGCGGCTTCGGAGCAGATTTTCAAAATCGCTCAGCTTGTGATAGACGTTCTGGTAGCGGAGCGTCTTTTCCTGCGTCATGTCGGCCAGCTTGCAAAAGATCATCTCATACGCGTCCTTGAGCGAATAGATGCGCATACGCTCCTTTTCGCCGGGCGCTCTCGTGCCGCGGACGCGGAAGTCCGCGTAGATGAGAAGCAGAGACTCGATGGGCAGGTTTTCAAATTCCAGGTCCCACGTGGAGTGGTTGGCGGAGATATAGCCGATCTCCTCCATGTCATGGCGGCTGAACCACTGCCAGGTGTAGTAATAGTGCAGATAGGCAATGCGGCTCAGATCCTCGCCCCGGCAGCCGAATTTTCCGATGTCGTGCCCCAGCGCCGCCGCGCTGACCAGCGGCAGGTCGACCGGGAACCCGGCCTTTTTCGCGAGAATGGCCGTGTGCAGAGCGATATTGTGGACGCCGATGGTATGCGATGCGGGGTCGAAGGGCGTCGATTCCATGCCGAGGCGCATGACGGCCATAAGATGGCTTTCCCGCACGGCCTGCTCAAATCTGGCATACTGCGCCTCCACGCGGCTTCCGGAAATCGCGTCTTCCGGCAGTGGCAGCAGATCGAGATAGGGGTCGAAGCTGTCCGCTGGGCCGTAAAGCGCCGCTTCCAGCGCGGACAGGTACGCCGTCTCGTCCGCCGTCAGTACGGGAACCTCCGGCAGGCCGTCCGGGAACATCTGCGCGCAGAGCTTCTGATAGAGGGCGGCTAAAAACTCCTGCGCAGAGGCGGGTTTTTCCGCAAAGTCCGGTGCGCAGAGCGCCAGTACGGCGGCGCAGAGATCCCGCCGGTGGGGATCGAGGCTTCCAAAACCAACTTTTTTTTGCATATTCATTCCTGTATGCAGCATATTGTAGGGGCCGATGCCCACATCGGCCCGTTCCGCAGCTGCGAATTCGCCAAAATCCTCTGTGGAACCGGTCTGCCCTGCCGGGCCGATGTGGGCATCGGCCCCTACAGCGGAAACGGTTCCCGTCTGTTACCTCAAATTTTACGCGCTTTGGCTGAAAAAGTAAAGTTTTTTTCATTCTGCACAAAACGGCGGGCGTGTACGGATGGGTATGCATTGTTTTTTCACATAAATGAATATTTATAAATTTTATGCTTGACTTATCTGCATAAAGTGTGTATATTACGTGCATAAAGAAAAACAACCGCACAACGGAGCTTTATGGAGGGTTTTCACATGGATAAGAGCAAAATCAAAAAAATCGTTCTGGCCTATTCTGGCGGCCTTGATACCTCGGTCATCATCCCGTGGCTGAAGGAGCATTACAACGATCCGGAGATCATCGCCGTCGCGGCTGATGTCGGTCAGGGCGACGAGCTGGACGGACTGGAGGAAAAGGCCATCAAGACCGGCGCGAGCAAGCTGATTATTGCCGACCTCACCGACGAGATGTGCGACGAGATTATCGTCCCGTCCGTCATGATGGACGCGAAATATGAAAAATACCTGCTCGGCACCGCGTTTGCACGGCCCGTCATCGGCAAGAAGCTGGCCGAAATCGCGCTGGCCGAGGGTGCGGACGCCATCGCGCACGGCGCAACCGGCAAGGGCAACGATCAGGTCCGGTTCGAGCTGGCCATCAAGCGCTTCGCACCCGACATGGCGATCATCGCACCGTGGAGAGAGTGGGAGATCAAGTCCCGTGACGAGGAAATCGACTACGCCGAGGCGCATCATGTGCCGCTGAAGATCTCCCGCGAGACGAACTACTCCAAGGATAAGAACCTGTGGCACCTGAGCCACGAGGGCCTTGATCTTGAGGATCCCGCGAACGAGCCGGATCTTGACAAGGCGCTGTTCCTTGAAATGGGTGTGTCCCCCTATCAGGCGCCCGACACGCCCACGACGGTTTCCGTCAGCTTTGAGGCGGGCGTCCCCGTGGCGGTCAACGGCGAGAAGATGAAGGTTTCCGACATCATCCGCAAGCTCAACAAGCTCGGCGGCGAGAACGGCGTCGGCATTCTGGATATCGTCGAAAACCGGCTCATCGGCATGAAGGATCACGGCATTTATGAGACGCCGGGCGGCACGATTCTCTATTTCGCGCATGAGCAGCTGGAAATGCTCACGCTCGACAAGGAAACGCTGCATATGAAGGAAAAGCTGGCCGTCGACTACGCCGACCTCATTTACAACGGCAAGTGGTACACCCCGCTGCAGGAGGCGCTGACGGCATTTGCGAAGAAGGCCAACGAGTTCTGCACCGGCACGGTCAAGCTCAAGCTCTACAAGGGCAACATGATCAACGCCGGCATTACCTCGCCGTATTCTCTGTATTCTGAGAATCTCGTCACATTCGGCGAGAGCGATTTCAACCAGGCCGAGGCTGAGGGCTTCATCAACATCTGGGGCCTGCCGACCAAGGTGCAGGCGCTGCGAGAGCAGGGGAAGCTGTAAAAATCCACCTCCCCTTACCATGCGGGGCATGGCAAGGGGAGGCTTTGCAAATATCATGCAGGGAGAACGCACCATGAACAAGCTTTGGGCGGGCCGGTCGGAGGCGGAGACTTCGGCATTGGCTGACGCATTCAACTCTTCGATCGCCGTCGACGGACGGATGTACAGGCAGGATATCACCGGCTCCATGGCACACGCCGCAATGCTTGCCAAATGCGGCATTCTGACGCAGGCGGATACGGATGCGATCATCGACGGTCTGGCGGGCATTCTGGCCGATCTGGAATCCGGGGCGCTGCAGCTCGACCCGCAGGCTGAGGACATTCATATGTTTGTCGAGGCGGAGCTTACGAAGCGCATCGGCGATGTGGGCAAAAAGCTGCACACAGCCCGCTCGCGCAACGATCAGGTCGCGCTTGATCTGCGGATGTATTTAAAGGATGAGATCAAGGCGCTGCAAGCGCTGGTTCTGGCCGTCATGCGGGCGCTGCATACGCAGGCGGAGGCGAACAAGGACGCCATTATGCCCGGTTACACGCATTTGCAGCGGGCACAGCCGATCACATTCGGCCAGCAGCTGCTGGCGTATGCGATGATGCTGGAGCGCGACTATGGACGGCTTGCGGACGCGTATAAGCGCACGGACGCCTCCCCCATCGGCTGCTGTGCGCTGGCCGGGACGACATATCCGACGGACCGTGTGTTCGAGGCACAGAAGCTGGGCTTCGCCGCCGTGTGTGAAAACAGCCTTGACGGCGTATCGGACCGCGATTTCTGCGTGGAGCTGATGAGCGCGTGCGCGCTGGTCATGATGCATCTGTCGCGGCTTTCCGAGGAGCTGATCCTGTGGTCGAGCTGGGAATTTCAGTTTATTGAGCTGGACAGCGGCTTTACGACCGGCTCTTCCATCATGCCGCAGAAGAAAAACCCGGACATGGCTGAGCTGTGCCGCGGCAAGACCGGGCGGGTCTACGGCGATCTGATCGCGCTTCTGACGACGCTCAAGGGGCTTCCGTTGGCCTATAATAAGGATATGCAGGAGGACAAGGAGGCCGTGTTTGACTGCGTGGACACGACGAAGCTTTGCCTGCAGATCATGGCTCCGATGCTTTCCAGCCTTCGTACAAAGCCGGAGGCTATGCTGCTGGCCGCGCAGAAGGGCTTTATCAACGCGACGGATCTGGCCGATTATCTGACAAAAAAGGGCGTTCCGTTCCGCAGTGCGTACAAAATTTCCGGTCAGCTCGTGGCGTACTGCATCACGCATGATACCGTGCTTGAGAAGCTGCCGCTGGAAACCTACAAGACGTATTCGGACGTTTTCACGGACGATCTGTATGAAGAAATTTCGCTCAGGACCTGCGTGGCGCGGCGCATTTCCGCCGGAGGCACCGGCCCCGCGTCGGTACAGGCGCAGCTGGATTCCGTCGCGGCCTTCCTCGCGGCGCATCAATAAAAAGGAGTACGACATGAACATCAAAGGACAGAGCTTTTTAAAGCTGCTTGATTTTACGCCGGAGCAGATCGCAGAGTTTTTGGCGCTTGCCGCCGAGCTCAAGGCAAAGAAAAAGGCCGGTATCCCCCACCGGCTGTGCGAGGGCAAGCAGGCTGCGCTGATTTTCGAGAAGACCAGCACGCGGACGCGCTGCTCGTTCGAGGTCGCGGCGCATGATCTGGGCATGACGGTCACGTATCTCGACCCGTCCGGCTCGCAGATCGGCAAAAAGGAATCCATCGCCGACACTGCGCGCGTGCTTGGCCGTATGTACGACGGCATTGAGTACCGCGGCTACGGGCAGCAGATCGTAGAGGATCTCGCAAAATATGCAGGCATCCCCGTCTGGAACGGACTGACGAACGAATTTCACCCCACGCAGATTCTGGCCGATTTCCTGACGATCCAGGAGCATTTCGGCAATCTGACCGGCAAAAAGCTCGTGTACATGGGCGATGCGCGGTACAACATGGGCAACTCCCTGATGGTCGGCTGCGCAAAGATGGGGATGCACTTTGTCGCCTGTGCGCCGGAGGCGTACTTCCCGGATAAGGCTCTGATCGAAACGTGCAAAGCGATCGCCGCGCAGACCGGCGCGGTGCTGGAATTCGACACAGAGCCGATGCACGCGGTTCAAAACGCGGATGTGATCTATACCGACGTGTGGGTCTCGATGGGAGAACCGGACGAGGTCTGGCAGACGAGAATTCACGACCTGCTCCCCTATCAGGTCAACGCAAAGCTCATGGCGCAGGCCGGGCCGCAGTGCCGCTTCATGCACTGCCTGCCCGCGTTCCACGATCTGAACACCACCATCGGCAAACAGATCAGCGAGAAATACGGACTTGACGCGATGGAGGTCACGGATGAGGTCTTCGAGAGCAGCCAGTCCATCGTCTTCGACGAAGCGGAAAACCGTATGCACACCATCAAAGCCGTCATGGCCGCAACGCTGTAAATTTATACAATCCAAAGGCTTCCCTTTGCACAAAGGGAAGCCTTTTTTGGGGCTTGACTTTTCCGGGAAAATCCTTTATATTGAAGCTAACGAATATTAGTTAGCTGGTGAAGTGATGAAGCAGGAGGATACTCGGGAGAGGATTCTGGAACAGGCGCTGGAGCTGTTTTCCGAGAAGGGATACGATTCTGTCAGCGTGGGCGAGATCGCGCGGGCGGTCGGCATCAAGGCGCCCTCTCTTTATAACCACTTTCCCAGCAAACAGGCCATTTTTGACGCGATCGTGGAATCCACGGCGGCACAGTATGAGGCGGACACCGGAAAAATCGACATTCATGTACAGAACGTGTCGCAGGACATTCCGGTCTTTACGGAGATCACAGCAGAAGCGCTGTTTGAAAAGGTGCGGCAGATTTTTGAATACTCTCTGCACAATGCGCCGATCAGCCGCTTCCGGCGCATGATGACCATTGAGCAGTTCCGTTCACCGGAGCTGGCGGCGCTGTATTCCCGTCGGTACGTTGACCGGCTGCTCGCCTACCACGCCGGGATCTTCCGCGCTCTTATCGCAGCCGGTGAGCTTCAGGCGGAAGACCCGGATGCTCTGGCGATGCAGTATGTCGCGCCCGTCCTGACGCTGATCGGGATCTGCGACCGGCAGCCGGAACGGGAGGCGGAGTGTCTGGATATGCTCCGCCGCCATGTGGTGCTTTTTTTCCGTATGGTTCACAAAAAGGAGCCGCTGCAATGAGCTCGGCAGAGGAACGCTGGGTCCTGTGCCCGGTCTGCGGCGCAAAAACGCGGCTGCGGCTGCTGCGGCGGACAATCTTGCAGGAGTTCCCGCTCTTCTGCCCGAAATGCCGCCGGGAGAGCATCATCAACGCAAGAAATTTTCAAATCGAAGAAGTCAATCAGCCAGACGCAAGGACGCAGTGCTGACCATGTCTGACGTGGTCAGCACTGCGTTTTTTGAACAGGAGGAACAAAATGAAACGAACGCTGGTACAAAAGCTTGGCCTGCTCGGCCTTGTCAGCTTTTTTTGTATGCGGCAGCGGTGATATTTGCCCCGCTGGCCTAGGGTGTATCTGAAAACTCCCAACGCACCC
>HF990651.1 GCA_000432135.1 Firmicutes bacterium CAG:124
CTGCACCTGCGCAGGCTCCCGCCTGCCGTGCGCCTGCGCGCACAGACACGAGGCCGCTACGCGCATCCCGGCCAACCCCAGTGTCGTGGCAAACGCGGACACGGACAGCAGCAGCTGCACCGCGCCCAGTCCTTCCGCACCGATACGCCCGGCCAGATGCGCCTGAAACAGCATGGACGCAAACCGAAGCAGCAGTGCCGCGGCGGTCAGCAGCAGCGTATTCTTAAGGATCTGACGGCCAGAAAACAAAAAATCACCCTCCGCTCCATGTTTACGGAGCGGAGGGCGTATCTATGCAAATTTTTATTTCAGCTGGAAGGTATAGTACACCGCGCCGATCAGCTCAACAGCGATGGCCGCGAACATGGCGTAGAACGCGAAGCCGGAGCCGAAGATCAGGCAGGCGGCCAGCACGACAGCCCAGAGCACGCAGATGAAATAGAACAGCAGCGGATTGAACCCGTCCGGGAACAGCCGCAGCATCCGGCTGCCAAGGTTGAGCTTGCCGTGGTTTTTCGCGCACAGGAACGCGGTGAGCGCCGTGCCGATCAGGATCAGCGCAAGCAGCGCGCTGCCCGCGATGCGGTTGGCCATATAGGAGGTGCGGGCAATGAGATAGAATACAACGCCAGCGGAGGCCGTGACCAGCGAGAAGGTGAAGAACTCGGAATGGTAAAGCTGCCAGACCATGTACAGGCAGTAGACCAGCGCGTGCAGCAGATAGATCACGATCATGTTGCCCGTCCAGAAGATGGACAGAATCAGGCTCGAGACGAACAGCAGCGCAAACGCCGCCAGCCAGTAGCGGCAGATCGTCCGCGCAAGCCCGTTTTTCAGCAGAACGCACAGCACAAGCTCAGCGGCGGTCAGCGCCAGAAACACATACCGCTGAACGCAGAACATCGGATAAAGCGCCGTAAAGCCCTCTACGGTGCTGTAATAGCCGCCAAGCTTCCAAAACGCGTAAATTACAACGATCATCAGCACGAATGCGGCGGGGACTTTATAGACAACGGACTGATCCTCCGTCTTTTTTGCAGCAGTTTTGTTCTTTGTCATCATTCTGTTCTGTCCTTTGATTCAAAAATATACATTATATTAATATCTATCGCGTCAGTCCAGCGCGCCGGCGGCGAACAGGACGGCGCTGAGCGCGCACAACGGCGCAGTCTCGCAGCGGAGAATACGCGGACCGAGCGTACAGATCTGAAGTCCGGCGCGCTGCGCAAGCAGGACCTCTTCGTCGGAAAAGCCGCCCTCCGGCCCGGTCATGATCGAGACGGTCTTCGCCTGTGCGCTGCCAATGGCGCGGCGCAGAGAAAGCGCGTGCTCGTTTTCATACGGAAGCAGCGCCAGCTCGCATCCGGCCGCACGCCGCACCGCGTCCTCAAACGACGGCATCACGAGCACCTGCGGGATCCGGCCCCTGCCCGACTGTGCAGCGGCGGACGCGGCGATCTTCTGCCAGCGCTCGCGCTTCTTCTCCGCCGAGGCTGCATCAAGCTTCAGCACGCAGCGGGAGGATGGGAAGGCCGCGATCTCGTATGCGCCAAGCTCCGTTGCCTTCTGGATCACGTGCTCGAGCTTGTCGGCCTTTGCGTAGGCCATATAGACGCTGCAGGCGACCGGCGGCTCCGCAGTGGACTCCTCCGTGCTGGTTACGACCAGACACACCTGCTGCGGGGAGCAATCGGAGACGGTGCATCGGTAATCCGTCCCGCAGCCGTCGCAGACGAGAACGCTGTCGCCGCGCCTGAGCCGTAGGACCTTCGCGTGCGCCGCGTTTTCCCCGTCAAGCGTCAGGAAGCGCCCGCGCACGGCGTCCGGCGAAACAAAAAACTTCGGCAACCCCTTCGCCCGCCTTCCTTGTGTACATTCAACCGGTATTATACCAGATATCGGGACGAAGCGCAAGTAAAAAAGTGATGGAACATCCGGCCAAAAAGAAATAAAACACTTGACAAACGCGCGAAGTGTGATTATAATAACCGAGCAATCGAAAATTGAATGCGAGAGTGCTGGAATAGGTAGACAGGCACGTTTGAGGGGCGTGTGGCAACAGTCGTGTGAGTTCAAGTCTCATCTCTCGCACCAATAAAGAAAAGACACGCTTTGGCGTGTCTTTTCCTTATTGGTGCGAGCGTGGTCTGCTTCGCAGACCGTGCCGCCTGCGGGCGGGAATTGAACGCGGGGGTGTCTCAAAGTGGTTTTTGAGACACCCACGTTTTTTACGCAAATTCGATCTCATCGCAGATGATCCTTGTGTCGATCAGGGCGGCGGCGCAGATTTTTCGGTATACGGGGCCTGCGGGGGCTTCGAACAGGATGTGCGCCTCGTAGCCGCGCCCGCTCTTGTGCCGGTAAAGCTCCCGGTACAGCCAGACCGCGCCGACGACAGGCGGCTCCTGCTTCATTTTTGCGCTCCGGAAGGTCACGGTATGGTATTCAGAATACGGGCTGTCGATGCGGAGCGTAAGGTCCGTTCCGGTGATGATCTCCCGTACCGCGCCGTCATGGAAGAAAAAGCGCCGCAGCAGTCCATCCGGCAGTGCCTCGCGCGTCTGCGCGGCGCAGTACGCCCGATCGATCTCGTCCAGCCGCTTCTGCACCTCCGGCGTCATGGGGTCTGTCTGACAGGCGATGTACCAGTCCTTTGTGAGATACCGCATAACTGCCCTCCTCTATTTGATCGACATAATCCATTCATCGCCGCGGAGCAGATATTGGAATTCCGTCAGCTCCGGCGTGTTCATCATGTGCAGCATTTCTTCGAGATCGTCCACGGTTTGCAGGGACGGGAGCTTGCTGTATTCGATCCACGCCATTTCTCCTTCCTCCGACGAGGTCAGCGTTCCCGACCATTCCACGGCCTTGAACAGCAGCACGACGTACCGGCCGGCTTCGATTGGGAACTGCTTGACGCCGACGAGCCTCGGGTTCCGGATCGTCAGGCCGGTTTCCTCCTGCATCTCCCGGATGGCAGCGTCTACGAACGACTCCCCCGGCTCCACATGGCCGCCCGGCAGCGCCCAGCCGTGCCAGTCCTCCTTTTTCCGGTTCTGGAGCAGCACCCTGCCGCCGTCCTCCAGCAGACATACTACGGCCAGCTCTACATTCTCCGTTCTGCTCATATCCGAACTCCCCTCAGTTTTTCTTATTGTAGCAGAGAACCGCAGTCCGCGCAACCACGCTTCCCGGAAAACCTCTGCGCGCTTCCTGTGTTTTCTTGCATTTTCCAGTCGAAGCTGGTACAATATTGCTATCCAGATTCTATCGGGCCGGGCGGCGTTCCGGGCCTGAAATATGTCAAAGGCAGGTGCGCTGTCATGCCGCTTATTATCGTTCGAAACGACATCACGACTATGCGCGTGGACGCCATTGTCAATGCAGCCAACGAGTCTTTGCTCGGCGGGGGCGGCGTGGACGGCTGCATCCACCGGGCGGCCGGGCCGGAGCTGCTGGCTGAATGCCGGCGACTCGGCGGGTGCAGGACCGGCGAGGCCAAGCTCACGCGGGGATACCGCCTGCCCTGCAAATATATCATTCACACCGTCGGCCCGGTGTGGCACGGCGGCGATCACGGCGAACAGGAGCAGCTCGTTTCCTGCTACCGGACGAGCCTTGCGCTGGCAAGGAAGCACCATTTCCAGACGGTGGCGTTCCCGCTGATCTCCTCCGGCGTTTACGGGTACCCGAAGGAGCAGGCGCTGCGCACGGCGATGGACGCCATCGGCGCGTTTTTGCTGGAGCACGACATGACGGTCTATCTCGTCATTTTCGACCGCAGCGCCTACCAGATCAGCAGCCGGCTGTTCGCGGACATTGCTGCGTACATCGACGACCACTATGTAGACGCGCATACGGATTTTATCCGCTCGCGTCCGTACTCGGATTCGATCACCGACGAAGACGTAAGGCCCACCTGCAGAGCTCCAAGCGCGGCGTTCCCGTCCGTCCCCCGGCCCCTCCGCAGTCTGAACGACAGGCTGAGGCATCTGGACGCCGGATTTTCCGAAACGCTGCTGGCGCACATCGACCGCAGCGGCAAAAAGGATTCCGAGATCTACAAGCGGGCCAACGTCGACCGCAAGCTGTTCTCCAAGATCCGCAGCAACCCGGACTACCGGCCGTCCAAGCCCACGGCCCTCGCCTTTGCCATCGCGCTGGAGCTGGACCTGACGGAGACACGCGATCTCATAGCCCGCGCGGGCTATGCCCTCAGCCGCAGCAGCAAGTTCGACGTGATCATCGAGTATTTCATCAGCCAGCGGAACTACAACATTTACGAGATCAACGAGGCGCTGTTCGCCTTTGACCAGAGCTTGCTGGGGGCGTGATTCGCAGACACCTCCGAATTCGCGCCTGTAGGGGCCGATGCCTACATCGGCCCGCGCAGAATGCACCGCTTTTACGGAAGCCTTCGGCGAATTCGCAACTTCCTCACGGGCCGATGTGGGCATCGGCCCCTACATTCAAAAACAGGTTCTTGCGGGTTTATGATAGATTTCCGGAAAATGCTGCATTCTGTGCGGGCGGACAGAGTCGTCCGCCCCTACGCAGGACTTGGAAATCATGCAGAAAAAATCGTAGTTTAAAATATGTCGCTTTCCAAGCGACCAAATCCTCCTTTGTGTTCGGTATAATCAGGACACAAACAAGCACAGGAGGGTATTCATAATGACAGAACTGGTTTTTATTCTCGATCGCAGCGGCTCTATGGCGGGGCTGGAAGCGGACACCATTGGGGGGTTCAACTCCATGATCGCCAAGCAGAAGAAGGAAGCGGGCGAGGCGCTTGTCTCCACGGTCCTGTTTGACCGCGACAGCACCGTCATTCACGACCGGCTGCCGCTGGAGAAGGTGCCGCCCATGACGGAGAAGGACTATTTCGCACGCGGCTGCACAGCGCTGCTCGACGCGGTAGGCGAAGCCATCCATCATATCGGCAATGTCCACAAGTACGCCCGGCGGGAGGATGTGCCGGAAAAGACGCTGTTCATCATCACCACCGACGGCTATGAAAACGCCAGCCGCCGCTACAGCTACGAGACGGTGCAGCGGATGATCGAGCGGCAGAAGACAAAATACGGCTGGGAGTTTCTGTTCCTCGGCGCGAACATCGACGCGGCGAAGGAAGCCGCCCGCTTCGGCATCAGCGCCGAACGTGCAGTGGATTACAAATGCGACGAGGTGGGCACGGCGCTCAACTATGACGTGATCAGTGAAGCGATCTGCACCGTCCGCGCGTCCAGACCGCTCAGTCCCGGATGGAAGGCGCGAATCGACGCGGATGTAAAAAAACGTGGGAGGTAATCAAATATGTACGGCGCAATTCTGGGCGATATCATCGGCAGCCCCTATGAATTCGACTTCAACAATTACAAGTCGAAGGACTTTCCGCTCTTTTGCCAGCGTTCTGAATTTACCGACGATACGGTCATGACGCTGGCAGTGGCAAAGGCGCTGCTGGACACGTGCGGGCAGGACGACGCAGCCATCAAAGCAGCGCTTGTGCACCAGATGCAGCAGCTGGGCCGCGCCTATCCCGGCAGGGGCTATGGCACGCGGTTCATCGGCTGGCTGTATGAGGATGCTCCGCGGCCCTACAACAGCTATGGAAACGGCAGCGCCATGCGGGTTTCCGCTGCGGCGGAGCTGGCGGAGGATATGGAGCAGGCGCTGCATCTGGCGAAGCTCACCGCCGAGGTCACGCACAATCACCCCGAAGGGATCAAGGGCGCACAGGCGACCGCCGCGGCAATGTTCCTCGCCCGCACCGGCAGCAGCAAGGCGGATATCCGGACGTATGTGGAACGCGAGTTCGGCTACGACCTCAGCCGCAGCTGCGATGAAATTCGCCCTGACTACCATCATGTGGAGAGCTGTCAGGAGACAGTCCCGCAGGCGATCACCGCGTTTCTGGAAAGCACAGATTTTGAGAACGCGCTGCGCACAGCGGTATCTCTCGGCGGAGACAGCGACACGCTGGCCGCCATCACCGGCAGCATCGCCGAGGCGTTCTATGGTGTGCCGGAGGATCTGAAAGCAGAGTGCCGCAGACGGCTGACGCCGGAATTGGAAGCGCTTTTGCTGGCATGGGAAGCACGGGCAGCCTGACCATGCCCTATCCAGCCGCTTGTGAACGCTTTATGAATTTTGCAAAAACCCCTTGCAAACGAGGAAAAGTGTGCTAGAATACAGTTAGCACTCAGATAGCATGAGTGCTAATCTGCAAAGGACGTGACATTTACTATGGCAAAGAAACAGTTCAAAGCGGAATCCAAGCGTCTGCTGGATCTCATGATAAACTCCATTTACACGCATCAGGAAATTTTCCTGCGTGAAATCATTTCCAACGCCTCCGACGCCATCGACAAGCTGGCCTATCAGGCGCTGACCGACGAGAAAGTCGGCCTCAGCCGCAGCGATTTTGCGATCGAACTCAAGCCCGACGAGACCGCCCGCACGCTGACCGTCAGCGACAACGGCATCGGTATGGACAAGGACGAAATGGAAAACAACCTCGGCACGATCTGCCGCTCCGGCAGTCTGCAGTTCAAGCAGGCGCTCGACAAGGACAAGGCCGCTGACACCGATATCATCGGCCAGTTCGGCGTGGGCTTCTATTCGGCATTCATGGTCGCGGACAAGGTGACCGTCATTTCGAAGAAATACGGCTCCGACGAGGCGTGGAAATGGGAGTCCGAGGGTGCGGACGGCTATACCATGACCCCGTGTGAGCGCGCTGCCGCCGGTACGGACGTGATCATGCAGCTGAAGGCCGACACGGACGACGAAAAATACTCCCGCTTCCTCAAGACCTGGGAGCTTCAATCTCTTGTGCGCAAGTATTCCGATTACATCCGCTACCCCATCCGCATGGCGGTTGAAAAGAGCCGCATGAAGGAGGGCACGGAGAAGAGCGACAAGCCCGAATATGAGACCTATACCGAGGTCGAGACGCTCAACTCCATGGTCCCGATCTGGAACCGGAATAAAAAGGACGTCACCGACGAGGAATACAACAATTTCTATAAGGAAAAGTTCTTCGACTTTGAAGACCCGCTGGCCGTCATTCACGCGAACGTCGAGGGCGCGGTCACATACAAGGCGCTGCTGTTTATCCCGGCAAAAGCGCCGTATGATTTCTACACCAAGGACTTCAAGAAGGGCCTGCAGCTGTACTCCTCCGGCGTGATGATCATGGAAAACTGCGCTGATCTGCTGCCGGACTGCTTCCGCTTCGTACGCGGCGTGGTCGATTCGCAGGATCTGAGTCTGAATATCTCCCGTGAAATGCTCCAGCATGACCGTCAGCTGAAATTTATCGCGGGCAATCTCGAAAAGAAGATCAAGACCGAGCTGCAGAAGCTCATGGACAACGGCCGCGAGAAATACGAGAAGTTCTTCGCGGCCTTCGGCCCGCAGATCAAATACGGCGTTCTGGCCGATTACGGCGCGAAGAAGGAAACGCTGCAGGATCTGCTGCTCTACTGGTCGAGCAAGGAGGGCAAGCTGATCTCGCTCAAGGAATATGTCGCCGCCATGCCGGAGGATCAGAAGTATATCTACTATGCCAACGGCGAGAGCCGCGAGGCGCTGCACCAGCTGCCGCAGATGGAAAAGCTGCAGCAGAAGGGCTGCGACGTGCTGTTCATGACCGACGAGGTCGACGGTTTCGTGCCGCAGACGCTGGCAAAGTATCAGGACAAGGAGCTCAAGGCCATCACGGCGGGCGATCTGGGCCTCGAAACGGACGAGGAAAAGAAGGCCGCCGAGGAAAAGAGCGAAAAAGCGAAGCAGACGCTTGAATTCGTCAAAAAGACGCTGGGCGACAAGATCAAGGACGTGCGCCTGAGCGACAATCTGGGCAGCCACCCCGTCAGCGTCGTCCCGGACGGCGGCATGACGTTTGAAATGGAGAAGTATTTCAAGCGCATGAACCCCGAAGCCGGCATGAAGGCCGACCGCATTCTTGAGCTGAACGCCGATCACCCGATCTTCGCGAAGCTGCAGATCGCAGTTGCACAGGACGAGAAGAAGGCGGAGGATCTGGTGAAGATTCTCTACACGCAGGCGCTGCTCATGGCCGGTCTGCCGGTCGAAAACGCAGGCGAATACACCGATCTGGTTTGCAGCCTGATTGGATGAAAAGCATACCGCTCCCCTTGCCGCGCAGCAGCCTGGCAAGGGGAGCTTTTTGCACTTCAGAATTGGGCCGTCTTCGGAAGCTGTGATTGTGTTTTGAATGTGCGTCTGCTATAATGAGGGAAACAGGAACTCTCAAACGCTTTGCGAAGCGACGCAGCTGCCGCCGGTACGTGCCGGAGAAAGGACCCGATACTATGGAAAACATTCTGATCAGCGCCTGTCTGCTCGGCGTCTGCTGCCGGTATGACGGCGAATCGAAGCCCATCATGCAGACCGTTGCGCTCATGGAGCGCTACCACCTCGTCCCTGTCTGTCCTGAGCAGCTGGGCGGACTGCCCACGCCGCGCGAGCTGTCGGAGCGGCAGGGCTGCGCCGTTGTGATGAAGAGCGGCACGGATGTCACGGCGCAGTACCGCCGGGGCGCGGAGCAGACGCTGCATCTGGCCCGGCTGTACGGCTGCAAGGCAGCCGTTCTGAAGGAGCGCAGCCCGAGCTGCGGCAGCGGGCGCATTTACGACGGCACGTTCTCCGGCCGCCTGACATCCGGAGACGGCGTAACGGCGGCGCTTTTGAAGGAAAACGGCATCGCCGTCTACGGCGAGAGCGAGATCGAAGTGCTCCTGTCCCAGCCGGAGCCGGACGAGCCCCAGCAGAGCCTGTTCTGACACATTTCTTTTACAGTGAACAGCCGGCGGAACGATGCGTTCCGCCGGCTGAATTTTTTATGTATGCATTAATTTCGGATGGACATCTCCATCAGAGAGAGCGCCTCGCGCAGGCTGGAATAGAAGCCTGCCGCCGTGCGCGGCACAGGCTTGGCGCCCTGGTACCAGTCGCACTGCTCCAGCGCCGTGTCGCCGAGCGTCCGGGCAAGGCTCCTGCCGAGGCCCATCGCCTCGGCATACGGAAGGATGCGGTAAAAATACTGGCTGTCCTGCGCCAGCCGGGACTGCAGCTGGCTCTGCGTGACGCGCCGGAGGAACTTGCGGTAGCCAAGCGCCTGCGCGACGATCTCGTCGCCAAAGGCGGTGCGCCTGCCGCCGTGGAGCGTCAGCACGCCGATCAGCACCTCGCAGGCGATCACCAGCAGCATCACAAGAACGCCCTCGCCGAGCTGCGCCATTGCCAGAAGTGCCGCCGCACACGCCGCAGCCAGTCCTGCCAGCGGCCATTTTCCCTGATAATACGCCGCAGGCGCATATTGGATCACCGCAAACAGTACGCCGCCGAGCACGAAGATCACGGCCAGCAGCAGCCAGCGCACGAAGCCTGACGGCAGGATCGGGCTTGCCGCCTCGGCGGCAGTCAGCGCTCCGGCCAGAATGTCGGCGGCAGTCTGCGCTCCGGCCAGAATGCCAAGCGTACGCATAATGAGCGGATTGCCGCTGGTTTTGCGGTACATCCGCCTGACCCAGTAGCGCCGCAGGACCTCGTCGGCCTTTTCCGCCGTGCGCTTGTACAGAAGACTTACGCCCTCGCACACGTCGCCCTGCGAAAACAGCATCTGGAACAACCTGACCTCTGCAGGGCGGCGCTCGTTGCCCATATCGACGCGGCGGCGCAGCACCACCCGCTCATTTTTGCCGCAGGAGATGGTCAGATATCCCAGACTTGCCCAGTGGCAGACCAGCATATTGAACTGGATCGGTCCGCCCGCCAGCAGGAACGGCATATCGCACGGCAGCGCCGCATCCGGCGGCAGCATCCGTGAGGATACGCGCACCCGTGCACTGCGCAGAGACGAGAACCAGTAAAGGAACGCCAGCGCGAGCAGCAGCAGAATGATTGCCGTGCCGGCCCAGCCGAACGAAAGCGTGGTATGCGCGCCGGAAAAATAGGACTTATCCAGCGTGAGGGTCATTTCGAGCGATTCATGGTCCTTCAGCCCCGTTTCGATCACGCCCGTGATGCGCGACTCGGAGACATCCAGATCGATATAGTCGGAGATCACGTCGCCGTGGTAGCCGCTGGTAAAGGCCGGATAGCTTTCAAACGGCTTGGGCAGCGTAACAGTAAAGACATATTTGGAGATGGGATAGTCCCATTTCGCGCTCATGAGCGGAAGGCTGAGCGTCTGCACGCCGTCGGCCTCGCTTGCAAGGCCCGAGATCGTATACATGACGGTAAACGAGCGCGTCCCGGTAAAGCCGTTTGCATCGGTCAGCACGAGCACGGGGCAGTCGCCGTCGGTCTGCTTCTGCGTCTGATAGCCCGCGACGGAGGCCTTCTTCGCGCCGGCGCTGAGCGGGAAGCGCAGCTGTGTCTGCGCGCCGCTGATCTCCAGCGTAAAGCTCTGCGTGACCTGACAAGAGCTGCTGCCGGTCAGGGTACAGTCTGTTTTCATTTCGGAAATAACGGGCTCCGCCGCGCAGACGCCTGTGCAGAGCGCCAGCAGGCACGCCAGCAGGAGCAGCAGCCGCTTCATGCGATCACCTCTTATGTTCATTTGCACCCAATTTACCACAAACGCGCCCATTTTGCAACCTCGGCTCGCAGGCCGCTTTTTTTCTTCCGCCATACTTGGCGGAATGGTGCGTTATGTGATACACTGTCGGCAGAATGCTTTTGATCGGAAAGGACAGATTTTATGACGCTTCGCGATACCGCTGACCAGATCATCCGCGCAAGTCTGCGCGCCGTGCAGCCGGACGCCGCCGTGCAGCGCGCGCTGCAGGAGTTTTCCTGCGCGGGGCGCGTCGTGCTCATCGCCATCGGAAAGGCCGCGTGGGCCATGGCGAACGCGGCGTGGGACACGCTCAGCACGCGCATCACCTCCGGCGCGGTCATCACCAAATACGGCCATAGCCGCGGCCCCATCGGCCCGCTTCAGATCTTTGAGGCCGGGCATCCGGTGCCGGATGAGGCCGGGCTCCGCGCCGCGCAGGCTGCGCTGGAACTGACGCGCGGACTGCGGGAGGAGGATTGCGTGCTGTTTCTCATCTCCGGCGGCGGCTCGGCGCTGTTTGAGTCTCCGCTGGTGCCGCTTGCCGAGCTGGAGGATATCACCGGCCAGCTGCTCTCCTGCGGCGCGGATATTGTGGAGATCAATACCATCCGCAAGCGGCTGTCCGCCGTCAAGGGCGGGCGGTTCGCGCTGCACTGCCGTCCGGCGCCGGTCTTCTCGGTCGTGCTGTCGGATATTCTCGGCGACCCGCTCGACATGATCGCCTCCGGCCCTGCAGCGCCGGACAGCAGCACGTGCGCCGAGGCGCTGGCCGTCGTGCGGAAATACGGACTGCGCCTGTCTGACCGGGCGCTGGCCTGCCTGCAGACAGAAACACCGAAAGCACTGCCGAACGCAGTCTCCCGCGTGACCGGCAGCGTCCGCGCCCTCTGCGATGCGGCAGAGCAGGCGGCGCAGACGCTCGGCTACCGCTGTATCCGGCTGACCGACTGTCTGAGCTGCGAGGCGCGGGAGGCGGGGCGGTTCCTTGCCGCCGTCGCGCGGACGCACGCGTCACCGTCTGAGCCGCTTGCGTTTCTCGCCGGAGGCGAGACGGTCGTGCATCTGACCGGCTCCGGACGCGGCGGACGCAATCAGGAGGTTGCGCTGGCCGCTGCGGAAGGACTTGCCGGGCTTGCGCAGGCCGCCGTCTTCTCCTTCGGCTCCGACGGGACCGACGGCCCGACCGACGCCGCCGGAGGCTTTGTCGATCAGGACAGCTTCGCCGCGCTCCGCGCCGCCGGGCTTGACCCCGCCGACATTCTGCGGCGCAACGACGCTTATCCCGCGCTGGAGCGCATCGGCGGCCTCATCCACACCGGCCCCACCGGCACCAACGTCAACGATCTCGCCATGCTCCTCCTGCCGCGCCGGGAATGAGCGGCGCTATGCGTTTCCCTTCAGGATCTCCAGCGCCTGCTTTGTGTCGCAGTCGAACAGCTCGCGCTCCCCTGCCTCGACGAGCAGCAGCGCGTCCTCGTGCCGCCGGATGACGGACGAGCCGCCGCGGTCAGCCTCCAATGCGCACAGCTCCGGGAAGAACCGCGCCGGGAACAGGCACGGGTTGCCGCGCTTTCCGTTGTGCGCCGCAGCGGCGATGCAGTCCGGGTTCGCCCGCCACGCGTCCACGACGCGCCGCACCGTCCCGGCCCGCAGCAGCGGTTGGTCGGCGACCATATATAAAATACCGGCGCAGTCCGCCATCGCCTGCGTGCCGAGGCGGATGGTGCGGCTGATGCCGTCCTCCGGCCGGTCGTTCAGGATCGTATCAAAGCCCGCCAGCGAAGCCTCCTCCAGAAGCGCCGGATACTGCGAGACGACCGTGACGCGGGCGAACATCTCCGCCGGGATCGCCGCAAGCGCCAGCGAGAACAGGCTCTGCCCGTCAAAGCACGCGGCCAGCTTGTTTTCCCCGAAGCGGGAAGCATTTCCGGCAGCCATGAGCAGGCAGCCGGCGGGAAGTGCAGAGATTGCAGCCATATTGTGTGCTCCTTGTGATTTTCTACAAAACAGTATAGCTATTTTTGCATATTTGCGCAAGAATCATACAGTTTTTTCGACATTCGCGAAAAAAGCCGTTATTCAGAAAGTAGGATAATGCTTTCACTTTCTCTTCAAATCCGAATATGCTACAATAGGAACAAATAAAAGTGGAAAAATGGCGGATTTCGTGCACGGACGTGCAAAACCCGCCTGTAATCCGGCAAATGGAGGTAACCGAATGAACATCGTAGGCAGAAGCGAGGTTCGTGTCGACGCCTTTGACAAGGCGACCGGCCGGACAAAATACTATGATGATCTGGCCCCGAAGGATGCGCTGCTCATCAGAGTCAAGCATTCGACCATTGCGCACGGCTTCGTCAAGTCGGTCGACATCAGCAAGGCCGAGAAAATTCCCGGCGTTGTCAAGATCCTGACCTGCTTCGACGTACCGGATATCCCGTTCCCCACGGCCGGCCACCCGTGGTCGATGGACCCGTCCCATCAGGACATTGCCGACCGGCACCTGCTGAACCGGCACGTGCGCTATTACGGCGACGATGTCTGCGCTGTCATCGCCGAGGACGAGGTCGCGGCCATGCAGGCCGTGCGCGCCATCGAGGTCGAGTATGAGGAGCTGCCGTTCGTGCTCGACGTGCAGAAGGCCATGGAGCCCGGCGCGCCGCAGCTGCACGAGGCGTTCCCCAACAACATTCTCAAGCATACGACCGCAGCGGCGGGCAATTACGCCGAGGCGATCAAAGAGCCGGGCCTCATCAAGGTCGAGGGCTGGTACGAAACGCCCACCGTGCAGCACTGCCACATCGAGAATCACGGCTGCTTCTGCTATGAGGAAAACGGCCGCCTCGTCGTGACCAGCTCCACGCAGATCCCGCACATCGTACGCCGCATCGTCGGACAGGCCCTGGGCCGTCCGTGGGGCGATATCCGCATCATCAAGCCGTACATCGGCGGCGGCTTCGGCAACAAGCAGGACGCGCTGTATGAGCCGCTGTGCGCCTGGTGCTGCACGCAGGTCGGCGGCCGTCTTGTCAAGCTCGACTGCTCGCGTGAGGAAACCTTCGTCTCCAACCGCGTCCGCCACGCCATCCGCACGCACATCATCTCGTGGCTGCATCCGGACGGCACCATCGCCGCCAAGAAGGTCGAATGCTTCTCCAATCAGGGCGGCTACGCCTCCCACGGCCATTCGATCGTGGCCAAGGCGCTCGGCTCATTCAACCAGCATTATCCCTGCCCCAACTTTGAGGGCGACGCTTACACCGTCTTCACCAACCGCCCGGCGGCGGGCGCCATGCGCGGCTACGGCATGCCGCAGGCGTCGTTCGCGGACGAGTCCCACGCGGAGCAGTGTGCAGAGGCTGTCGGCATGACGCCGCTGGCCTACCGCTGGCAGAACCTGATGAAGCCCGGCTACGTCGACGGCTTCTCGAAAAACGAGCTTTACGAGGACTCCTACCGGCAGTGTATGGAAAAGGGTATGAAGGCCATCGGCTATGAGAAAAAGGTGAAGGCGTATGCCAACCAGACCGGCCCCATCCGCCGCGGCATCGGCCTTGCGACCTTCTGGTACAACACCGCCGTCTTCCCCATTTCGCTGGAAACCTCCTCCTGCCGTCTGCAGCTGAACCTCGACGGCACGGTCAATCTGCAGGTCGGCGAAACCGAGATCGGTCAGGGCGCAGACACAGCCTACGCACAGATGTGCGCGGAGATCCTTGGCCTGTCCGATTATAAAAAGGTACACGTTCTGTCCTGTCAGGACACCGACGTGACCCCGACGGGCCTCGGCGCTTACGCCTCCCGTCAGACCTTTACGGCGGGCTTCTCCATCCGGCAGACATCCGAGATGCTGAAGCGGAAGATTCTCGAATACGCCTGCGAGCTCACGCGGCAGGCTACTTATAACATGGACATCATCGACTCCAACATCGTCCGCATCACCGACGGCCGCGTGCTGATGAGCCTGTCCGAGCTGTCCATGACCGCGCAGTATAACCCCGTCCATTCCGAGCACCTCACAGCGGAATCTACTTACACCATCCGCAACAACGCCTATTCCTTCGGCTGCACATTCGCCGAGGTCGAAGTCGATATCCCGATGTGCAAGGTCAAGCTGCTGAACATCGTGAACGTCCACGACTGCGGCAAGCTCATCAACCCCGCGCTGGCTGAGGCGCAGGTGCACGGCGGTATGTCCATGGGCATCGGCTACGGCCTGTCCGAGCAGCTGCTGTTCGATGAGAAGACCGGACGGCCGCTCAACAATAACCTGCTTGACTACAAACTTTCGACCTTTATGGATCATCCGAACCTCGAAGCCGAGTTTGTGGAAAACTATGAGCCGACCTCTGCGTTCGGCACCAAGGCGCTGGGCGAGCCGCCCGCCTGCTCCCCGGCCCCTGCCATCCGCAACGCCATTTATCATGCGACCGGCGTCGCCATCAATCAGGCGCCGATCACACCGCACGTCCTCTTCGCCAAATTCACCGAAGCGGGCTTGATTCAGGACTGAGGGAGGGAACAGACTATGTATGATATGAAAGCGCTCTATGAAGCGTACAGCGTAGAAGAAGCAGTCAAGCTTCGTCTGGAGCATCCCGAAGCGCAGATCATCGCAGGCGGCACGGACGTGCTCGTTCAGATGCGCGAAGGCCGCCGCGCGGGCAAGGAG
This sequence comes from Firmicutes bacterium CAG:124, assembly GCA_000432135.1. Lineage (GTDB taxonomy): Bacteria > Bacillota > Clostridia > Oscillospirales > Oscillospiraceae > CAG-170. The sequence continues at coordinate 15,270 of HF990651.1, forward strand.
CTGATCTCCATTCAGAAGATCGACTCCATGCGCGGCGTCAGCATGGATGAAGACGAGAACATCCGCATCGGCTCGCTTACAACCTTCTCCCATATTACGCGCAACCCCATCATCATCGAAAAGATCAACGTGCTGGGCGAAGCCGTCGACATGGTCGGCGGCCCGCAGATCCGCAACGCCGGCACCATCGGCGGCAACACCTGCAACGGCGTGACCTCGGCGGACTCCGCCTCGACGCTCCACGCATGGGAAGCCATCATCGAGCTGACCGGCGTGAACGGCAAGCGGTATCTGCCCATCAAGGACTTCTACATCAAGGCCGGTACGGTCGACATCAACGTCGCCGAGGGCGAAATTCAGACCGCGATCCTGATCCCGAAGGCCTCGTGGGAAAACACGAAGGGCTTCTATATCAAATACGGCATGCGCAACGCCATGGAGATCGCCACGACCGGCTGCTCGGTCAATGTGCGGCTGTCCGGGGACAAGAAGACGTTCGACCGCGTGCGCATCGCCTACGGCGTCGCAGGCCCCGTGCCCATGCGCGCACCGAGCGCCGAGGCCGTTGTGAACGGCCAGCCCGTCACAATGGAAAATGTTGAGGCGTTCTCCAAGGCCGTTCTGGAGGACATCAATCCCCGTGATTCCTGGCGTGCCAGCAAGGCGTTCCGCAAGCACATCGCCGTGGAAATGGCCAAGCGCGCGCTCATTGAGTCTGTCAAACGCTGCGGAGGTGAGATCTGATGGCACAGTACGCTCTTGTCAAATGCAACATCAACGGCAAAGACGTGGAAAAGATCGTCGACGTCCGCGCAAGCCTGACGGATATGCTCCGCAATGATTTCCGGCTCACGTCGGTGAAAAAGGGCTGCGAGGTCGGCGAATGCGGCGCGTGCACCGCGCTCATTGACGGCGAGGCGATCAACACCTGCCTGTATCTGGCTGTCTGGGCCGAGGGCAAGCACATCATCACGCTTGAAGGCCTGATGAACCCTGACGGGACGCTTTCCGACGTGCAGAAGGCCTTCATGGACGAAACCTCCATCCAGTGCGGCTTCTGCATCCCTGGCTTTATTCTGACGGCGACCGAGATCGTCAACTCCGGCAAGGAATACACCGACGACGAACTGCGCAAGCTCCTCTCCGGCCACCTGTGCCGCTGCACGGGCTACCAGAACATCTTCCGCGCCGTGAAAAAAACCATGCTCCGCCGCCTCGGCAAAAACGAGGAAGCAGAGCTGGTGCGATAATTCCCATACCGACGCCCCTTGTCATGCAGCGCATGACAAGGGGCTTTTTTTATTACAAGCGCAGGAAGCTTGAAACGGCGATTGCTGTTTTGGGGATATAAGGAAATCCCCCTCCGGGCGGCGGACTGCCATTCGGAGGGGGTGCTGTTTATTTTTCCAGCTGCTTCTGCACGACCTGCACGATGCGTGCGATCGCGGCGCTCATAGCCGCATTGACAGCGAATTCCACGAGGAAGTTCACGCCGATGAACGCGACGAACAGAAAATAGACAATGTTCGTGCCGCCCGCGTAGTCCTGCAGAACGGGCTTGAAGACCGTGAGCATCCCGATGGCAAACACGCCGGTGTTCACGACCGGGGCCGTCAGCGCGGCGAGTATGCAGCTGATCGTCTGCCTCTGCCGCAGCGCCTTTGCGACGAGTCCCGCGCAAAGCCCGCACAGAACGGCCTTGCCGACGCACACGACGACGAGCCAGAACGGGCTTGCGACCCACAAGACGTTTGTAAATTCATCCGCGCCCGTGATGCCCGCGATGAGGCAGACGATCCCGAACACCGCGCCAAGACCGGCTCCCGCGCCGGGCCCGAAGAGGATCGCGCCGACGACGATGGGAACCAGCGTCAGCGAGATCGGGACCGGCCCGATGCGGATGCCGCTTGCGACGGTCTGCAGGACGACGACCAGCGCGGCCAGCAAGGCCAGCGAGGTCAGACGGACAACGGATGCATGGTTTTTGCGATTCATAAGTACCTCCTGCTGTCACTCCGGATATTCCGGATGCAACGCAAATTTATTTGACAGCACTACACAATTACAGCGCACAGCTTGCTTGCATATTTTTCGCCATGCTTCACAAAAATCCTCGGAAATCCACAAAGGATTTCCTCCGGCTTTTGTTTGCCTGGCAAAAAATCCGCTGGCGCAATCTGTACACTGAAATTGTTCCGTGCAGTCATTTTATTTATACTTTTTCCAAATAAAGGATCACGGAATTTCTTCCTCGACGGGTTCGCTGGAAATGGGCGCGCCGTCCTTGATGGCCTGCCACTGCTCGCGCGTGATGAGCAGCTGACGGGGCTTCGAGCCCTCGAACGGGCCGACGATGCCGCGCTCCTCCATCTCGTCCATGATGCGCGCCGCGCGGGCATAGCCCAGCTTCAGACGGCGCTGGAGCATGGAGACGGAGGCCTGTCCGGTCTCCAGAATGACATCGACCGCCGCCGGGAGCATTTCGTCGCCGTCAGAGCCATCTGTCTCTGCGGCTGTGCTGCCAGAGCTGCCGGAGCCGGTTTTCCCGCTCTCGGCCGCCTTTTTGTCGATCTCGGCCATGACGGAATCGGAGTATTCCGCTTCGCTGGATGCCTTGACGAAGGAGACGACCTCCTGCACCTCGTCGTCTGTGATAAAGCAGCCCTGCACGCGCTTGGGTTTGCCCTGTCCGAGCGGCGCATAGAGCATATCGCCCTTGCCGACGAGCTTTTCCGCGCCCGCCGTATCGAGAATGATGCGCGACTCCATCGCGGAGGCGACAGCGAACGCGATGCGTGAGGGGATGTTGGCCTTCATCAGGCCGGTGATCACGTCCGCGGACGGACGCTGCGTGGCAATGACCAGATGAATGCCCGACGCACGGCCCATCTGCGCGATGCGGCAGATCGATTCCTCGACCTCCTTGGCCGCGACCAGCATGAGGTCAGCCAGCTCGTCGATCACAACGACGATCTGCGGCATGGGTTCGAGCTCATCGTCCGCTGAGGCCCGCGCCTGCTTGTTGTAGGATTCGAGATCGCGGACGCCTGCGTCCGCCATCATGCGGTAGCGCCGCATCATCTCCGTCACGGCCCACTGCAGGCTGCCCGCAGCCTTTTTCGGGTCTGTGACGACGGGGATGAGCAGGTGCGGAATGCCGTTGTAAATGCCAAGCTCGACCATCTTCGGGTCGATCATGATGAGCTTGACCTCCTCGGGCTTTGCCTTATAGAGAAGGGAGATAATCAGCGAGTTCATGCAGACCGATTTGCCGGAGCCGGTCGTACCGGCGATCAGCAGATGCGGCAGCTTGCCGATATCGCCGATGATGCGGTTGCCGCCGATGTCCTTGCCGACAGCGAAGGACACGCGGGACTTGCACTTTTCAAATTCCGGCGAATCGATGACCTCGCGCGCCATGACGACCGAGACGATCCGGTTCGGTACCTCGATGCCGACAACGGAGATCTTGTCCGGGATGGCCGCGATGCGGACGCCGGACGCGCCGAGGGCCAGCGCGATATCGTCGGCCAGATTCGTGACCTTGGAGAGCTTCACGCCGCGCTGCAGCTCCAGCTCGTACCGCGTGACCGACGGGCCGCGCGTAACATTGATGATATGCGCCTCGATGCCGAAGGATTGGAGCGTGTCGCTCAGGCGCTCGGCGTTCTGCCGCATTTCCTCCGTGCCGTCGTGCGACTGGCCGCTTCCGGCCTTCAGGAGCGACACGGGCGGGAATTCGTATTCCGGCTTCTGCGGCTCCTGCTGGCCGATCTCCTGCGCGATCTGGGCCGCTTCGAGCTGCACGTCCGCCTTTTTGAGCTTTTCCGGCTGCTCCGGGATCTCGACCGGCGGCAGCGGCTGTGCGGCGGGAGCCGGCTTCGGTGCATCAAAATGGTCGATCACGAGCGGCGGCATCTGGTGCGGCAGGTCCATGGGAATGACGTTCGGCACGGGCGGCGCTTCCTCCGCCGGGGCCTCCTGCGTGTCCGCGATCAGCGCGTCAAACTGGGATTTATAATCCGTATGGACAGGCGGCTGCTCCGCCTCCTCCGCGGCGGGCGCCTGCGGCGGCTCGGGCAGAGGTGCTGCGGCAGGCTTCTCCTGCCGGCGGCTGTTTTCCACAAAAACGTCCGGGCGCACCGGCGCGTTTTTCCTGCCCGCGGTCTTCTTCTCCGGCTGCTCCGGCAGAGGGGGATCGTCGACCGGAAGGTCAAAGTCGCTCGCACGGGAGGCCCGGCGCTGCTCCGTGCGCTGCACGTGCTCGATGTGCTTGTTCGCAACGGTATCGACGAGCACCTGCGCCGGGTCCTTGTGCTCGCGCTGCGGCTCGGCATATTCCGCGCGGGGCCGGTTCCTGATGGCCGTCACGATGCTTGCCACCGTCATGTTAAGACTTGTGATCAGGCTCAGCAGCATCCCCACGATCACGACCGCAGCCGCGCCGATGCGGCTGATGAGCGCTTCAAGCAGGCTCGCAATACCGCCTGCCAGAACGCCGCCTGCCGTGCCGTCGATGCCGCCGTCCCAGAGCGCGGAAATGACGCTCCAATCCCAGTCCGCGTCAAATTTTCCGCCGACCAGCTGCACCAGACTGCCAATCAGCATGGCCGTCAGGAACGTGCAGGTCACGCGCAGCGCGACAGGCCTGCCGTCGTGCAGGATCAGGATCAAAAAGCTCATGATGAACGAGAACGGCAGGATGTAAAAGCCCGCGCCGATCAGACCCCGGAACACCGACGTCATCAGATCCAGAAACGCCGCGTTCACCTTGAAGCAGCACAAGATCGTCAGCAGCGCAAGCAGGCCGCAGACCGTCGCGCCGATCTCGCGCCGGATGGGCGCGGACTGCTTTTTTGTTGTTTTTTTCCGTCCGCGGGAGGCCGTGGACTTTCTTTTGTTCGCAGAAGCCATGTGACCAAAACACCTCACGAGATCAGGGACAGGATCAGCGTCAACAGACCCGCACCCCAGCAGTAATAACAGAAGCCGCCGAATTTTCCGCGCTGCGCAATGCGGTTGAGCGCGAAAATGGCAAGATATCCGGAGACAAGCGCGGCGGCGACGCCGCACAGATACATCGGGACCTCCGCCCAGTTGATCCCGGCGGAAATTGCCTTTACGAGCGAAATGAGATTCGCGCCGAGCACGGCGGGAATGGAAAGGAAGAACGAGAATTTGACGGCAAACGTTCGGTCAAACCCGCGCAGCATCCCGGCGGAGATCGTCGTCCCGGAACGCGACAAGCCCGGCACGACCGCGATCATCTGCGCAAGGCCGATGACCAGCGCATCCGAGAGCGTCATGGCCTTTTCCGTCTTGTTGCCGTGGCCGTAGCGGTCGGCGGCCAGCAGCAGAAAGCCCGTCGCGATCAGGGCAAAGCCGATGAAGAACGTATCGTAGAACAGGGGGTCAAGGTAGTCGCTCAGGAACGCCGCCGGGATGAGCGGCAGCGTCGCCGCGATGAGAAACAGCAGCAGCCGCCGCCTTGCCGGGTCCTGCCGCGCGCCGCGCTTGGGCTTCTGCAGGTGCAGCATCATCAGGCCCTCGCGGCAAAGCCCGCGCAGCTCCGTATGATACGCGAAGATCACCGCCCCAAGCGTCCCCAGATGCAGCAGCACGTCGAACAGCATCTGGTTTTCCAGATCGCCGATGCGCAGGAAGTTTTGCAGGATCGCAAGATGTCCGGAGCTGGAGATCGGCAAAAACTCCGCAAGCCCCTGTATGAGCCCAAGTAAAATGGCTGTCCAATAGGTCATACCAGTTCCTCCGTCTGGAAAGTCGCCGCCCGCACCGGTCGGCATACCAATTTATATTAACACAGATTCAAAAATATTTCCACTATACGTTCGAAAAAAGCGCGTCAAAAAGAATCCGAGCGCTTCCATGTTTTTATGGCGCAATTTGCGGTTTTCTGTTATACTGGATGCAGGAAAACGACGATTAGGGTGTATCTGAAAACTCATGATGTGACCGG
>HF990652.1:0-1874 GCA_000432135.1 Firmicutes bacterium CAG:124
CCGACAAGCCCGCCAAGCCCACGGAAAACGACGTGACCGGCGTTGTTGTAGATATTGTCTGCGTTACGACAACCGGAACGCATGATACGGTACAGTATCCGCTCGGACACCCGACCGACGCACAACATACGATCGGCGAGGTCGTAAGCGATGGCGCGGGCGGATATATCTGCCCGGTGACTGTCCGGACGGCATGGTTCGTGCAGCAGGCCAGCAATCTGGTCTGGAAGGTGCAGCACACCCCGACCGCGCAGACCATCACGTTCAACCTCACCTATGATAAAAATAGTAAGACGTGGGTGAAACCGGCAGCGAACCCGCGGATCGAAGCCACGCACGAAGTGACCCCGCCCACAAAGCCCACGGCGCTGGACGGCAGTTTTGCTATCGTCTGCAAGAACAACAAAGCAACACATCCTTACAAGGCGGATTATATTGCCACCCCGTCTCAGTATACGATCAGCGATGTGCAGATGGACAATCAGGGCTACTACGTCACCGCGACGGTCACGGTAGCGCCGAATCTGGTGGCATATAACACCGCCACCCGCGTCGAGCACCGGCTCGTTAACGAGCAGGACGCAACGCTGACCATCACCTTCCGCTATGACACCGAAGTAACTGTTGACGGGAACAGGAAATGGAAGCAGCAGGGTGACCTGCCGGTCGTTGAAGTCATCTGCAAGCCCAAAGCCCCGACGGCTGACGAGCTGAAAAAGCTTGAAATGGCTGTTCAGGTCAAGTGCGTCGTAGATGCTTCGCAGCAGCATACGGCCGCCTACGGTCTGCTCGGCGAGTACGATGAAGACTACTTCGTCGGCGAGCCGAGGAAGGACGGGGACGACTGGCTTTGCGACATCAGCTATTACCCCGAACGCTATGTGGCCGAGTTCAACACGACGTTCCAGAACCTGAAACATGTCCAAAACGATGAGAAGATCGTTCCGGTCACGCTGATCTGGGCCGGGGGCAGCTGGCAGATCAAGACGCAGGGCCGCGTACATGTGACGGAGGAATATACCGTTACCTACACCGACGGCGTAGATGGTGAAGAGGTTTTCGCCGATCAGGTCTATTCTGACCTTAGGAAGGATTCCACGACCCCCGCGTTCAACGGCACCCCGACCCGCACCGGCTACACCTTCGCAGGCTGGGAGCCCGAAGTTGCGGCAACGGTCACGCAGACTGTGACCTATGTTGCGAAGTGGGAAGCCAAAAAGGCCAACGTCCACCTCATGATCTTCAAGTCCGGCGATCTGAGCAAGCCGATCGTGGATGTTCCGTACGCCGCCGATAAGCTTGCTGGCGATACGATTGACCTTACGAAGATCGATCCGAGCAGCTATCTCGATTTCGACTTCGAGATCGACGGCGGCTGGTACGACGACGGCATGTTCAACAGCTACAAGCGGTATCTGGACGGTCTGCAGGATAAACCCGCCGGATTGGAGAAGCTGCTGATCACCGGAAACTGGCAGAATCTCAAGCTCATCGTCACCGAGCTGGTTCCTGTCGTTTACTTCGATTCTCTGGAATCGCTGACGGCATATCAGAACGACCACTCCAAGACGGAGGGCATCCTCCGTACCACCAAGGCCCGCGTTGGCTCGGCTCTGCCCACCGCAGACGCGCCCACTGCGACCCGCGACGGCTACACCTTCACCTTCTGGAGCCGCGAAGGCCAGACCACGGACGTCACCGGCCAGACCGTCAACGGCTGGACGAACCTCGTCGCCAACTGGAAGGTCACCCCGCACAACATCTACGCGTATGCAAGACTGAACAGCTATTTTGCACCGCTGACCACGAGCGAGTTCGATACGCCCGTCACGCTGAATGAGGCGACCCTGTCCCGTCTCGGCCTCGGCAGCTAC
>HF990652.1:1891-8904 GCA_000432135.1 Firmicutes bacterium CAG:124
CGCCAGCAACACCAGCCTCGGCTACATTTCTATCGGCAGCTTTACCTTTGATGCAATGCCGCTGACGAGCGATCTGTACTTCGACGATGATGCAGAACTGAGCGCAGTTGCTGAGAAGCTGGCGACCGACATCGCCCTCGAAACCGGCGTTTCTGACAAGATTGTCGAGAAGATCGCCTGGACGGCCCTGTACAAGACCGTAAACGAAGAGGACATGGAGCCCGGCTATCCGGCAGAAGCCGGCTACCAGCTCTCCGGCAATCTGAACCTCGCATCCGTTACGTTCAGAGCCGGTGCTGAGAACGTCGAGAATATGCCCGCTGTCAACTACACCTATGACGACGGCGCGATCGACTTCTACGACTTCTACTTCGCTGGCGACACCATCACCCTGCCCACCACTGAGCCGACCCGCGAAGGTTATAGCTTCAAGGGCTGGAGCGTTGAAGTCATTCCGGCTGAAAATGATGCCGACCACCTTGACGCTGACGGCGCAGACGATGCGGCCGATGAAACGCTCCTCAAGGCTGGCGACACCTACACCATCACCGCGGGCGGCGTGATCTTCACTGCACAGTGGGAGAAGAAGACGTTCACAGTCAAGTACTACCTCCCGGATGAAACCGGTGCGTGGGTAGAAAAGAAGATGGACACGGTTGACTCTGTTGACTATGCCACCTACAGCCTGTGGACTCCGAATGCAGAAGATGGTTACGAATTCAGCGGCTGGTATCAGAAACCAGCTGATATTGGCGTAAAAGCTAAGGTCGAAAAGCTGTACATGGCCAAGGAATGGAAGCTCTACGGCAAATTTACGCCCATTGAGTACACCATTCAGTATGTATACAACGACGGCAAGGCCACCAGCACCAACCCCACGACGTACACGGTTGAGAGCGATACCATCACGCTGGCCGATGCGACCGGCGCTGACTGGGGCAAGACGTTCCTTGAGTGGCACGACGAGAACGGCCAGAAGATCACCGAGATCCCCACTGGCTCGACTGGCGACCGCGTTATCACGGCATACTGGAACTGGCCTGTCCATCTCCACTACCTCGATAAGGACAACAACGAGATCGACAGCGCTACGCTCTATGTCAGCGAGCTTGAACCCGGCGCATGCGTCCTGCCGACCGGCGAAAAGACCGGTTATGACTTCGACGGCTGGTATGAAGCCAAAAAGGATATCGGCACCGCCAGTCACAAGCTGAACGCTCTGTCCATAGCCAAGAAGTGGGAACTCTACGGGCGCTACACGGCAAAGACCGACGTGAGCTACACGGTCAAATACCTGCGTGAAGGCGACAATAAGGTTCTCGCGCCTGAAAAGGTCGTGACCGATCAGACGTTCGACACCGAAGTGACCGAGCAGGCCGCAGACGTGGTCGGCTACACGCCGGACGCACCCAGCAAGACGATGATCCTTGATGAATACAACAAGGTTCTCACGTTCTCCTATTCGGCCAACACCTACGACTACACCGTCCGCCACATCAAGCAGCTGCCCGACGGCTCCTATGACGAGGCAAACGCTGAGGTCGAAACGCTGAGCGGCAAGTTTGAAGCGCTCGCAGCCGTGACCGCGAAGGACTACGGTGAGCACTATCCGACCAACGACGCAGACACGAAGCAGAACATCAAGATCGAAAAGGGTCTGACGATCGATGTCAAGTATGATCTCGACGAGCATACCCTGACCTTCGAAACCAACGGCGGCTCCGCCATCAACCCGGTCACGGTCCGCCACGGCAATGCAGTTGCAAGACCCGCTGACCCGACCAAGGACAAGTACACGTTCATTGGCTGGTATGCCGACCCCGAATTCACCGAGGAGTATGACTTCGCAACGGTTCTGGAAGCAGACAAGACCATCTACGCCAAGTTTGAACTGACGTCCACCCCGATCGGCGACATCTATGTCCGCTACGACGTTCTGCACATCAAGCAGCTGCCCGACGGCACCTATGATCTGGCCAACGCTGAGGTCGAGCACCTGAGCGCCAAGAAGGACAGCACCGTCACCGCGGTCATCAAGGATTACAGAGCAACGCATCACGTCAATGTCAACCGCACGCTGAGCAAGCTGACCGGCACGGCTATCCAGCCCTACATGGGCGTGGACGGCAAGCCTGTCTACACCATCCTGTCGGTCTACTACGATCTGGACTTCCATACCCTGACGTTCGACACCATGGGCGGCTCCAAGATCGCGCCGGAAACGGTTCGCCATGGCCTGACGGTCGCGAAGCCCGCAGATCCTGTCTACGGCGGCTTCCTCTTCGACGGCTGGTACACCGACAAGACCTTCAGAACTCTGTACAACTTCGCATCGCCGCTGACGACCGACACCACAGTCTACGCCAAGTGGATCCCGATCACGCTTCCCGGCACCACCGTCAAGAAGACTGCCCCGAAGCTCAACACCTCCGACCACTTCGCGTATGTCCAGGGCTATCCCAACGGCACTGTGAAGCCCGCAGGCAACATCACCCGCGCTGAGACGGCCGCGATCCTCTTCCGTCTCATGGATGATGCGTCCCGCAAGACCTATTACTCCACCAAGAGCGGCTTCCGCGATGTCGCCTCCGGCAGCTGGTACAACACCTACGTTGCGACTCTGAACAACGCCGGCGTTATCACCGACAGTTCCAACGGCTACTTCCGCCCGAACGAGGCCATCACCCGTGCAGAGCTCGCCGCCATGCTCGCCAAGTTCTCCGAGACGACCGGCGCTGCGAACTACTTCAATGACGTGTCCGCCAAGTACTGGGCGGCCAACGCCATCGCGATCTGCGCCAAGCTCGGCTGGATCACCGGCTATCCCGACGGCACCTTCCGTCCGGACAAAAACGTGACCCGTGCTGAACTCATGGCTATGATCAACCGTGCCACTGGCCGTGCACCCAAGTCCGCCGACGCATTCCTGCCCGGCATGAAGACCTGGATCGACAACACCTCCGATAAGTGGTACTACCTCGACGTGCAGGAAGCTACCAACAGCCATTCCTACACGGTCAAGGGTTCCGAAACCTGGACGGCTCTGACCTCCGACCCCAACTGGTCGCTGTACGAGTAAGCCTCTTCGGACGCAATTCCCCGGTATAATCCAAATCAGCCCCTGCCGCCAATTCGGCGGCAGGGGCTGAAAAATTCCCCCGGCGGCGCAGTCCACGACGGACTGCCGCTGGGGGGAGCTGTTTATTTTTGGACGCTGCGCGTTATAACCGGCCCAGACGGAACTGCTCGATCATTTCACCGGTCAGGCTGATGTGGGAGTGATCCTCCGGCAGCTCGCTGCGCAGGTGCCAGCTCGCCTCGGCCAGCTCGGATTCCTGCACGGTGATCCTGTCGCTGCCGTCCAGCTCACAGACGAAGCCCATCAGGAGCGTGTCCGTGAACACCCACGGCTGGGATTTGTAAAAGCGGAGGTTTTTGACCCGGAGGCCAGCCTCCTCCATGACCTCGCGGTGCACCGTGTCCTCAATCGACTCACCGATCTCATTAAAGCCCGCGATGAGGGCATATTTTTTGAACGGCCGACCGCGATAGCGCGTGAGCAGCAGCCGGTCGCCGTCGTGCACCGCGACGATCACAGCCGGGCAGATCTTCGGGTAGACCGTGTTTTTGCACTGCGGGCAGACCATGGCGCGCTCTACTGCACTTTTTTCCATGCGCGCGCCGCATCTGCCGCAGAATTTCTGGGAATCATACCAGCGGTACAGGCTTTCGCCCGCAGCGGCGGCGAACAGCGCCGGACTCGTCCCGTCCGTCATGGCGCGGAGCGACGAAGAGGGAGCATAGCGGAACGTGTCTGTCTCGCCGGGGTGGGCGGAGACGAGATAATATGCCGTTTCGTCAATGGAAAAGGCGTACTGCGCCTCGCCGCCGTCCGGGATCTCGCACATCCGGGGCAGTGTGAGCGTTTCGCCGCTCAAATTACAGTAAACTGTATGATCCGGCTCAAAAATCAGCGCAATATCATCCGGCGACGGTGCTTTCCACGACATTTCATTGTGATACATATGCGGATACAGATCCTGAAGCATAGCTTTCCCTCCTCAGCGCCCGGCGAAGAACACTTCGATCTCCGCCCGGCCTGCCTGTACGCTGCCCTGCGCGAAAAACGGCTTTCCGCCGCCGCGTCCGTGCAGCTGCGCGTTCAGCTCCTTTACCAGCTGCCGCAGATCGCCGTCCTGTTCGCCGACGGCGTATTTATAGCCATCGGCGTCGCTGCCGGCAAAAACAGCCGCACGACCCCCGCAGGCCGACATGACCAGATCGGTCAGCCGCCGCAGGCTGTCCGGGTTCATCGCAGGCTCAAACAGCAGGACGTTTCCTGCCCCGGCAAGTGCCTGCGCCTTCTGCGCAAACACAGTTTCCTCCAGGCTGGCTGCGCGCTGCTTCTGCGCAGCCTCCGCGTCCAGAAGCCGACGCACGGCGGCAGCCGTCTCCAGCGGCTTCGCCGACAGCAGGCCTGACACGCGCCGGTTCTGCTCGGCAATTTCGCTCAAATAGGCAAGCGCACGTCTGCCGCACAGAATTTCCAGCCGCACGCCGTCATGGAATTTCACGCAGGAGAAAATTTTGATCAGCCCAATTTCCCCGGTGCTGCTTACGTGCGTCCCACAACAGGCGCAGATGTCCACGCCGGGGATGGTCACGATGCGCACCTGCCCGGTCAGCTCCTTTTTGCTGCGGTAGGGGATGGTTTTGAGCGCCTCGGCATCCGGATATGTAATTTCGATCGGGACGTTTTTCCAGACCCACTCGTTGGCCTCGGCCTCGACGGCGGACAGGTCCTCCTGCGTCAGCATACCGGAAAAATCAATGGTCACAAAATCCGCGCCCATGTGGAAGCCGACATTTTCATAGCCGAAGCGGCGGTGTATCACGCCGGAGAGAATGTGCTCGCCGGAATGCAGCTGCATGAATTCGAACCGGCGCTCATAATCGATCTGCCCATCGACGGTCTGCCCCACGGCAAGCGGCTGTTCACAGAAGTGGACGATCTCACCGCTGCGCTCATGCGTGTCGGTCACGCGGACACCGGACAGAACGCCGGTGTCGCCCGGCTGGCCGCCGCCCTCGGGATAAAAGCAGGTTCTGTCCAACACAACGTCATAGCCGTGCTTTCCCGGCTGACAGGATACAACGCGCGCTTCAAACGCTGCCTGATGCGCGTCCTGATAATAGAGCTTTTCTGTTGCCATTTTGACACCTCTTGTCAGATTTTTAACTATCATAGCACACAATCCGTCAAAATTCCACTGGAATTCGTTCGGATTTTGGTTGACAAACCGGGGAAATCAACCTATTATATAAGTTAGGCGATTTCAAAAGCGCCCGATATTCTGAAACAAAAAGGGGGAAGAACAAATGGACGCAGGAAGTAGTAGCGGCACATCCGCAGGCCGAAGTCGGCTCGAGCACCAGCCGCCTTTGTGCGTCCAGTGCTTGCAGCCCCTGTCATTCTTCGATTGATGTGCCTGCGTTGTGTCTTTACCTTCCTATTCTTTACATTTAGGAGGAACAAGACATGGCAGAAAACAATTTTTCCCTGCAAAAGACCCTGACCATGCTGCTCGACGAGAAGAAGTATCATTCTCTGCGCGACATCCTCAGCACCATGAATCCTGCCGACATCGCCGCCATTTTTGACGATCTCGATCAGGCGCGCCTGCCGCTTCTGTTCCGGCTTCTGCCGAAGGAGCTGGCCGCCGAAACGTTCGTCGAAATGGAGCCGGAGGCGCAGGAGCTTCTGATTCAGGGCTTCTCGGATTCCGAGCTGAAGGAGGTCATCGACGAGCTTTACGTCGACGACGCCGTCGATATCGTGGAGGAAATGCCCGCGAACGTCGTGCAGCGCATCCTGACCCAGGCCGAGCCGGATATGCGCAAGCAGATCAACGAGATCCTGCGCTACCCGGAGGATTCCGCCGGCTCGATCATGACCACCGAATATGTCTCCCTGCGCCCGAATATGACGGTCGAGGAAGCGATTTTGCGCATCCGGCGCACGGGCATCGACAAGGAGACGATCTACACCTGCTACGTGACGCGCGGCCATAAGCTGATTGGCCTTACGAGCGTCAAGGACCTGCTTCTGTGCGAGGACGACGATGCGACCATCGAGTCCATCATGCAGGAGCACGTCATCACCGTCGGCACGCTCGACGATAAAGAGCAGGTCGCCCAGATGTTCAGCAAGTACAACTTCCTCGCTCTGCCGGTCGTGGACACGGAGAACCGGCTGGTCGGCATCGTGACCTTCGACGACGCCATGGACGTCATGGAAGACGAGGCCACGGAGGACATGGAAAAGATGGCCGCTATGCTGCCGTCCGAACACCCGTATATGCGTTCGACCCCTGTCGAGATCTGGAAAAACCGTATCCCGTGGCTGCTGCTGCTGATGGTTTCGGCGACGCTGACGGGCATCGTCATCACAAGATTTGAAAACTCGCTGGCCGCCCTGCCGTGCCTCACGGCGTTCATCCCCATGCTGATGGATACCGGCGGCAACTCCGGCTCGCAGGCCTGCGTGTCCATCATCCGCGGCATCAGCCTGAATGAGATCGAATTCCGCGACCTGGGACGCGTGGTCTGGAAGGAGATCCGCGTGTCCGTCCTCTGCGGCGTGTGCCTGGCAATCGCCTGCTTCGCGAAGATCATCGTGGTCGATATGCTGCTGTTAAAGAGCGAGAGCGTGACGTATCTGGTAGCCTTTGTCGTCTGCGCGACGATGGCCGTGACGGTCTGCCTTGCCAAGATCGTCGGCTCAACGCTGCCGCTGCTGGCTAAAAAGCTCGGCTTCGACCCGGCTGTGATGGCCTCGCCGATCATCACGACGATCGTGGACTTCCTGTCCCTGCTTGTCTATTTCGCTTTTGCGACCGCAATGCTCGGCATCGGATAAAAAACCGCCCGCTGCACATAATGTGCAGCGGGTTTTTGTGCAAAAACGGCAAAAAACAGACGCAGTTGGTAGGGGCGGGGCTCTGCTCCGCCCG
>HF990653.1 GCA_000432135.1 Firmicutes bacterium CAG:124
CGGAAGCTGCCGCGCTTGACGGGTAGATAGTGTCGCGGACGGCGGCGGATGGTATAGTAGCGTTTGGATTCACTTTGTTCCGGCGGCATGGCAGCGGTCACGCCGCGCTGCCTGCGCAATCGCTGCAAGATAGCTTCCTCAGTGTAATCCTCGCCCAGACTATCCAGCCGGAGAAACCGCGCTCCACCGGGCGGCTTGACGGCGGTGTACTTGACGTTAGAGCCGTATTTGACGGTATATCCGCGTTTCCTGAGAATATCCAGCAGCGACGCAAATGTGAAGCTGGCTGCAATGGCCGCGTCCAGATCCTGCCGGACAAGATCGCGGATGGTGGTCTTGCCGCTGCGCTCGGCGTTCCATTCTGCATAGTGCTGACCGCTGCCCTCCGGCTGAATGACAGAGAATCCGTACTTACGGCTGACCTCATTGGAAATGCCGCGAATATCTTCAAAGTAATCTTTGAACGCATTGCGATATTTCACTCCATCCACGAATGAAACAGAGTTGAATACAATATGGCAGTGCAGGTGTTCCTTGTTGATATGGGTGCAAATGACGGCTTCATATTTGTCACCGAGCAGACGGCGTGCAAATTCCACTCCCGCTTCATGCGCCAGCTCTGGCGTTGTTTCACCCGGCACGTAGGAGTGGACAAGATGATAGCCGACAACGCCGCCCGGTTTTCCAAAGATAGCAGGTTTCCAGTGTGCAGTTGATCGCGCTCTGCAATATCACTTCATCATCCAACGCAGTCTTGCCGGAATCTTCAATGTAGTCCAGCGCACGGGAGAGCGCGGTTTTATCGATCCAGATAGCAATTTTCTACTGTGCAGTTGATCGCGCTCTGCAAAATCACTTCATCATCCAACGCAGTTTTGTTGAAATCTTCAATGTAGTCCAGCGCACGGGAGAGCGCGGTTTTATCGCCGTCCTGAATATAGCGCAGACAGTCATCCAGCCGTGCACGGATGGTAATGATTTTGTCATAGGCCATCAGAGTGTGTCCAGAATTGAACGGTACGCCTGCTTTACAAGGCTGGCCGCTTCGTGGATTTCTGCTTGCGTCGCATAGCCTTTTCCGTTTCATAGCGCAGACAGTCATCCAGCCGTGTGCGGATGGTGATAATTTTGTCGTAGGCCATTAGAGCGTGTCCAGAATCCTGCGGTATGCCTGCTTTACCAAGCTGACCGCTTCGTGGATTTCTGCTTGCGTCGCATAGCCTTTTCCGTTTGTCCAGTGTGCGATCTGGTTGATGTTGTTTCCAATGGCTGACAGCTCACGCAGGAGTGCAGCGTATGCGTCAGGTGGGCGCGGACAGAGATGTTCGCCCATGATAAGTTTGCGGAGATAGGTGTTGGTCCCAGTGCGCGATCTGGTTGATGTTGTTGCCGATGGCGGACAGCTCACGCAGAAGTGCTGCGTAAGCGTCAGGTGGGCGCGGGCAGAGATGTTCGCCCATGATAAGTTTGCGGAGATAGGTGTTGGTATTCAGACCGGTAATCTGACATTGCTGTCTCAGATGTGTCAGCTCTGCATCGCTGAGCCACAGACCAACAGAATTGCGGCGTGTCCGCATAACGTGCTCCTTCCTTATAATCATAGTTATTGCGTCCCAAGTTGGGACGTAATTCGTCGCGGGGTTTTAGGGTACACCCTAACAAGTGGCGTTTGTGGCACAAATGCCGTACTTGCTAAAGCAGCGCTGCCAAAGGCAACGCTGCCCGTTATCGCTGCGGCGCAGTAG
This sequence comes from Firmicutes bacterium CAG:124, assembly GCA_000432135.1. Classification (GTDB taxonomy): domain Bacteria; phylum Bacillota; class Clostridia; order Oscillospirales; family Oscillospiraceae; genus CAG-170. The sequence goes on from HF990653.1 coordinate 1,746, forward strand.
ATTTCGCCCGGCAAGAGCATTTCGTTTTCTGCTCCATCCGATGCTCCAGCATTAAAATGTGCTGCAATTCCGCTTCGCTTTCCGGCACATAACGAATATCGTGAATGGCTTCATCGTATGGCATGGAGCTGTTCATAAAGGCGTGATAGCTGTTCTCACAGAAAGAATCATCTTTATCGCGGTACTGAATTTTCGCAACAGGCAGCGCAGATTTTATGACGCGCTGCACCTGTTTGGCATAGTCGATGGGAATGACCCTTCCGGTCAGCTTGCCGTCGCGGATGCCTTCAATCACGATGCGGTATGCCAGAATCCCGTCCGGACAATCTGCATAATGTGTCCAGATGCAGTTTGCGTTCGTATCGTCGAGAAAGACCTCACGCTCCAGCACACACCATGTTCCGAGCAACCGGCACATCCAGAGAAAAGAACGGCGCTCCATATCGGTTTCCTGTGCGCTGTCCCAGAGTCTTTTTGCGTCAAAGTCAAAATCTGTGGTATAGGCGCGGGTGTTCTTCTGGACGATCTCAGCCAGATGGGAGAGAATGTCCGGCTGATAATTGTTACGCTGCGCCATATTCCTGTTCAAACTCCGCTGGTCTGCAATATCGGGATTCCATTGAAAATGCACCGTCCGGCACAATGCGGCTGCCGCGCGGAAGTTCGATCTTCTGCGTGGTCAGTACCGTGCCATAGAACAAATCTTCTGCCTGTTCTGCAAGCACAAAGACCTCATTTGGACTGTCCAAAAGCGCCTGCATATCATATTGATAAAGGCCAAAATGAACGGTCTGACGG
>HF990654.1:0-17082 GCA_000432135.1 Firmicutes bacterium CAG:124
GCCGCAGCTTGCGGCAGGCGGGGCAGCTTTTTCAAACGGCAGGCAGTCTTGAAATTGACTGCAATTTGGGTATAATGGAACCAGAAGGGGGCGTCTGTATGAGCACATTATCCTTCAAGGCATTCTGCATTGAATACTATGCCGCACACATCGGGCGGCCCGGCAATGAGATCTATGCGCTGTTTGACCGAACCGGCCTTCTGAAGCTGCTCGATGAGGACTACGAGGATCTGCACGGCATGAGTATGGAATATCTGATGCAGTTTTTTGACCGGTATCTGGAGGGCGCAGCATGATTTTGTACCACGGAAGCACAGTGGAGGTGCAGCAGCCGCGCATTCTCAAATCTGAAATTGGCCGCGACTTTGGCTTTGCGTTCTATACCACCGATATTCGGACGCAGGCTGAGCGTTGGGCCAGACGCCGCGCCATGATCGAGAGCCGCCGCACAAAAATCGAAGTTCAGCCTGTCGTCAGCGTCTATGAATGGGACGAGGATGCCGCAAAGCAGCTCCGCCTTTTGCGGTTCGACGGCGCAGGCATGGATTGGCTGGAGCTTGTCGTTGCCTGCCGCAGCCGGACAGACTATTCTCACGATTATGATATTGTCGAAGGCAAAATTGCAAATGACAACGTCGGCGAAACGGTTTCCTATGTCATGCAGGGGATCATGCGCAGGGAGGACGCGATTGAGCGTCTGCGGTTTGAAGAAATCAATAATCAAATCGCGTTCTGCACGGAAGCTTCCCTGTACACACTTCATTTTCAGAACAGCTATATTTGCGGGAGTGTAAAACCATGAATCACAGCACAACACGCGCGACGATTCTGCCCGAAATCATCCATAAAATCATGGCGCATGACCATCTGAACGAGGATGAGGCGCTGAAAGCATTTTATTCCTCCGCAGCCGGCGCGTCCTTTGCCGATGATGAAACAGGCCTTTACGGACAATCGCCGAACTATATTTTTGGCTTATATCTGGAAGAGACGCACGGGAGCGGCCGTTGATGGTATCCCGTATCGGACGGCTCAGCCCGGTTCCTCCGGCTGCCAGAAGATGCGGAAGGCGCTGGGAAGCGCGATGTCCTGCCGGAAGCGTTCGCCGCTGACCCATGTGAAGCTGCCGACCGGGGCCGAGACGCGGATGTCATAGCAGCGCATATGCCACTCGACGTGCGTAAAGATGTGCGTCCGTTCGCGCGTGCGCGTCAGCTCCTCCGGGACGAGGCCCCAGCTGTCGAGCAGCGCAAGCGCCTGCTGCGCGCTCAGCGTTCCTTCCACATTCGGAAGCTCCCAGAGTCCGGCAAGCAGCCCCGTCTCCAGCCGCCTGCGCACGGCATACTGCCCGCCGCATTGGAGAAAGAACACCGTCTTCTCCTCAACGCGGCGGGGTTTTTTTGCCTCCTTAACGGGAAGACGCGACCATGCGCCGCTTTCTCCGGCGCAGCAGATCTCCCGCAGCGGACAGGCAGCGCACTTCGGCGCGCCGTTCGGGACGCACACGCAGGCCCCAAGCTCCATGAGCGATTGCGTCAGCTCACTTCTTTTTCCCGGATTTTTCTCATAAGCCGGCCGCAGCGCGGCTTCATACGCCTTTTTGACGGCGGGCCGCGTGACCGGTGCTTCGTCCTGCGTTACGCGGGAGAGCACGCGCAGCACGTTCCCGTCGACCGCAGGCTCCGGCGCGTCAAAGCAGATGGACGCGACCGCGCCCGCCGTATAATCCCCCACGCCGGGCAGCGCCCGGATGGCAGCGTAGTCCCGCGGGAACTCGCCGCCGTGCTGCGTCATAATGACGCGGGCGGCCTTCTGCAGATTGCGCACGCGGGAATAATAGCCCAGGCCCTCCCAAAGCTTCGTCAGGCGGTTTTCTTCGCAGGCTGCAAGCGCGGCGATATCGGGCAGCTCCGATAAAAAGCGCGCGTAATAGCCCTTTACGGCCTCCACGCGCGTCTGCTGGAGCATGATCTCCGACAGCCAGACGTGATACGGCTCATGGTCCTCCCGCCACGGCAGCGCGCGGTGTCCCGCCGCGTACCACCCGAGCAGCCGCCCGGCAAGCGAATCCGGAAGCTGCATGGAAATACCCCCTCTCTAATATAGAAAAAACGCCGGAGGGAAATCCTCCGGCGTTTTGGGTTTCTTAATAGCCGGGCTTGCCGAGCAGGTGGAACATATTCTTCTTATAGGCCTCAACGCCGGGCTGGTTGAAGGGGTTGACGCCCTCCATGTAGCCGGACACGCCGCAGGCAAACTCGAAGAAGTAGATGAGCGCACCCAGCGCTTCCTCGCCGATCTCCGGCAGGCGGATCTCGGTGACGGGCACGCCGCCGGAAATGTGCGCGGCCTTGGTCGCCTGCATGGCCTTTTCATTGATATAGCTCATCTCGCGGCCCGCCAGATAGTTCAGGCCGTCCAGATTTTCCTCGTCGGACGGAACAGTAACAGATGTCCTGGAGTTGTCGAAGAAGACAACCGTTTCCTGCAGCATGCGGATGCCATCCTGGATATACTGGCCCATGGAGTGCAAATCGGGGGTCAGATCAACGGAGGCCGGGAAAATACCCTTGCCGTCCTTGCCCTCAGACTCGCCGTAGAGCTGCTTCCACCATTCGGCCATGAAGCGGAACGCAGGCTCGTAGGCCGCCAGGATTTCAATGTTTTTGCCGTCCGCGTACAGAGCCTGACGGCTCATGGCGTACTGCACGGCGGCGCTTTCCACACCGCGCTTCAGCGTATCCTCACGCTCGGCCTGTGCACCGTGCATGAGCGCTTCAATGTCGATGCCGCAGCAGGCGATGGGCAGCAGGCCCACAGCCGTCAGAACGGAATAGCGGCCGCCGACATTATCGGGCACAACAAAGCTTTCATAGCCCTCACGGGACGCAAGCGTTTTCAGCGCGCCGCGCGCCTTGTCTGTCGTGGCATAAATGCGGCTCTTTGCACCCTCCACGCCGTATTTCTTCTCGAGCGCAGCCTTAAAAATGCGGAACGCGATGGCAGGCTCGGTCGTCGTGCCGGATTTGGAAATGACGTTCACGGAAAAATCGCGGTCGCCGATCATGGCGAGGATCTCCGTCACAGCGTCGGAGGAAATGCCGTTGCCGGCGAAATAAATGTCCGGGGTGTTCTTGGGCAGAGCGTTGTAGTTCGGGCTTTTCAGAAGCTCGACCACGGCGCGCGCGCCGAGATAGCTGCCGCCGATGCCAATGACGACAAGCGCCTTGGAGTCAGACTGGATCTTCTTTGCCGCAGCCTGAATGCGGGCGAACTCTTCCCTGTCGTAATTTACCGGCAGGTCGACCCAGCCGATGAAGTCATTGCCTGCGCCGGTGCCGTTTACCAGCGTGTCAAACGCGGCCTGCGCCGCGGTCTTGTCCGGCTGCTTGGCATAAAACTGCTTTGCGCCTTCAAAATTGATGCTTACCATATTGATCGCTCCTTTTATGATGAGAAAATAACAAAAACCGATGCGCGGCGTTAAGCTTCCGCGTCGCGCGCGAGAAGCGCCGCGCCGATCATTCCGGCCTCGTTGCCGAGCACGGCGGGGACGAGCTTGCCGCGCGTGGAATAAAAGCACTTTTTGCTGACCTTGTCCTGCAGGGGGTCAAACAGGAACGGGCCTGCCGCGCTGAGGCCCCCGCCGAGGGCAAGTACCTCCGGGTCGAGAATATTATAGATCGACGCGCAGGCGGAGCTCAGGTGCTCGATATAGTCGTCGAAAACGGCGGGGGGGGGGGGGGCGCCCGCCCTTGCGCCGGCGGGGGCGGGGCGGGGTCGCCTGCCTTGGCGCAGTCGGTGACGAGCTTGGGCGTGATCTTCGCCGGGTCGCTGCCGGTCTTCTCGGCCAGCATACTCTCCGGATGGGCCTGCATGGCTCGGCGGCCCTCCCGCGTGAGCGCGGACGCGGCGCAGTAGGCCTCCATGCAGCCGTGATTGCCGCAGGTACACGGCTCGCCGCCGTCGACCAGATACGCGTGGCCCAGCTCAACGCCGTGGTTCATGCCGCCGTTGAACATTTTGCCGTTCAGAATGATGCCGCCGCCAAGCCCCGTGCCGAGCGTCAGCAGAACGCCCGTTTTGCAGCCGGTGAACGCGCCCTTATAAAGCTCGGCCAGCGCCGCGCCGTTTGCGTCGTTCGCAATATAGACGGGAATGCCGGGGAACTGCTCCTGCAGCAGCTTCCGCAGGGGTACATTGTGGAAATCCAGATTGTGCGCGTCAAGAACCGTCTCGCCGCTCGCGTCGATGCTGCCGGGGACGACCGCGCCGAGCGAGCCGACGTCGCAAAGCGCCGCGTTCTTCTCTTCCAGCAGCGCAAGGACTGCCGCGCGGATCTTTTTCGCCAGATCCGCCGCCGTCGTGTGCGGGAACGGGACAGACGTCTCGGCGGTCAGCTCCAGCGCCTCGTCCAGCAGGCCGATCTTGACGTTGGTTCCGCCGATGTCAATGCCGATCTGATACATATGCAGTGCCTCTTTTCCTTTCAAACTCATCCATGGACACTCCGGGTGTCAGGCCATTTCTTACTGAAAATAATACGACGGTCCAGTCAAAAAAGCAAGAAGTGCTGCAATTATTTTTTCTCCGGCTCCATAAGTCCGCGCTTCTCCGTCATATCCGCAGGAGGAAGTGGCTCTTGCGATACTCGAGGACGCCGTCCTTTTTCATCCGTCCAAGCTCCAGCGACAGGCCGCTGCGCTCGACGCCAAGATAATCCGCAAGCTGCTGTCTTGAAAACGGAATGTCAAATTCGCAGGTCCCAAGCCGCTGCGCCTCTGCGGAAAGGTAGGACATGATCTTTGCGCGCGTGGTGCGCTGGCCCATGTGTGTGAGCTTTTCACCGAACCGCAGGTTCTTTTCGGCAAGCTCGCCGAGAAGATTGCGGATGATGCGGCTGTGCCGGGCGCAGGCGGACGGGCACATGGTCAGCACGCGTTTGACGTTCAGAAACAGCACAGTCGCGGGTGTTTCCGCCGCGACGCTCACCTTCAGCACCGAACCGGGTGCGCAGGCATAGGCGGCGGCGAAGGTCTGTCCCGGCCCTGCCTTGGACAGAATATTGCGGTTGCCCCAGACGTCCTCCTGCTCGACCAGAACGCTCCCGGACAGCACCAGACCGATCGATTCCGCCGTATCGCCGGCACGCAGCAGCAGCGCATCCTTCGGGAAACGCGATGCTTTCGTGCCAAGACAGGCGAGCATGGCCGTAAGCTCCTGTTCGGAAATACCGGAGAAGAGCGTGGAAGACCGGATCACGGATAAAAATTCCTGCATATTTTCCTCTTTCGTTGAAAATTCAACCGACCTGTTGATTTTATTCTATTATAATATAGCCACAAACGCAAGAACCCGAATCATGAAAGTGAGGATCTCAAAATGGAACACGCGATGTTTTGTTTTCAGTGCGAACAGACGGCGGGCTGCACCGGCTGCACAGGAAAGGCGGGCGCGTGCGGCAAGAGCGCCGGTACGGCGAAGCTGCAGGACGAGCTGACGGGCGCGCTCATTGGCCTTGCCCGCGCGACGGACCATGCGCCCGGCGTGAATGCAGGCACATGGCAGCTTCTCATCGAGGGTCTGTTCACGACCGTTACGAACGTGAGCTTTCACGATGAGACCATCCGCGCGATGATCAGCCGCGTGCACGCGGAAAAATCGCGGCTCGTGCCGGGCTGCGCGGCCTGCGCTGCCGCGTGCGGACGAACCGGCGATTATGACATGGCGCAGCTCTGGGACGCGCAGGAGGATATCCGCAGTCTCAAATCGCTCATTCTCTTCGGCGTGCGCGGCATGGCCGCGTATGCGCACCACGCCATGGTGCTGGGCTATGCCGATGAGACGGTAAACCGGTTCTTTGCCAAGGCGCTCTTTGCCGTGGGCGAGGATTGGGACATGGAGCAGCTGCTGCCCATTGTGATGGAGGTCGGCGAGAAGACCCTCCGGTGCATGGCGCTTCTGGACAGGGCCAACACCGAAAGCTACGGCACGCCCACGCCGGTCACGGTTCCGCTGACCGTGGAAAAAGGTCCGTTCATCGTCATCTCCGGCCACGATCTGCACGATCTGAAGCTGCTGCTGGAGCAGACCGAGGGCAGGGGCGTCAACATCTACACCCACGGTGAAATGCTCCCCGCGCACGGCTATCCGGCACTTAAAAAGTATGCCCACCTCAAGGGCAATTTCGGCACGGCATGGCAGAACCAGCAGAAGGAATTCGCGGCGCTTCCTGCGCCGGTGCTCTTCACCACCAACTGTCTGATGCCGCCGAAGGCCAGCTACGCGGACCGCGTATTTACCACGTCAGTCGTATCTTACCCGGAACTCGTCCACATCGGCGAAGAAAAGGACTTCACGCCTGTCATTGAAAAGGCGCTGGAGCTGGGCGGCTACGCCGTGGACAGGCCCTTCACCGGCATCAACGGCGGCAGCACGGTCATGACTGGCTTTGCACGCGGCGCGGTGCTCAGTGCGGCTGACACGGTCATCGAGGCCGTCAAGTCCGGGGCCATCCGGCATTTCTTCCTTGTCGCAGGCTGCGACGGAGCACGCCCCGGCCGTAACTACTATACGGAATTTGTCAAGCAGACGCCTGCCGACACCGTCGTTCTGACGCTTGCCTGCGGCAAGTACCGCTTCAACGACCTCGATCTCGGCACGATCGGCGGACTGCCGCGCCTGATGGACGTCGGCCAGTGCAACGACGCCTACAGTGCCATTCAGATCGCGCTTGCGCTTGCGAACGCGTTCGGCTGCGGCGTGAACGAGCTGCCGCTTTCCATGGTGCTTTCGTGGTATGAGCAGAAGGCGGTCTGCATCCTGCTGACGCTGCTGCATCTGGGCATCCGGAACATTCGTCTCGGCCCCACGCTCCCGGCGTTCCTTTCGCCCAACGTACTGAACTATCTTGTAGACAACTTCGGTATTGCGTCCATCACCACGCCGGAGGCAGATCTGAAGCAGCTTCTCAAATAACAGCGGCTCACGCGGCGTATGCGTTCCCCTTTTTCGCCCCGCAGCGCAAAACGGCGGTCTTGAACTGTTTTACATTCAAGCCGCCGTTTTCTTTTTTGCCAGGAACCGCTCAGTTCAGACTGACCTCCTGACGGGTGAACAGAGCCTCGACTCTTGCCTTGAGTGGGGCAAGCTCCGGGGCGTTCAGGCTGTCCGCAGTCTGAATGACGGCAGCTGCGGCCTGCTGGGCGTCGCGCAGCGTTTCCAGATCCATCTGCAGGCTTGCGACCTTTAAGAGCGGAAGCCCGTGCTGGCGGCTGCCGAAGAAATCGCCCGGCCCGCGCAGGGCCAGATCCTGCTCGGCGATCTTAAAGCCGTCCGTCGTCTTGCAGAGCGCCTGCAAGCGCTTTTTTGTCTCCTCGTTTTTCGTCCCGCTGACCAGCACGCAGTAGGACTGCGCGCTGCCGCGCCCGACGCGTCCGCGCAGCTGATGCAGCTGACTGAGGCCGAAGCGCTCGGCATTCTCAATGACCATCAGCGTCGCGTTCGGCACATCCACGCCGACCTCCACGACCGTTGTGGCGACGAGAATATCGTAGTCTCCCGCGCGGAACGCGCTCAGCGCCGCGTCCTTTTCCGCGCTTTTCATCCGTCCGTGCACCAATCCGACGCGAAGCTCCGGGAACGTCTCGTCCCGCAGCGTCTGCGCCCAGCCCTCGGCGGATTTCATGGCGTTCTCCTCGCCGTCCTCCACAGCCGGGCAGACGACATAGACCTGATGGCCCCCGGCGCACTGCTTCCGGATAAAGCCGTTCAGGCGCTCACGCAGAGCCTCGCTGACCAGAAATGTCTCGACCGGCCGCCTGCCCGGCGGCAGCTCGGCGATCACGGACACGTCCAGATCGCCGTAGGCGATGAGGGCCAGCGTGCGCGGGATGGGCGTGGCGGACATGACGAGCAGATGCGGCGCATCACCCTTTTCCGTGAGTCTCGTGCGCTGCGCGACGCCGAAGCGGTGCTGCTCGTCGGCCACAACGAGGCCGAGCGCGTGGAACTCCACGCCGGTACTGATGAGCGCGTGCGTGCCGACGATCAGCTGCGCCTCGCCGGAGGCGATTTTCTCCCGCGCAGCACGCTTCTGCGCCGGGGTCTTTGCGCCTGTCAGCAGCAGGACATGGACGCCAAGCGGCCCCAGCAGCGCGGACAGCGTCTTTTCATGCTGCTCGGCCAGAATTTCCGTCGGCGCCATGAACGCCGCCTGCTTCCCGTTTTTGACCGCGCAGAAGCAGGCCGCCGCCGCGACCATCGTCTTGCCGCTGCCGACATCGCCCTGCACGAGCCGGTTCATCACATGGCCGGAGGACAGATCGCGCAGGATCTGGTCAATTGCGCCGCTCTGCGCACCCGTCAGCCGGAAGGGCAGCGCGCGGAAAAACGCGTCCATGCAGGCGGTGTCATACGGGATGGTATGCAGCTCCGTTCTCGACGCGCGCAGGACGGCCAGACCCGCCGAGAAAATGAAAAATTCCTCAAAGACGAGCCGCTTCCGCGCCCGCTGCAGCGCGTCCCAGCTCTCCGGCGCATGGACAGACGTATACGCCTCCGTCACGCCGCACAGGCCGTACTGCTCCCGCACCGTCTCCGGCAGAAGCTCCGGCAGCGCGCCCGCCGCCGAAAACGCCTGCCGGATGCAGGCGCAGAGCGTCCGGTTGGACAGCCCCGCCGTCAGCGGGTACACAGGCAGCAGCCGGTTCGTAACGGTGCCGGGCCTGCCCGCCTCCTCAAAGGCAGGATTCGCCATCTGCATCCCGCGCTCCAGCAGCGCGCCGTAGAAATAATAGCGCTCGCCGTAATGCAGCTGGGTCTTGATGTAGGGCTGGTTAAAATAGTGCAGCGTCAGCTTGCCTGTCTCGTCTGCGACAGTGAGTTTCGTCACATCGCGGCCCTTTCCGATGCGCCGCAGGACCGGCTGCGAGACGACCAGCGCTTCAAAGCACGCCGGGACCCCCGGCTGCAGCTGCGCGATCTCGACCGGATTCGTCCGGTCCTCATAATCGCGCGGAAAATAGGCCAGCAGATCATAGAGCGTGAAAATCCCAAGCCTCTGCAAAGCCGCCGCCCGCGCCGGCCCTACGCCGCGCAGATCGGTCACGGGGGAAAATAAGTCCATGGGTTCGCGCTCCTTACCGACATATTGCTGCAGATCCTGTAGGGGCCGATGCCCACATCGGCCCGCTGGGCAGTCGCAAATTCGCCGAAGAGTTCCGTAAAAAACCGGCGCATCCTGCGGGCGGACAGAGTCGTCCGCCCCTACATGATGCAGCGCCCGAATATGCGTCGTAGGGGGCGAGGACTCTGTCGGCCTAAAAAATGTTGCGAATTCGCCGAAGATTACCGTAAAAACAGTGCATCCTGCGCGGTCCGATGTGGGCATCGGACCCTACAGAAACTCCCGCACCGGTATATTATATAGTATTCCCGCGTGTTTCCGCAAGGCATTCCCTAAAAAAGTGCGCGAAAAATCCCCCCGAAGAGAAACTCCCGAGGGGCATTTATTTCGCAGCATTCGGCATCAGGCCAGCTTGTTCATCTTCAGTGTGATCTGGCTCTTCTTGCGGGCGGCAGCATTCTTATGAAGAATACCCTTGCCGGCAGCCTTGTCGATGGACTGAACCGCAGCCTGGTAAGCGCTATCGGCCTGCTCACGATTGCCTTCCGTGACGGCAGCTTCAAACTTCTTCAGGGTGGTCTTCAGGGCGGACTTGTCAGCCTTGTTGCGCTCGTTGTTGACCTTGGCAATCAGAACTCTCTTCTTTGCAGACTTAATGTTGGGCATAACTACACCTCCTCCAATAGCGTGAATATAGAAACAGATACCGTTTCATGCAGAAATACATTATAGCGGCATGGTCCGATAAAATCAATCTTTTTTTCGGATTTTTTCAAAAAAATTTTTCACATATTCCCCGACTTTCCGGAAAAACTAGCCGGGAGGTGAGTCTATGCAGCCAAGAACGGATCTGGCGATGGAGGCCAAGGCGCTGTATGAGCGCTCCGCGCAGGAACAGACGCAGCTTTCCGGCGTCGCCGCGCGCGAACAGGAGCGGCACGGTGTACGCATGACAGTCGTGAAAATCACAAGCGCCGAGGGCGAGCAGGCGCTCGGCAAGCCGCGCGGCACGTATATCACAGCGGAGCTTGAAGCGCTCTCGCGCCGGGAGCCGGGGAGCTTTTCAAATGCCGTGCGCACCGTGAGCCGGGCGCTGCGCGAGCTGCTGGGGCCGTGCAGGCAGGCGCTCGTCGTCGGGCTGGGCAACCGGGACATCACGCCCGACGCCATCGGCCCGGAGGCCGTGAAGAATCTGATCGTCACGCGCCATCTGCAGACGGGCCCGGATGAAGCGCTGCCGGGCCTCATGCGCGTCGCGGCCTGTCAGCCGGGCGTACTGGGCCAGACGGGCATTGAAAGCCTGGAGCTTGTCAAATGCGCCATGCAGACCGCGCAGCCGGACGTTGTGATCGTGATCGACGCGCTGGCAGCGGCAGAGCCGGGGCGGCTGTTCCGCACTGTCCAGCTTTCGGACAGCGGCATCGTGCCGGGCTCCGGCGTAGGCAACAGCCGACAGGAATTTTCCCGGCGGACGCTGGGCGTGCCGGTCATCGCCGTGGGCGTGCCGACGGTCGTGGACGCGATCTCCCTGTTCCGGCAGGCGGAGCTGGAGCTGGACGTGCCGCGGGGCGTGCTGGTCACGATGCAGGATGTGGACACACGGGTGCGCGAGATGGGCAGGCTCGTCGGCTACAGCTGCGATTTAGCGCTGCACCGGGGATTGTCGCTGGGTGAAATTCCGGCTTTTTTGTCATAAAAGGTCGAATTATCGTTATGTAAACTGTATTATGTCCCCACCGGAACAAATCGCTGCAAACAGGCGGGTGTTGATAACGATGTGGAAATGTGGAAAAGTGATTGGTGTTCAAAAGTTTTTCACACTGTCAACAGAGTTGTCAACACCCGTATTTTGTGAACTTTTCCTGACCAATTTCGGTTCCCAATAACAGGCCTTCGCTTTTTACGTCGACGGGACGGAAGGGATTATCGTCAACTGCGCACGGACAAAATCCGCGAAAAAGTTCGGAATCTGCCCGGAAGTTTTCCGTATCAAATGGGAAAGCCGGGAAATACTGACGATATATCCAGAAACAGAAGATGGAGGTAGCAGATATGCAGGGAAAGGTCGAGATCTGCGGCGTCAACACATCGAAGCTGCAGACGCTCTCGAACGCGGAGATGATGCGGCTGATCGAGCGCTCGCAGCAGGGGGATATGGACGCGCGCAGCCGTCTGGTGGAGGGAAATCTCAAGCTGGTCCTGTCTGTGGTGCAGCGGTTTCTGAGCCGGGGCGAAAATCCGGACGATCTGTTTCAGGTCGGCTGCATCGGACTTTTGAAGGCCATCGCCAACTTTGACACCACGAAAAACGTCCGCTTTTCGACCTACGGTGTGCCGATGATTGCCGGGGAGCTGCGGCGGTATCTGCGCGACTACAGCCCCATCCGCGTCAGCCGGTCGCTGCGCGACACGGCCTATCGCGTTCTGCAGTGCAGACAGCAGCTGACCGACCAGAACGGCCGCGAGCCGTCCATCGACGAGATCGCGCAGGCGCTCGATCTGCCGCCCGCGCAGATCACCGCCGCGCTCGACGCCATCACCGCGCCCGTCTCGCTCTACGAGCCGGTCTATTCCGAGGGCGGCGACGCGCTGACGGTCATGGACCAGGTGCGCGACCGGAAAAATACCGACGAGCAGTGGATCGAATCCATCACGCTGCGCGAGGCCATCTCCCATCTGTCGGAGCGCGAAAAGCGCATTCTGGCCCTGCGCTTCGAGGCAGGGCGGACGCAGATGGAGGTCGCGGGGCAGATCGGCATCTCGCAGGCACAGGTGTCCCGTCTTGAAAAAAGCGCCATCCGCTCCATCCGCAAGGCGATCCTCCCGTCATAACGGGGATACCCGCCGCATATACTTCCTGCAAAGGGGGCTTGTGCGATGACGAACCGGTTCCAGGAGCTGCGGGACAAGGAAGTGATCCATGTGTGCGAGGGGGCGCGGCTGGGGTATGTGAACGATCTGGTGGTCGATATCTGCTGTGGGCGCGTGACGGCGCTGATCGTGCCGGGGCCGTGCCGGTTTCTGGGGCTGTTCGGCCGGGAGGACGACTATGTGATCCCGTGGCTGTGCATCAAGCGCATCGGAGACGACCTGATTCTGGTCGACGGGCCGCTTTCCGAGTGGCGCACGCCGCGCAAGAAGCGGAGCCTGTTCTGACATCGGCGGAAAGCGCAAAAAATGCAGGGGGTTTCGCGAAAAAACACTTGCATTTGGAGCGCTTTTCCGCTATAATGTCAAGGCGCTGTGCGAAAACGGCGACAATACTACACCACACACCGGGCGGTGGCGCTTTCTCGTGTCCTTCGGGATGGAAGCGGTCAGCCCTGTGGAGGTCAAAAACAAAAGGAGAACACACAATGGCAGTCGTATCCATGAAGCAGCTTCTCGAAGCTGGCGTCCACTTCGGTCATCAGACCCGTCGCTGGAACCCGAAAATGGCCCCGTATATCTACACGGAGCGCAACGGCATCTACATCATTGACCTGCAGAAGACGGTCAAGAAGCTGGAAGAGGCCTATAACTTTGTCCGTGATCTGGCAGCAAACGGCCAGTCCATCCTGTTCGTCGGCACCAAGAAGCAGGCGCAGGACGCCATCAAGGAAGAGGCTGAGCGTGTCGGCCAGTACTACGTCAACGCCCGCTGGCTCGGCGGCATGCTGACGAACTTCCGCACCATGCGCACCCGTATCGACCGTCTGGCCCAGCTGAAGAAGATGGAAGCCGACGGCACGTTCGCAATGCTTCCCAAGAAGGAAGTCATCAAGCATCAGGGCGAGATCGCCAAGCTTGAGAAGTATCTCGGCGGCGTCAAGGAAATGAAGAAGCTGCCCGGCGCGCTGTTCATCGTTGACCCGCGCAAGGAGCGCAACGCCATCGCCGAGGCCCGCAAGCTGCACATTCCCATCGTCGCCATCGTCGACACCAACTGCGACCCGGACGAGGTCGACTATGTCATCCCCGGCAACGATGACGCTATCCGCGCCATCCGCCTGATTGCCGCCACCATGGCCAACGCCGTGACCGAGGGCCGTCAGGGTGAAGAGAACACCGAGGCTCCCGCAGCTGAGGAAGCTCCCGCCGCTGAATAATCCGTACTATTTATAGCGCCCGCCGCACGACGGGCGCTTTTCAAAAGATAAAAACAGGAGGAATTTACAATGGCATTTACTGCTGCTGATGTGAAAAAACTGCGTGAAATGACCAATGTCGGCATGATGGACTGCAAGAAGGCACTGTCCGAGACCGACGGCGATATGGACAAGGCTGTTGAATGGCTGCGCGAAAAGGGTCTGGCCAAGGCCGCCAAGAAGGCCGGCCGCATCGCGGCTGAGGGCATGGCTTACGCGACTGTCTGCGAAAAGTGCGGCGTCGGCGCCATGGTCGAGGTCAACTGCGAGACTGACTTCTGCGCGAAGTCCGCTCCGTTCGTTCAGTTTGTCAAGGATATCTGCCAGGTTGTTCTGGAGAACAACCCCGCTGACGTCGAGGCCATCAAGGACTGCACCTACCCCGGCACCGAGCTGAAGGTCTCCGAGGTCCTGCCCGAGAAGGTCATGTCCATCGGCGAAAACCTGCAGATCCGCCGTTTCGCCCGCTTCGACAAGAACACCACCGTGTCCTATGTCCATGCCGGCGGCAAGATCGGCGTTCTGGTCAACCTCGCGGTTGAGGGCGGCATCGACGCCACCACCATCGGCAAGGACGTCGCCATGCAGATCGCTGCGCTGAATCCCCGCTTCTGGGACAAGAGCCTCGTCACCGAGGACGTCATCGCCGAGGAGAAGAAGGTTCTCGTCGCGCAGATGGACAACGACCCGAAGATGGCCACCAAGCCCCAGCAGGTCAAGGAAAAGATCGCTGCCGGCAAGCTGAACAAGTTCTACGAGGAGAACTGCCTGCTGCAGCAGGCCTTCGTCAAGGACGGCTCCATGTCTGTTGAGCAGTACATGGCCTCCGCAGCCAAGGCTCTGGGCGGCAAGGTCACGTTCGTCGACGCCGTTCGCTTCGAAAAGGGCGAGGGCATCGAGAAGAAGCAGGAAGACTTCGCTGCCGAAGTCGCTGCGCAGATGAACGCCGGTCACTAAGCTTCAATATTTCAAAGCGCCCGCTGCCGGATGGCAGCGGGCGCTTCGCCTTATTTACCGGAATCAAAGTCCGACTCGGTCCTTGTGCGCAGGCGGCTGATGGCGTTTGTCAGGCGTTCTGTTTCCTTCGGGAACAGGCCGGAGGCGATGGCCGTGCGGATGGGGAGGATCTCGTAGCGGCTGCCGTCGGCGTCCTTGCCGCTGTCGAGCAGGTACAGGGGCGTATAGCTCACATTTGTCAGCGCCGTTTCACCCGTCTCGCCGTTTTTGGTGAATTGCAGGTTCAGAATGACCGATTCCTCGCAGCCGCTGGCATAGCTGCTGCTCTGGCTGGAAAAGAAGTTGCCGAGGCTGTAGGCCACAAAGCAGGTCTTTTCCTTTCCGTCATCCGTCGTGATGTCCATCGTCTCCATTCTGCCGACCAGATGGCTGTGCGTGCCGATGACCGCGTCCGCGCCGCGCTCGAACAGCTGCTTTGCGATGGACTCCTGCGTTCTGGTAGGCTCCAGTGTCGCCTCACTGCCCCAATGGAGCATGACGAGGATGATGTCGGGCTTCAGCGCCTTCGCCGCGTCTACCGAGTCCAGAAGGGCGCTCATGTCGAGCTTTTCATAGTCCGTGCTGTAATCCTTGTACAGGAGATTCACCGCGTACTCTGCGCCCTCCGGCAGCTGCAGGCCGCCGAGGCCCTTCGTATAGGCGATGATCGCGATCTTCATGCCGCTGACGGTCTTGAGCACGACGCCGCCGTTATTGGAGCGCTCGGCCTCGCTTGCGTAGGTGCCCGCATGGTCGATGCCCACGTTTGTAAGCGCGTCGATGGTGCTCTGCAAACCGGACAGGCCGTTCTGGATGGAGCAGGTGTTGGCCGTCTGCAAAAGATCAAAGCCGATGGTCGACAGCGTCATGGCAAGTGAATCCGGCGCGCGGTAATCCGGCTTTCCGGCATACGGCTCACCGCAGAAATTGCATTCCAGATTGCCGATGGCGAGATCCGCCGAGAGCGTATAGCCGGACACGGCGGCAAAGCTTTCGGCAAACTGATAGCTGCCGTCCGGCTGCCTGGCGTCGGCAAGCAGATCGTCGGTGATCATGATATCGCCGACAGCGGCAATGTTGACGGTCGCGTCCGGCTCCGTCTGCAGCTCCAGCGCATTGTCCTTTTTGACGTAAAGCTCCGGGTGCTCGCGCCGGTTGCGGCAGCCGCGCAGAATGAGGATCAGAGACAAAATCACGATCACAAGCAAAACAATGACCAGCACCCGCTGGCGCATCAGAAGCCTGCGCTTCTGCTCCTGCCGGCGCAGCCTGCGCGCCTCCAGCAGCTCCTCGTTCTGCCTGCGTTCCATGTTATCCACGCGTTCGCCTCCTTTGGGTCGTGTAATTTATATATTATAACATATCCTTCGAAAAAAGACAAGCCGCTTGGCTTTTGCCGCAGAATATGCTATAATTCTACATCATTTACTTACAGAGGATCAGTTCATGCGTCAAACAAGCAAACGTGCGCGGCGCTCCCGGGCGCTGATGATCGTGATTTTTGTGCTGCTGGCAGCGCTTGTGATCTGGGGGCTGACGGCCCTGCTGGGCCGATTGCTCCACTACGGCACGAACGCGACCGTCAGTGCGAAGGATCACGAGCAGCTCACGCCGATCGAGCCGAGCGCCGTGGACAAGACGGAGGAAATTCCGGAAAATACATATGATCCGTCCTGCTTTTATATGGACGGCGGCTTCCTGCGCTATGAAAGCGACACCATAACCAGCCAGGTCGGCATCGACGTCTCCGCGCACCAGCAGGAGATCGACTGGCAGCGCGTCGCGAAAAGCGGCGTGCAGTTTGCCATTCTCCGCGTCGGCTACCGCGGGTATACGGAGGGAGCCATTCAGGAGGACGCGTATTTCGAGCAGAATCTGGAGGGTGCCATTGACGCCGGGCTTGACGTGGGCGTGTATTTCTTCTCGCAGGCCATCGACGAGCAGGAGGCGCGGGAGGAGGCCCGGTTCGTGCTGGACAAGATCTCCGGGTACCTGCTCGCCTTCCCCGTCTTCTTCGACTGGGAAAAGATCGGCTCGGAGGCGCGCAGCGACACCATGGATCTGGCGTCGCTGACCATCGTGACCGATACGTTCTGCACCGAGATCCGGAACGCGGGCTATCAGGCCGGGCTTTACTTCAATCAGCAGCTCGGCTATGAGGAGCTGCATCTGCCGAGCCTGCAGACGTACACGTTCTGGCTGGCTGAATACAACGATACGCCGTCGTTTGCCTATCACTTTGACCTCTGGCAGTATTCTGCCTCCGGCACGGTCGACGGCATTGAGGGCGACGTCGATCTGAATCTTGCATTTTTCAGGAAGTAACCTATGAGAAAAGAAAAAACAGAGCACTCGGCCCGCCTGCCGTTCGCAGCAAGTATGCTCATTTTCGGCACCATCGGCCTGCTGCGCCGGTTCATCGACCTGCCGAGCGGCGTGATCGCCTGCTTCCGCGGGCTGCTGGGCTGCGTTCTGCTGCTGCTTTTGCAGCGGCTGGGCGGGAAAAAGCCGGGCCTGGCTGCCATCTGGAAGTCTCTTCTGCCGCTGCTCATTTCCGGCGGCATGATCGGCTTTAACTGGATGCTGCTGTTTGAGGCGTACCGCTACACCAGCATCGCCGTCGCGACGCTCTGCTATTACACGGCCCCGGTCATGCTGATCCTGGCCTCGCCGTTCGTCTTCCACGAGCGGCTCACGTGGCGGCAGCTCGTCTGTGTGGGGCTGGCTGCGTGCGGCATGGTGCTCGTCTCGGGCGTGCTGGACGGCGGCACGCTGCCGGACGGAACGCTGACGGGCATTGCGCTTGCCGTCGGCTCGGCGGTCCTATATGCC
>HF990654.1:17108-43248 GCA_000432135.1 Firmicutes bacterium CAG:124
CCCCCTCCCCGCCGTGAACCGCAAGGCGCTCACCTCGCTGGACGCATACGACAAGACCATCGTGCAGCTTGGCGCGGCGGGGCTGGTCATGGCACCGTATCTGGCGCTGACGGGCGGCTTCTCCGGTCTGCATCTGACGGCGCTGTCCGCCGGACTGATGCTTCTGGTGTCGCTGACGCATACGGCGATCCCCTATGCGATGTATTTCGGGGCCATGGTGCGCCTGCCGACGCAAACCGTCGCGCTCATGAGCTATCTCGACCCTATCACGGCCCTGATCCTCTCGGCCCTCGTTCTGCACGAGCCGCTCTCCCCTGCCGGTCTGGCCGGAGCCGTCTTGGTTCTCGGCTCTACGATCCTCAGCGAGCTCTGGGCCGGAAAGAAGCAGTAAAATCACGAAACGACCCCCGGACATACCTGACACGGTACGTCCGGGGGTCATTGTATTTACGGTTCCAGCAGGACGCCGGAGAGATAGACGGCTTTCCGGTTCAGCGCTTCGTCACAGACGACGAAGTCGGCCAGCTTGCCGGGCGTGATCGAGCCGGTCTCGGCCTCGCGGCCAAGCTCCCTTGCGGGGACGAGCGTTGCGGAGAGGATGGCCTGCTCCTTCGGGATGCCGAATTCCACAGCCTTGCGCATACAGTCGTACAGATTCGTGGCCGAGCCTGCAATTGTGCCGTCGGCAAGACGTGCGACGCTGTTTTTCAGGAACACATCCTGTCCGCCGAGCGTATACTGCCCATCCGGCATACCGCAGCAGCGCAGCGCGTCGGAAATGAGGCAAATCCTGCCCGGGAAGAGCCTGAAGGCCATGCGCACGGCGCTGGGGTGGACGTGCTGGCCGTCGCAGATCAGCTCGGCAACCACAGCTTCGCGTTCGCTGCCCGCGCCGATGGGGCCGGGCTTGCGGTGGTGGATGCCGGGCATGGCGTTGTACAGGTGCGTCAGATGGCTCGCGCCTGCGTCAAAGACGGCGGAAGCCTCTTCATACGTGCAGTCGGTGTGCGCGATGGAGACCGTGCAGAGCTTACTTGCAAGCTTCGTGAATTCCACCGCGCCGGGCAGCTCCGCAGCCACGTCCGCAATGCGGATGAGGCCCTCGGACACGTCATAAAGCCGTTTAAACGCGCCGAAATCCGGATTTTTCAGATACGCGCCGTTCTGCGCGCCCTTTTTCTTTTCGGAGAAGAACGGACCCTCCATCTGGATGCCAAGCAGGCGGGCGCAGCCCGTCGGCTGCTCGTTTCTGAGCCGGACAGCGGTCCGAAACGCCGTCTCCAGCACGTCATACGGCAGCGTCATGGACGCGGGCGCGAAGCCGGTCACGCCGTTTTGGGCAAGATAGCGTGCCATTTTGACAAGGCCGTCGTAATCGCCGTCGGAAAAATCCGCGCCGGAATTGCCGTGGTTATGCACGTCGATGAGGCCGGGAATGACATACTGATTTTCCAGATCAACGCCGTCCTCTGTGGGCACAGCGTTCAGAATTTCCGTAAATTTTCCGTTTTCCACACGGAACGAGCCGTGCTGAAACTGTCCATCTACAAAGAGATTCGCGTTTTTGAACAGCATCCTCATACCTCCGGCAGACTGGCCGCGGCCATGGACTGGCCGACGCGGCGGAAGTTTTCATCCGGCAGCATGACGCGGAGCTTCTGTGCCAGCGCCGGGTATTCTTCTTTCAGCACCCGCTGGCACTCAGAGACGATCCGCTCTCCACCCACGCCGGAGGCCACGCGGCCCAGCACGATCAGGTTCCGGATGTCATAGAACCGTGCGTACAGGAAAAGCGTATGGGCGAGATACACGCCGATGGATTTGAAGATCTCCAGCGCATACGGCAGGCCCTGTTCGGCCAGCTTCTGCACTTCCTTGAGCTTCTCGGCAGGGGTCAGGCTCTCGGAAAGCGCGATTCCGGCGGCGGGGGCCAGCTTGGAAACTGCGTCCTGCGAGAAATACTTGCAGCCGACGCCGAGATCGCCCGACCACTCGTCACGCGTGGCGTTCTCGTTCAGATCGACCGGGGCAAAGGCCAGTTCACTGAACCAGCCGAGCAGATTGCTGTCGGCGTTCACGTAGCCGACCGCCTCGCTCGTGCCCATGGCAAGGCCCATGACGGAGCCTTCGCCGAGGCTCATGGAGCCTGCCAGCGCCGACACATCGCCGTCGTTGGCGACAACGATGGGCACGTCGCCGATCTCTCGGGCCGCACGGTCGTAAACCGTCTTGACCTCCTCGCGGCGGGCGCGCGGGACCTTGATAAAGATGGAGGACACCATCGGCGCGTTGCCGATGAACACGCCTGCGGACGACACGCCGATGCCGTCCACGCGGGGCAGTTTGGACGCCGCCGTTTTGAACGCGGCAACGATGCCGTCATACTGGTACTGCGGGTCCTCGCTCGTCTTGGGATGCCAGACGACCTCCTCGGAGTAGACCGTCTTGCCGTCTATGACAGCAGACACCTTGCGGTCGGAGCCGCCCGCGTCAAAGCCGATGCGGCAGCCGTTCGTATGGCCGCCGACCTTTCTGGTCTGCTCGTGCGCCTGCGGAAAGCCCGCCTCGTCCGCGAGGACGATCTCAAACGGGCGCTCGTACACGTCCTGCATGAAACCGACGTCGAACTCGCGCTTCCCGCCCGCGCGGTACTCGTCCTGCATACGCTTTGCAATCGCGTCGTCGCCGCAGAGGTACACGCGCCAGCCGCCGACACTCCACAGGAGCATCTTGACGCAGCGCTCAGCATAACGGTAGTTTGCCTCGGCGAATGCAGGGCCGCGCAGCTTCGTCTCGTATACGGTCATAAGACCGTTTTCACGCTCGACCGCGATTTTGAACGGGCGCTCCGCGCCTTTTTCATATGCGCTGGCCCAGACGCCGAAGGGAATAAACGCGCGGTCCAGCGCGGGCAGATTCCTGATCTGGTATTCAATGCCTAAATACTGCATAGCTGTCCTTACTGCGGCATTCTGGCTGCCGCTGCCTCGTCGCAGATGAGCGTCACATCGGGATGGAACTGCAGGATGGAGCCGGGAACCTCCGGCGTGACCGGCCCGAAGAAGACCTTATAGAGAATGTCGGCCTTGTCCGCGCCCGTGATGACCATGACGATCTTCTTCGCGGCCATGACTGTGCCGACGCCCATGGTGATGGCGGCTGTCGGGACCTCGTCGACGGAGTTGAAGAAGCGCTTGTTCGCTTCGCGGGTCATGTCCGTCAGCTGAAC
The DNA here is from genome assembly GCA_000432135.1 of Firmicutes bacterium CAG:124. Lineage (GTDB taxonomy): Bacteria > Bacillota > Clostridia > Oscillospirales > Oscillospiraceae > CAG-170. The sequence continues at coordinate 20,338 of HF990654.1, forward strand.
CTCATGGGTCATGACGGGGAAATGGTCGCACGGCTCGTTGAAGCCGATGTGGCCGTCGTGGCCGATGCCGAGCAGCTGGATATCCACGCCGCCCCAGTCCTCGATCTTCCGCTCATACGCCTCGCACATGGCGGGGATATCAGCGGCAAGGCCGTCTGGAACGATGGTGTTCTCAGGCTTGATGGAGATATGGTCAAACAGATTTTCCTGCATGAACCGGCGGTAGCTCTGCGGATGGTCGGGGGCAAGGCCCTTGTACTCGTCCAGATTGGCCGAGCGCACACGGCTGAAATCGATCAGACCGGCCTGTTCGCGGGCGATCAGCTCGCGGTACAGCGGCAGCGGGGTCGAGCCGGTCGCAAGGCCGATGACGCAGGCAGGCTTGGCATGGATGACGGCTTCAAATTCGTCGGCAGCGGCCTTGCCCATTTCTTCCGGGGTCTTTACTTTGATGATATTCAGGTGCAGCATAATTTATCTCTCCTTATTTGCTTCTTCAGCAACGATTTTCTGCATTTCGTTCCATTTTTTCTCCATATCCGCGACCAGCCTGAACTGCGTGCGGGCACGGTCGAGGTTCTGGCCGTCGCGGTGGACGGCAAAATAGTGGTCGCCGTCGAGATAGTCCGTCAGGAAACGGACGCCGCATTCCATCGTCATGGTCTTCGCGCCAAGCGGAAGCAGCTCAAGCTCCTTCTGCGTTAGGCCCGGGCAGGAGCGGACATAGCCGCGTGTGAAGACGCGGAAGCGCTCGAGGCTCATTTCCATTCTGGACAGATCACGCTCGTCCTCCGCGGCGGTCGCCGCGCCGAAGCGGATGGAGTCGCCGAAGTCATAGAGGCTGGAGCCGGGCATGACCGTATCGAGGTCGATGACGCACAGGGCCTTGCGCGTCTTTGCGTCGAGCAGAACGTTATTGAGCTTCGTGTCGTTGTGCGTGACGCGCAGCGGCAGCTCGCCGGCCTTCAGCGCGGTTTGCAGCGCCGCCATTTCAGACTGCCGGGCAAGCGCAAATTCGATCTCGGGCTGAACCTGCGCCGCCCGGCGCATGGGGTCGCGCTCCAGTGTCTCAAGGAACGCGCGGTAGCGGTCAGGGGTGTTGTGGAAATTCGGGATCGTCTCATGGAGCTTTTCTGCCGGGAATTCCGCCAGAAGCTGCTGGAACGTGCCGAAGCCGACGGCACTCTGGTAAAAATCCTCGTCCGTTTCCGGCTGCTGGAGGCAGATCGTGTCCTCCACAAAGTCATACACGCGCCAATAGCCCTCCTGCGCGTGCAGATAGCTTGCGCCGTCCGCCGTTTTGACCAGTGTCAGGACGCTGCGCGGGTCGTCTGTTTTTGTGCGCAGGAATTCCGTGACGGACGTGATGTTCTCCATCAGACCGGCCACGTCGCAGAACGTGTGATGATTGATCTTTTGCAGAATATAGCGGCGGCCGCTGGCCGTCACGGCCAGATACGTCGCGTTGATATGCCCGCAGCCATACGGCTCGCAGGAGACAGGCTCCGCGTCCAGGCGGAAGCCGCGCAGAATTTCAAACAGCGCTTCGCTCATCTCATTGCTCCTTTTTCGTCTTTTCTCCATCTTATCCTCCCCCGCTGCGGAAGACAACAGGTTTTTCAGATTTGTGCAGGATCTGATAAAATTCAGGCAGAATTTGAAAAAACAGTTGTCTGCGGTGCGAAATTGTGGTAAAAAGGATACAAAGGAGGCGGTCGTTTTGCAGATCAAAAATCTTTCCGCCGCACAGGTGCAGCCGTTCGGCGAGATCCTTTCCGCAGAATCGGAGCTGCTGCCCCCCTGCGCCGAGCGCTGGCAGATCCGGCCCGGCGCGGACGTCAGGGAGCTGCGCGCGGACGGGCCGGTCGTGCTGGACTATGTTTCGGGTATGCCGCTGCTGGTGATCTATGAGAAGGACGCGCGGAGCGTCTATTATCTCGACCGGGTGCTTGCGCTGCGGCCGGGCGTGCGGTTTTCCATCGCGGCGCTCGGCAGCGGCTGCGAGGTCGACTGCCGCGCGCGGCAGCCGGGACTCGTGCAGCTGCTCGCGTGCCACCCGGCGGAGGAATTCTCCGGCACGGGAAGCGAACTGAAGCTGGAGCGGCTTTACACATTTTTTTATCAGGAGTGCGCCAGCGATTTTTATTTTCGCGGCGAACAGCACGAGGCGTTTGAGCTGGTCTATGTCGACCGGGGTGAGCTGCACAATCTGGCCGGAGGCGCGGATGTGCTGCTGCGGCAGCAGCAGCTGATGCTCATCGGACGGAACGTCTGGCATATGCAGTACGCCGACCGGCCGGTCAGCTTCCTGACCGTCTCGTTCCGCGCGGCGGAGCTTCCCTGCTCACGCCTGACCGGGCGGGCGCTCAGCTTAACGGCCCGGCAGATCGGGCTTGTCCGGCAGATGCTGGAGGCGCACGGCGCGGAGAGCTACGCATACGACTGCGTGGAGAGCCTTCTGAAGCTGCTGCTGGCCGATCTGCTGCGCGGTCTGGACCGGCAGCCGTCCGCCGACGCCGCGCAGCCCCTGCCCGCGACCAGCCACCCCGAGCGCCGCATCGTCCTGCCCGCGCCCAGCCACACCGAGCGCCGCATCGTCGACCGCCTTGTCCAGCTCATCTCCGCGCGGGCCGGGGAAAAGCTCAGCCTGCAGGCGCTTGCCGACGAGGCGCACATCAGCACGACATATCTGCACCGCCTGTTCCGCTCTCAGCTCGGTATCTCGCCGGGGGCGTATATCGCAAAGATCCGGATCGAGGAAAGCAAGCTCCTGCTGCGCGGCGGAGCGCTGTCCATGGGCGAGATCGCAAAAAAGCTCGGCTTTTCCAGCCAGCAGCACTTTTCCCGTCAGTTCCGCACCGTCACGGGTATGACGCCGTCCGAATACGTGCGCAGCCTGCGCTGACAGGCGGGGACGCGTTGCGCAGATCGCCGGATTTAACTGTTGTTTTTTTCTGTGCAGCGCGGCATAATACATTATATATTATATTGGAAAGGGAGTTCTTTTTATGGAATCCATCCGTGGGTATTTCAAAGCGCTCAAGTGGCGCAGTCTGATCGTCGCGTTTTCGGCGATTTTGCTGGGTCTTCTGTTCATCCTGACACCGCAGGCGTCGGCGGACGTGATCTGCTACGTGGCTGGCATTTTGCTGCTGGCCTCCGGCATTGCGGCGGTCATTTCGTATCTGGCCTCCGGGCGGCTGTTCGGGTCGTATGCGCTGGTGTCGGGCATCGTGCTGCTGGTGTGCGGCGTGTTCTGCCTGCTGCGGCCGGAGATCATTCAGGGCCTGCTGACGGTGCTGTTCGGCGTGTTCCTCGTCATTGACGGCATGATGACGCTGCAGGACGGCGTGGACTGCGCGCGGGCGCGGCTTGCAGGCTGGTGGGTCCCGGCGCTGCTGGGCGCGGTCACGATCGCGCTGGGCTGCGTGGTGCTGTTCGGCAAATTCGACTCCATCATGCTGCTGGCCGGGATCTCGCTGATCGCAGACGGCGTGTTCGATCTCATTGTGACCCTCGCCTTCTCCAAGCGCATCCGCACCGCGCGGGAAAAACTGCGCATCTACGCAAACGGTCCCATCATCGACTCGGAAAAGGTCGACGACTGACCGCGGCATGAGTGCCAAAAAAATTTAAGGACAGATAAATATTTTTTGTTTTCCCCGTGCGGAATGCTTGACACCGCTCTGTCAATCCTGTACAATGATCATGGGGATTTTGTCCCCGCAATCATACAGATTGAACATGATGGAGGAACAAACATGAAAAAGATCATCGCATTGCTGCTCGCAGCAATCATGGTTCTCGGTCTGGCGGCCTGCGCTTCCAAGACGGAGAACACAGAAGCCTCTGACGTCAAGAACGTCGTCTACATCGTCAACGGCAACCTGGGCGACAAGTCCTTCTTCGACTCCGCACAGGCCGGCATCGACGAGCTGGTCAAGGCAGGCCGCATCACCTGCAAGACCATCGAGCTCGGCGGCACCGACGAAGACCAGCCGAAGTGGCTGTCCACGCTGTACGACGTTTCCCAGTCCGGCGAGTATGACCTCGTCATCTGCGGCACCTATCAGATGCCCGACTACCTGAAGGAAGTCGCCACCAAGTATCCCGATCAGCTCTATCTGATCTTCGACGACAACACCTATGCCGGCAACAACTCCAACGTCGTCAACATCACCTACAAGCAGAACGACATGGGCTATCTGGTCGGCACCTTCGCCGCCTGCATGACCACGGACACCAGCGTTGCCAACATCAACGAGGACGCGGTCATCGGCTTCGTCGGCGGCGTTGATTCCCCGGTTATCAACGACTTCCTGACCGGCTTCATTGAGGGCGCACAGGCTGTCAACCCTGACATCAAGGTCGACACCCGCTACACCAACGACTATGTCGATACCGCAATCGCCAAGGAGTTCGGCTACTCCATGATCAACGACAACAAGTGCGACATCATCTGGGGCGTTGCCGGCAACGCGGGCAACGGCGCGGCTGAGGCTGCTCTGGACACCGGCAAGGCATGGTTCATCGGCGTCGACTCCGACCAGGAGCTGACCTTCTCCTCCGACCTGGCAGCGCTGACGCTGACCTCCGGTCTGAAGAACATCGGCAACTCCATCGTCTGGATCTTCGACCAGTGGGATGCCGGTAAGACTTACTGGGGCAGCGAAGTCCAGCTCGGCCTCGCAGAGGGCGGCGTCGGCATCGTGACCGACAAGAACTACGACAAGTACGCCTCTGCCGACACCAAGGCCGCCGTTGAGGCTGCTCAGAAGGGCATCATGGACGGCAGCATCAAGGTCGACACCGCGTTCGACGCCAACTTCGACCTCGCCGCTCTGCGCGACTCTGTCAGACCGTAAGTTCATTTTCGATCAAGCTTTCTTTTAACCTTGTAGGGGCGGGCGACTCTGCCCGCCCCTTACATGCTTCTGCGATAAAAGCGGGCGGCAGAGTCGTCCGCCCCTGCAAAATCAGATTCCCCTTTAAGTAACAGTGAATAACGAAAAAACGGATGTTTGTTCTTTATTCACTATTACTTATTGCTTTTTCATACGCACGACTTTTTCTAAAGAAAGAGAGGAACATATCGTATGCCAGACGAAAAAACCGGCCGTTTGGACGAGGAATATGTCGTCCAGATGAAAGGGATCACGAAGGTGTATCCCAACGGCGTCGCGGCCAATCAGGGTGTGGATTTTAACCTCCGCAGGGGCGAGATCCACGCGCTGATGGGTGAAAACGGCGCCGGCAAGTCCACGCTCATGAAGATGCTGTTCGGTCTGGAGCAGCCGACGAGCGGCGAGATCTGGGTGCACGGCGAAAAGCTGACGCTCTCGTCCCCCACCGTTGCCATTTCCCACGGGATCGGCATGGTACACCAGCATTTCATGCTCGTGCCGAGCCTGACCGTTGCGGAAAACATGGTGCTCGGCATGGCTCCGCGCAAGGGACTGTTCATCGACCACGCGAAGGCCGTCGCCATCACAAAGGAATACGCGGAAAAATACAACCTGCACGTCGAGCCGGAGGCCAAGGTCATGGACATCCCGGTCGGCATGAAGCAGAAAGTCGAGATCCTCAAGGCGCTCGTGCGCGGCGCAAAGATCCTGATCCTCGACGAGCCGACGGCCGTTCTGACCACGCAGGAGACGGTCGAGCTGTTCAAGGAGCTGCGGCATTTAAAGGAGCAGGGCTATACCATCGTCTTTATTTCGCACAAGCTGAACGAGATCATGGAGATCACCGACCGGCTGACGATCATGCGCGGCGGGCGCTCGATGGGCGTTTACAACACGTGCGACGTGACGAAGGAGGAAATTTCGCGCCTGATGGTCGGCCGCGATGTCATTCTGAACGTGCAGAAGGACAAGGCGCAGCCGTCGGATGTTGTGCTGCGCGTGCGCGACGTCGAATACGTCAACGAGTGGCACAAGAAGATGCTGGACAAGATCTCCTTCGACGTGCGCCGGGGTGAAATTCTCGGCATTGCGGGCGTCGAGGGCAACGGCCAGAAGGAGCTGGTCGATATGCTCTTCGGCTTCCTGACGCCGAACGCGGGCACGGTGACGATGCAGTCGGAGAATCTTCTCGGCCTTTCGCAGCAGAAGCTGCGCGACAAGGGCGTCGCCCTCATCCCGGAGGATCGTATGCTCTATGGCATTGCGGGCAGCGCGTCCATCGAGGAAAATCTCATTTCCGACCGTTCGGCGGAAAAGCGGCTGAACCATGGCCCGCTTTTCAACATGAAGGCCATTCACGACGAGGCGGACAAGCTGATCGAGGACTACGCCGTTTTGTGCAAATCCCGCAAGCAGCAGGTCGGTATGCTCTCCGGCGGCAACATTCAGAAGGTCGTCGTCGCGCGCGAATTCTCCGGCAATCCGGTGCTCATTCTTGCCGACCAGCCGACGCGCGGCATTGACGTCGGCGCGACGGAATTCATCCGCAAAAAGCTCGTCGAGCTGTCTCGCTCCGGCATTGCGGTGCTGCTGATCTCGGCAGATCTGGCGGAGGTCATGGAGCTGTCCGACAGTCTGATCGTCATGCACGGCGGCAAAATTGCCGCGTATTTTGAAGACACCTCCACCCTCACCGACGATGTGATGGGCGAATACATGCTCGGGCTCAAGACCCAGAGCGAAGAGGAAATCAGGAGGGTTTGCCATGACTAAGAAACGTCAGATCCTGTTCTCCGTGATCCGCGGTCTGCTCGCCATTCTCATCGCGCTGCTTGTGGCGACGCTGCTGATCTTCCTGTCGGCAGACGGAAGCAGCTTCTCCGAGAAGCTTTCCGCCACCGGCGACGCATTAAAGCAGCTGCTCGTCGGCCCGCTGTTCCGCATGGGACGCAGCGGCACCACCTTTGATTTCAAGCGCCTGACCGACATTCTGGCCTCGATGATCCCCATCATCTTCACCGGCCTTTCCGTCTGCGTCATGTTCTCCGCCAACCAGTTCAACCTCGGCGCGGAGGGCGGCATCATGCTCGGCGCGTTCACGACCGGCATGGTCGCGGTCTATGTGCCGATGGCGGCGTTTTTGCATCCGGTCGTGGGCGTTCTGGCCGGCGGTCTGGCTGTTGCCGCGATCATGCTGCTGCCCGCGCTTTTAAAGACCAAGCTGAATGTGAGCGAAATGGTCTGCTCGCTGATGCTCAACTACATCATCATGTATCTCATCAAATACCTGATGAACACGTATCTTGCCGACAAGACCAAGGGCCAGATCCAGTCGTATGAATTTCTGGAGACGTCCAGGATCGCGCCGCTCATTGACAACGGCTCGAAGCTCTCCTGGGGCTTTGTCATTGCGATCGCCTGCGTCGTGCTGATTGGCCTTTTCATGTTCAACACCCGCTGGGGCTACACCATCCGCATGATCGGCATCAATCAGGCGTTTGCCAAATATTCTGGCATGAAGGTCGCGACCGTGATCGTGCTGTCGCAGGTGCTGGGTGGCTTCCTGGCCGGTATCGGCGGCGGCATCGAGATGCTTGGCCGGTATCCGACGTTCTCGTGGAGCTCGCTTCCCGGCTACGGCTGGACGGGCATCACCATTGCGATCCTCGCGGGCAACAATCCGTGGTTCGTACCGTTCGCGTCGTTCTTCATGGCCTATCTCACAAAGGGCTGCGAGCTGATGGCGACGTATGCAAACGTACCGTCGCAGCTGATCGATATCATTCAGGGCGTCATTTTCCTGTTCTTCGCCGCCGAGCAGTTCCTGTCCAAATACCGGCAGAAGCTGGTCGTCAAGACGGCGCAGGAGGAGCTTGCCGCGAAGGCTGCGCTCGAAGCGCAGAAGGGAGGTGCCGAGCGTGCTTGATTTTCTGAAAATGCTGTTGACGCCGGAGTTCTTCTTCTCCATCATCCGCATTTCCGCGCCCATCCTGTTCGCAACGCTGGCGGCCATCGTGGTTGAAAAGGCAGGCTTCTGCAACATCGGTCTGGAGGGCCTGATGATGTTCTCCGCGCTGACCGGCTCGCTCGTGTCCTATTATGCGCACAGCTGGGTCTGGGGATTGCTTGCCGCGCTGGCCATCGGCGTGCTCATGAGCCTGATGATGGGCTTCTTCGCCTTCCAGCTCAAGACCGATATCACGCTTGTCGGCATCGCCGTCAACATGATGGGCTCCGGCGGCACGCTGTTTTTGTGCAAGGTCATCACGAACCTGTCCGAGGGCACATCCATGGCGTCCTCCACCGGTTTGATCACCTCAAATCTGCTGATCCCGAACATCAACATTCCGCTGATTGACAAGATCCCCTTCCTGGGCAGCATCATTTCGGGACACAACCTGCTGACGTGGATCGCGTTCATCTGCTGCGCGCTCACGAGCGTGATGCTGTATAAGACGAGCCTCGGTCTCAATATCCGCGCGGTCGGCGAAAACCCGAACGCGGCCAGCTCCGTCGGCGTTTCCGTGCTGAAGATCAAGTACATCGCCATCGGCTTCTCCGGCCTCATGTGCGGCTTCGGCGGCGCGTTCATGTCGATGTACTACGCGGCCGGATGGTCCCTTGACATGGTCGCAGGACGCGGCTTTATCGCGCTGGCTGCACAGGCCATGGGCGGCGGTGAATGCCTCGGCGGTATGCTGTCCTCGCTCGTGTTCGGCTTTGCGCAGGCGCTGGGCATCAAATTCTCCGCCGTCGGCCTCGACTCGAACCTCGCCTCCCCCATCCCCTACGCCGTTACCATCATCGGCCTTGTGATCTTCTCCCTCGTGCGGCGCAGCCGCGCGAAGAAGCTGCACTCGGCTGCCGCGCTCAAATAAGGAGGGCTTTATGTCCGAACACAAAAAGATCCCCGTCATTCTCGACGGCGACCCCGGCCATGACGACGCCATTGCGTGGGTCCTGGCGCGGGCCAGCCGGGAACTCGGGATCCTTGCCGTAACGTCCTGCTGCGGCAACCAGACGATTGAAAAAACGACCTATAACGCACTGCGCGTCTGCACGCTCATCGGCCTGCACGCGCCGGTCGGGAAGGGCTGCCCGCATCCGCTTCTGAACGACGTGATGAACGCGCCGTCTGTCCACGGCGAATCGGGCCTTGACGGCCCGGCGCTGCCGGAGCCTGCGTTTGAAGCCTCTGCGCTTTCCGCGCCGGAGCTGATGGCGAAGGTGCTGCGCGAATCGCCGGAGCCTGTCACCATCGTGGCGACCGGCCCGCAGACGAACGTTGCGGCGCTGCTGCTGGCGCACCCGGAGCTGAAATGCAAAATCGCCCGCATTTCCCTGATGGGCGGCGGCATCGCCACCGGCAACTGGACGCCTGCGGCGGAATTCAACATTCTCGTCGACCCGGAAGCAGCACGGATCGTATTCACATCCGGCGTCCCCATCACAATGGCCGGTCTGGACGTGACGGAAAAGGCGCTGATCATGCCGGAGGATTTTGAGCGCGTGCGCGCACTTGGTAATCCGGTCAGCGATATCGTCGCGCAGTGGCTGGAGTTTTTCTACAAGTTCCACCGTTCCATTGGCTACGCTGGTGCGCCGATGCACGACCCGTGCGCGGTCATGGCGCTCATCCATCCCGAAATTTTCACCATCCGGCCCATGTATGTCCAGATCGAAACAGCGGGCGAATACTGCCGCGGCACGACCGTGGGCGATCTGCTCGGCTTCTCCGGTCACGCGCCGAATGCGGACGTGCTGATGGACGTTGACCGGGACCGCTTCGCCGATCTGCTGGTCGAGGCCATCAAATTCTACGGGGAGGCAGAGGCATGACAACCAAACAGATTCCAGTCTGGATCGACTGCGACACCGGCACGGACGATTCCGTTGCGATCATGCTGGCCCACGCGCTGCCGGAGCTTTCGGTCGTCGCGCTGTCCGCCGTGGCGGGCAACAGCCCCCTCTACAACACCTTCCCGAACACACGGCGCATCGTGCATCTGCTGGACGCCGATTATCCGGTCTATCCCGGCGCGGAGCGCCCCCTTGTGCGGGAACCGCACGTGGCCGGCAAGTTCCATGGCGAAAACGGCCTCGGAGATGTCGAGCTGCCCCTGCCGGACTGTGCGCCTGAAACCACGCCCGCGTGGGACGCACTCTATGAAGCGGCGAAGCGGATGCCGGGCGAATTGCGTCTGGTCGCGACCGGGCCGCTGACAAACGTGGCCATCGCGCTTACAAAATACCCGGAACTGAAAACTCTGCTGCACTCCATCGCCCTGATGGGCGGCGCAGCCGTCGGCGGCAATGTGACGCCTGCGGCAGAGTTCAACATCTACGACGACCCGGACGCGGCGCAGATCGTGTTCAAATCCGGCGTGCCGCTCGTCATGTGCGGTCTTGACGTTACGATGCAGGCCGAGCTTCGCCCCGCAGACTGGGACGAAATGGCCGGATACGGCAATCGCTGCGGCAGCCTGGTACGCGAGCTGTTTGCCTGCGCGTGGAGCGCGGTGCAGACCGTTGGGCTCACGGGCGTCGCGCAGCATGATTCCTGCCCTGTCCTGTATCTGGCACACCCGGAGCTGTTCGAGGGAAAAATGGCGGGCGTTTTCGTGGAAACGCAGGCCGAGCTTACGCTCGGCAAGACCGTCACCGATCTGCAGAGCGACAAAAAATTCGAGCAGAAAAACGCGCTCGTGCTGCTGAAGCTCGACCGCGAAGCATTTATGCAGCTCCTGAAGGACTGCATCCGAACACTTCCGTAAATCCGCAAAACACCCCGTATGTCAGACATACGGGGTGCTTGTTTTACACCACCGCCCCTTACCGCGCGCGGTGCGGCAAGGGGCGGCTTTGAGCGAGATCATCTATCATGCTCCCGCACTCATTTCAGCTCTGCGGCAAATGTGATGCGGCTTTCCTGCACGCTGGCGCGGATGGTGCCGTGGTGGGCTTCTGCGATGCTCTTGGCGATGGAGAGGCCGATGCCGAAGCCGCCGGTCGCAGCGGTGCGGGAGGCGTCCGGCCGGTAGAAGCGGTCAAACAGGCGGTCCAGCGGCCCGTCCGTGTCAAGCGTCAGGGTGAAATAGCGCATGGAATACGGTGTTTCCTGATTGAACGGCCCCTTCGGCGGCTCCTGCGGCTGCTGCATGGACCGCACCGCGTCCGGGCCGGACTGCGGCTTCCCGGCAGGCGCGCCGGGGTCCGGCCCTTCGCAGATGAGGTCGAGCATATCGTTGATATCCCGGTTCGTGGATACGAAAAATGATTCTTTTCAAAAAACACGCCGAGCGCCTCGGCCAGATCTGCCTCGTCCTCCGCAAGCAAAAGCCGCATACCGCCGCCTCCTCTTATGTTCTGTTTTGATTATACAGGCACTCTCTGTGAACCGCAAGCGTCAGAGCGCTTCTTTGTCCGACGTGCGGGCGCAGAAGATCGTGCTGCAGAAGCTCTGCGGCGACGCCGGGCAGCACGGAGGCCGCCGAGCACAGCAGAAAGATCGCCGGCGTTATTTCCGAGGTAATGATCGAATCAAGCACAGAACATGGCCTCCTTTATGGCCCCAGCATAGCAGACGCACCTAAAGCCAGCCTAAAGGATCATACGGGCCGCGGCGCGGCGGGCCTGTGCGAAGATCGTCCGCGTCCGAACAGACGAAAAAAACGCTGCGAACGAAACTGTTCGCAGCGTTTGGAGCGGGTGACGAGGCTCGAACTCGCTACCTCCACCTTGGCAAGGTGGCGCTCTACCGGATGAGCTACACCCGCAACTCAAATTGCAGGTTTATTATAGCAGAAGTTCCGGAAAAGTCAAGTGTTTTTTTCGAGATTTGCGGATATTTACGGCAGCATATAGGGCTGCAGCGTGCGGAAGATGAGGCTGAAGACCTGCTCGTCCAGTTCGGGCGTATCCTGCAGATCGCCGCAGAGCACGTGCGAGACAAAGCTGAGGATCGTCTCAAATATATGCGCCATCAGCAGCCAGCTGTCGTGCGAGGAGATGAAGTAGCGGCTGAGACGGGCCTGAAGCTGCTGGTAATTGCGGTGGTGCAGCTCGTGGGCGCTGGCAAGGAACTGCGCGGAATAATAATAGCGCAGATAGAACCGAATGTCGTCCGGCTGGGCCAGGCAAAAGCGCCACACCGGCTCCCACAGCGCGCGGCAACGCTGCTCCAGCGGCTGGCCGGGCGCATCCATCACGTCCAGATTTTTCAGAACCGTCTGCACGAAGCGCAGGTCAGTGCGGCTGAACGCGGCCTGAAGCAGCGCGTCCTTGCTGCCGAAATTCCGGTAGATATAGACCTCATTGCACGGAACCTCCGCCGCGATCAGCTTGGTCGTTGTGCGGTCAAGCCCCTCGCGCGCAGCAACGCGGACGACCGCGTCGATCAGCAATTCCCGGTAATTCTCTTTGAGTGCCATAGCCGGACCTCCTGAACACAAAGCATGTATTTTGACATACTATACTACGGAGACAGCAGAAAATCAAGGTAATTTCTGCAAAACACGCAAAAATCCGAACGCCGCAGGTTTCAGCATGGCGCACGCCATTCCGCCCGTCTGCTGCCGTATACGGTGGTCTGCTCCCCTTCCCCGTCCGTAAACGTATCCAGCAGGCGCAGGCGTTCTGTCTCCATCATGCCGAGATCCACCGGTCCAGAAACCGCAGCTGTTCATCCGTGTGGAACCAGTGCTCGCCGCCCGGCATAACGGTCAGGGCTGCGCCGCTCTTCTCCGCAAACTCCGTAATGGTCCGCATGTCGGTCAGCTCGTCCCGCTCCCCGTACAGAATGCGCGTCGGGACGCGCCACGTGACCGGATGCTCACGCACATCGCACAGATACCGCCATGAGAGCGTTTCTCCGAACGTCGTGGGGATCTCCTGCCGTTCCGCAAGCTCCCGCTCGGTCACGTTCGCCCACGTCATCATCCTGCCAATCAGCTTTTCCATGTCCACGACCGGGGAGATCAGATACGCCGCGTCGACCAGCGTTTCATCCAGCGACAGCAGCGAAAAATACGCGCCGATGCTGTTCGCAATCAGCGTGAGCCGCCCGCAGCGTGCGCGCTGGGCGGCAAAAAACCGGGGAAATTCTTCTCTGGCCTCCCACGGGGTCTGCGCGCGGTAGTCAAAGCCGAGCACCTCGCTGTCCGGGAAGAGAGCGCTGTAATGCTCCGCTTCCTCCGCAGAACCGCCCTTTCCATGGACGTATACAACGATCTGTTTCATTCTCATAACTCCTGATAAACATGCAGCGCAGGCCATCTTCGTGTCCGGCAGCCGGCGCTGTTTCATTTTGCATGGAAATCGGTCAATGCGTATCGTCGATTATATATCACACTTCATTTTTTGTCAATCCAGAGGTTTACGCCCCAACAAAGGCTTCCCTTGGGCGCAAGGGAAGCTGACTGAAGGGATTCGAACGCTGCAAATCCCCTCCGTCATTTTCCTCGAAAATGACGCCTCCCCTTACCGTGCGGAGCACGGCAAGGGGAGGCTTTTACGTTTGTCTTATTATTCGGTGTAGAGGTAGCTGTATTTGCCGCGGAGGGTAAGGATCAGAGTCTCAATATCCTGCGGCAGCTCGTTCGGCTGGGACAGGTCGAGGACTTCGTCTTTTTCCAGACGGACGCGGATCTTGTCGCCGCCGAGGAACAGGACGCCCCTGTTCTCGCTCTCGTTCATGTCCTTTTCGGTCTGGAAGAGCGTGAACTTGTCGTGGCACGGCTCGGAGGCATACGGGCAGAACTGCGTGCAGTTGCCGCACTCGTTGCACATCTTGTCGACGTGGACGATCTCATGGCGGCCATCGGCCAGCTTGACCACGACGTTCGCGCGGTTCGGGCAGGAATCGACGCAGTTTTCGCAGACGGTATTGCAGTCGAGGCAGCGTCCGCCCTCACAGCAGGCGCAGGAGGCCATCTTCAGGATGCCCTTCTTGGCAATCGCATCAGCCTTGGCAGGATAAGCCTGCTCGGGAATTTCATACGTGTGCGCCTTGCCGATGACGGCCTCCGCAAACGCGGCGGCGTCCGCAATGCCCTCGACGACGGTGGCCGGGCCTCTGTGCGCATCGCCAGCCGACCAGACGTTTTCGATGTTGGTCTTGAAGGCCGGGCCCTTGCGGCCCATTTCGATGCCGTTTTCGGCCATGAGCTTCGCGTCGACCTTCTCGCCGATGGCGGAGATCACAAGATCGCACGGAATCTCAAACGTTTCGCCGGTGGCGACGGGGCTGCGGCGGCCGGATGCATCGGGCTCGCCGAGCTTCATCTGATTGCAGACCAGCTTGCCGTCCTTCTGCTCGACGGGAGCCGCCAGCTCGACCAGCTTCACGCCCTCGTCGATGGCAAGCTTCAGCTCATGCTCATCGGCGGGCATTTCCTTCTTCGTGCGGCGGTAAACGATGGTGGAGGAGGCCGCGCCCATGCGCTTGGCGACGCGGGCTGCGTCCATGGCGGTGTTGCCTGCGCCGACGACGACCACATGGCCCTCAAGGCACGGCTTGACCTGCTGCTTCATTTCCTTCATCCAGCCGATGACGCCCTTGACATTGCCGGGGATGCCGAGTTCGCCCGCCTGCCATGCGCCGGTGGCCATCAGGATGTGGGTGTAGCCCAGCTTCTTGAGCGCTTCCACACTGGGAGCCGGTGCGCCGCACTTGACTTCGACGCCAAGGCGCTCCATGAGCGCAACGTCCTTGTCGAGCGCTTCGTCGGAGATGCGGAACGCGGGAATGACATAGCGCGGCACGCCGCCGAGCTTCGCTTCGCGCTCGAAGATCGTGGTTTCCACGCCGCCGCGGGCGAGGAAGTAGGCAGCTGCAATGCCGGTCGGGCCGCCGCCGATGATCGCGGCCTTCTTGCCGGGCAGCTTCGCGGTCGGCTTCAGCGAGGCCATGAGCGCGCCGTAGCCGTGCTCCGCTGCGACGAGCTTGGTGTCGCGGATGTGGACGGATTCGTCATAGAAGTTGCGCGAGCACTTGTTCTGGCAGCGGTGCGCGCAGATCGTGCCGGTCAGGAACGGCAGCGGGTTCTTTTCCGTGATCAGCTTCAGCGCCGGGCCGTACAGTCCGCGGCGGACAAGCTCCATGTACTCCGGAATGTCCTGATGGATGGGGCAGCCGCCCTTGCAGGGTGCGGTGAAGCAGTCGATGAGGGGCACCTTGTCCTCGCTCTTGCGGGCAGGCAGGGGCTTGATGGGCTTGAGGTGATGGAAGTCGCTGTGGCTGGCGGCGGACATATCGCTGATCGCGGCGGAATCCGTGCCGTTGAACGCGTGATACGGCAGCTTTTCCGTCTTTTCGACCATCTGGGCCAGACGGTTGTATCCGCCGGGCTTCAGGATGGTGGTCGCGACGGTGATGGGCCAGATGCCTGCGGCAAACAGCTTGTCGCAGTTGAAGAATTCCGCGCCGCCCGCGAAGGAAATGCGCATTTTGCCGTTAAACTGACGGCTGATGCGGCTGCACATCTCAATGGTCAGCGGGAAGAGGCTGCGGCCGGACATGTACATTTCGGTGCCGGGCAGCTCGTTCCGGGTGGTGTCGACGGGGAAGGTGTTGGAGAGCTTGAGGCCGAATTCCAGGCCCTTGGAGTCTGCCAGCGCCTGTAGACGCTCGAACATCGGCACGGCATCGGCCCACTGCAGATCCTCGTTGAAGTGGTGCTCGTCGAAGACGATGTAGTCATAGCCCATGGAGTCGAGGATAGTGCGGGCGGTCTTGTAGCCGAGGATGGTCGGGTTGCACTTGACGAAGGTGTGCAGGCCCTTTTCGGTCAGGAGATAGGACGCGATGCGCTCGATCTCCTGCGGAGGACAGCCATGGAGCGTGGAAACCGTGACGCTGCGGCTGACGCGCGGGGAGATGGCGGCGATGAAGTCCTTTTCCTCCGGGAACAGCTCGGTCAGAACGGCGAGGCATTCCTTGAACTGCGCGGTGTTCGACGCGTCCATCATGTTGTCGATGTAGCTGTTGACCTTCTCGCCCTTGATGCCCTCGAGATCATAGCCGACAGACATGTTGAACACGAAGCCGTCCGGGGAGCCGAGGCCGTAGACCTTGGACAGGACTTTGAGCGCGCACCAGGCCTTGATATACTCATTCTGCGCCTGCGGGACTTCGAGCTCGGTCGACCATTCCTGGTTGTAGCCCTCGTCAGCGGCCAGAATGCACGGACGCGGCACGCAGCGGGCCAGCTCTTCGCCGTCCATTTTCTGCACCGTCTTGACCTCGAAGAAGCGGGCGCCGGCAAAATACGCAGCGATGATGTTCTGTGCCAGCTGGCTGTTGGGGCCTGCTGCCGGGCCGAACGGTGTCTCGATCGTCTCGCCGAAGATGGGGAGCGTCTTGCCGGTGGCATAATACGGCGTGTGCACGCCGAAGATCTCACCCTCGCGGGCGTATTCGGTGACGATCCAGTTCATCAGAGACTTGAACGGGATCGGATACATTTTTTCAGACATGTGATTACCTCCTAATTTTTAATAGCCGCGGCCCTTCCAGAACAGCATCAATACGATGGGCAGCCCGGCTGTGACGAATGTCACGAAATCCTTTGCGAATGCCAGCGCCTGCGCGCCGAGATCCGCTGCGCTGAACAGGGCCAGAATGCTGGTCAGGAAGATCAGAATACTTTTGAAAAACGGAAGGACTGAAACGGCAAAGATTACGGTTACTCCCGCACGTTTTCCGCAGAGCAGCAGGACCCAGCCGACCAGCGCGGCCAGCCCGGCAAACGCGGCAATATACACGGTCAGCTTCCCCGGAAACAGCTCCGGCAGGTAGAATTCAAAGAACGAATTGAGACAGCGCAGGCCGAGCCGCTCCATGCCGATATCGAAGAGGGCAAACAGCGCGGCGTCGAGCGTGGAGAACACAAGCACGGCAAGCAGGAGCCACTTGCAGATTCTCTGACGGGTGGTTTCGTACATTGGGAACCCTCCTGTTCTTCACTGTAGGGGCCGATGCCCACAGCGGCCCGTTGGGCAACTGCGAATTCGCCGTAGATTTCCGCAAAAACAGGTATATTCTGCGCGGGCCGATGTGGGCATCGGCCCCTACAAAACGCAGAAGTGGCTTAATACTCTCTGTGGTTCAGTGCGCCCCAGAGTTTCTTGGCGGCTTCGAGGATATGCGCGTTTTCGGCTTCCTCGTCGATGCCGATGAGCTCGCGGTCCTTCATGAGAAGCTTGCCGTTGGCAATGGTCGTGCGGCAGAGCTTGCCGGTCATGCCGAAGAGGATGTGGCCGTCAATATTCTCGTCCGAGAACGGGGTGTACGGCTTGTAATCCATGACGATGATATCGGCGGCGGCACCGGCCTTGAGCACGCCCAGCTCGTCCGGGAAATACTTTGCGCCGATCTTCGCGTTGTTTTTAAAGAGCATGCCCGTGACTTCGCACCATGCGACGTTCGGCAGGCAGGCGTTCAGGCGCTGGACGCAGAGCGCGGCCTTGAGCGATTCGATCATGTCGTTCGTCCATGCGTCGGTGCCGAGGCCGAGCAGGATGCCTGCCTTGGAAAGCGGCAGCACCGGGCAGACGCCGACGGCGTTGGACATATTGGATTCGGGGTTGTTGACGACCATGGTGTGGGTGTTCTGGATGAGTTCGATCTCAGCCGGGTTCACATGGATGCAGTGGCCGAGGATGGTCTTGTCGCCCAGGATGCCGTGGTCGTGCAGGCGCTGCACGGGGCGGCGGCCATAATTCTGCAGGCTGTCATAGACGTCGTTCATGCCCTCGGAGACGTGGATGTGATAGCCGGTACGGCCATTGTTGGCCTCGACCATGCGGTCGAAGGTCTTGTCGGAGATGGTGAACAGCGCGTGGCCGCCGAACATGGCGGCGAGCATCGGGTCCTTCTGCTGTTCGCAGTAGGTGATCCAGTCGGCGTTCTCCTTGATGGCCTGCAGGCACTTTTCCTCGCCGTCGCGGTCGGAGACCTCGTAGCACAGACAGGAGCGGATGCCGAATTTCTTGGCGCTCTCGCCGATCTGGAACAGGGAGCCGGGGATCTCGCAGTAGGCTGCGTGATGGTCGAAAATGGTCGTGACGCCCTGCTTGATGCAGTCAATGTACAGGGCATCTGCGGAGGCGCGGGAGCCTTCGAGCGTCAGCTTGCGATCCATGGCCCACCACGTACCGTCGAGGACCTCATAGAAGTTCGTGGGGTTGTTGCCGACGATGGACAGGCCGCGTGCCAGCGCGGAATAGATGTGGGTATGCGCGTTGATGAACGCGGGCATGATGACGCCGCCCTTGGCGTCGATGATCTCGGCCTGCGGGTATTTTGCGCGCAGCGCGGCTTCTTCGCCGACCTCGACGATTTTGGTGCCTTCATAGGCGACGGCGCCTTTTTCGTAATAGCCCTTGCCGCCCTCGTCGCGGGTGATGACGCGTCCGTTTGTGAGTAAGTTCATGGGGGTTCCTCCTTTTCGTGATGCTCACCGGTGCATATAACAAAAGTGCTTCAGATCTTCATCTGAAACACTCTGCCGTGCAAGCCGAGTGATAGTTGCAGCCCGTGTGCGAAACACTTCCTTACAGCTACCAATCTTAGATTGTAGTTTCATTATAAAGGGCGGGCAAAAAAAATTCAATGCTCCTGTCAAATTTTCTGCCCGCCATTTTTTACAAACTTCGCGCCCCATTTTTGAGCATTTTGCACGCCGTTTGCGATTGCGGAACAATATCTAGCCGATGCCCGTCCACTGCTCCGCCGCGACCGGGACGCGGCAGGTATGATCGACCGCCGCCTCGATCAGATCGGCGTAATACCACGCCGTCTCGTCCTGATTGTCCCAGTACCACGCGGCGGCACGCAGCTGCGCATCTTCCCTGTCCGGACTGCGGGAGAGCAAACTGTTCATTGCGCGCGCAAGCTCCGCCCGGCTGACCGCCGCGCTGCCTGCGGCGCTCCCCTGCCCCGCTTCAAAAACCGTTTTCTCTTCCCACGCACCAGTCAGCGCCGGAAATATCTCGCGGCCCGTCTCCGAGTCCGCCAGCGTGTCCAGCACGCCGCACAGCTCCCGCCAGCTGACTGCGGCAGACGGCAGGAACCAGCCGCCGTCTCCGAACGGCAGCAGTCCCAGGCCCGTGAGCTTCCCGATCTGCGCGCAGGCCCAGTGGTCGCCCGGCACATCAAAAAACGTCACGCGCTCCGGCTCCGGCAGCGGCTCCTCCGCCAGCCGCACGAGCGCGCAGGCAAGCTGCGCCCGCGTGACGGGCGCACCCGGCTGGATGCTTCCATCCGGGTAGCCGCAAAGATAGGCGCGGTGCGTCTGCTCCGCTGCCCGCGCAGGAAGCGCCATCACCGCTGCCAGCGCCGCTGCGCAGAAAAGCCCCCGCAGCTGTTTTTTCATCTGCATCCCCTCTTCCGAAAGTTCTGCCCTTAGTGTGGCAGATTCGCCGCGCGGATACAGTCGGGACATGGGCAGGGAAAAGCAGGCAGCGCCGGCAGTGCGCTACAGCATTCCCATCTTCTATGAAGCGGCAAAGGCTCCCCTTTGGAACAAGGGGAGCCTTTGGTACGGCGGTTATTCTTCCTCTCTATACGCCTTCAGCCCCGCGCGTCCCTCTTCGGTGACGGGCTTGAGCCAGCGCATGGATCTGAAGTGGAGCAGACACAGGATGCTCTTCGGGATGTCCTCGCCCAGATACGCGAGGATCACGACGCCGAGGAACGACACGTGCAGCACCCGCGTACCCAGCAGCGCCAGCGGGATGGCGACGACCCAGAGACTTGCAAGGTCGAAGATCATGCCCGTCAGCGTATCGCCGCCGGAGCGGAACACGCCCACGACCTGCACATAGGAGATATTGCGGAAGCAGTATTCCAGCGAGCAGAAGATCGTCACGGCGTAGGCCGTTGAGATGGTCGTGGCCGAAAGATTGTCGCCCATGGCGAACAGGGACACGAGCGGGTGCCGCGCGGCGATCATCGTCAGGCCCACAACGAGGCCCATCAGCGGCACCAGCACGGAAAAGCGCCGGGCGTCGGACACGCCGCGTTGAATTTTGCCGCTGCCGATGGATTTGCCGACCATGATGACGCAGGCATTGCCGAGGCCGACATAGAACGCGAAGGCCAGCTCGGAAAACGTCTTGAAGATGGTCATGCCCGCGTAATATTCATAGCCCATGTTGGCATAAATGCGGTTGAGCATGAGCATACCGAGCGCCCACAGGCCTTCGTTCGACATGACGGGCAGTGCGCGGGCGCAGAACTCGCCGAGCTGCTTCAGGTTGAAGTCAAGCAGCTCCCGCACCGGGCCGACCAGCAGGTTTTTCTCAAACGCAGAGAAGATCAGAATCAGCACCGGCCCCAGCCAGGACGAAATGCACGTTGCGATGGCCGCGCCCTCTACGCCGAGCCGCGGCAGGCCGAACGCGCCGAAGATCAGGCCATAGTCCGCAAAGGCGTTGGCGATGGTCGTGACGATAGAAACATAGAGCGGCAGGCGGACGCGCTCTGTACCGCGCAGGACGTTGGACAGCAGATACGTCAGCGCGACGGCGGGATAGGAAAAGCAGACGATGCGCAGATACCGGCAGCCGGTTTCCACGACGGCGGGGTCTTGATTGAACAGGCCCAGCACCCATGTGGGCGCCGCCAGCGCGACGGCCAGAAAGCCGAGCGAAACGAACATCGCCAGCATCAGGCCGATGCCCATCACGCGCCGGATGCCCTTGAGGTCCTTGACGCCCCAATATTGCGAGATAAACACGCTCATGCCCGAGCACAGGCCAAAGCCCAGAAGCCCGCACAGCCAGCCCCACTGGGCCGCCATGCCGACGGCGGAGAGCGTCACGTCGCCCAGCTGCGACACCATCAGCGTGTCGACCAGCTGGAACGAGCTTGTCAATACGTTTTGCAGCGCGACTGGAACCGCCAGCTTCACGGTCACGCGCCAGAAGGGCTTATCGCCCAGATAATCAGTCAGTTTCATAAGAAATAATACTCCAAGGCAAAGATGTGGGGATGCTGCCTTGCGGCAGTATCCCCACGAAGTTTTTCAGGTGGCGCAGGACACCGCGTCAGAAGAAAGCCTTTCGGAACGCATCCTTGCAAAGCAAGGCTGCTTATCCTGTCGGCTTCCTTCTTCCGCTCCAAAACGCAAGTGAAGCTCGCGTTTTGGCTTTGACGGAGTGCGTAGGGGCCGACGACTCTGTCGGCCTCAAAAATGTGGCAAATTCGCCGCAGATTTTCGAAAAAGCACTGCGTTCTGCGGGCGGACAGTGTCGTCCGCCCCTACAGATTCTGTTCGAATTTACGCAAATTCTATAAAATTACAGCTTACGCCATACCAGCGGTGATGATGGCCATCTTGTAGACCTCGTCGGCGTTGCAGCCGCGGGAGAGGTCGTTGATGGGGGCGTTCAGACCCTGCAGGATGGGGCCGTAGGCCTCAAAGCCGCCGAGGCGCTGGGCGATCTTGTAGCCGATGTTGCCGGCTTCGATGCACGGGAAGATGAACGTGTTGGCATAGCCTGCTACCTTGCTGCCGGGGAACTTCAGCTGGCCGACGACCGGGGAGACGGCCGCGTCAAACTGCATTTCGCCGTCGATGGCCAGCTCGGGTGCAAGCTTCTGCGCCTCGATGGTGGCGTCGTGGCTGAGCTGGACCGTGCCGCCCTTGCCGGAGCCCTTCGTGGAGAAGGACAGGAGCGCGACCTTCGGGTCGATGCCGAAGAACTCTGCCGTGCGGGCAGACTCGACCGCGACCTCAGCCAGCTTCTGCGCTGCCGTGAAGGTCACCTCGCCGGTCGCCTTGTCGACGGTATCCTGATAGTCGATGTTGATGGCGCAGTCGCCCATGCAGTACTTCTCGTCATTGCCGTCCTTGTCCTTGCGGAAGAGAATGAAGGAGGAGGACACCAGATGTGCGCCCTTCTTCGTCTTGACCAGCTGCAGCGCCGGACGGACAGTGTCGGCAGTGGAATAGGTCGCGCCGCCGAGCAGTGCGTCGGCCTTGCCCATCTTGACGAGCATGGTGCCGAAATAGTTGCCCTTGGCGAGTGCCTTGCGGCAGTCTTCCTCGGACATCTTGCCCTTGCGCAGCTCGACCATCTTTGCGACCATCTCGTCCATGCCGGCATAGGTGGCCGGATCGATGATCTCGGCCTTGGCAATGTCGAAGCCGCCCTTTTCGGCTGCGGCCTTGACCTCGTCGACATTGCCGATGAGGATGACGTTCATCAGATCGTCCTTGATGAGGCGGTCAGCCGCTTCGAGAATACGGGCGTCGGGGCCTTCGGTAAAGACGATGGTGCGGCGAGTAGCCTTCAGTGCGTCGATCAGCTTTGTAAACATGGTATCTTACCTCCATTATGCGGTTTTTCCGCTGTTATTCTGACTCCCAGTATACAACGAAACCCGGCATAAAACAACACCCCCGGCAAAAATTTTCCGTCTATCCGGCAGGCCGCACCGGGATGGTAATCTCGGTCACGAATTTTTCAGATCCATCCTTATCCTGTCACGTCGCCCTCAAACACGTTCTTTTCGGCGAGTGCGAGTCAAGCGGTTTTTGCAGAAAGGGTTTACTTTTTTTCGGTTATCGCATGTAATATGGGTCGTTTGCGCCGGACTTGCGGCGCAAGTCTAACTCAAACGAAGGGCGGTATGCAGCACAGTCATCATTTTCACGGGCAGATGTCCGATACCTTCCGCGCAGCGGTCTTCGTCACGCTCTCCGGCGGCTTTCAGGACGCCTATACCTACATCAGCCGCGGTCAGGTCTTCGCCGCAGGCGCAGGCCTCGGCAGTCTCGTGACGGAGTTCACCGACATCCGCGCCATCTGGGTCTGCTGCGGATTGCTGCTCATCAGCTTCATCCTCATGTTCATCCGCGACGATCGGAGGCATGAACGCGGGAGCGTCTGAGGCAGAATCGTCAGCTCCTTGTAGGGGCGGACGCCTCTGTCCGCCCGCAGAATGCAGCTTTTCTACAGAACTTTTCGGCGAATTCGTGACATTTTCGGGCCGACAGAG
>HF990654.1:43275-48937 GCA_000432135.1 Firmicutes bacterium CAG:124
GGCCGACAGAGTCGCCGGCCCCTACAATGGAATACGCCAGTGTTATACAAAACCGGCCCGCTGCTTTTTTGCAGCGGGCCGGACTTTTTACAGGACCTTCCCCAAGAAATCCTGCAGACGGGGATTCTGGGGGTGCTCAAAAATCTGCTCAGGTGTTCCCTGCTCGACGAGCTTACCGTCGGCCATGAACAGCACGCGGCTGCCGACCTCGCGGGCGAAGCCCATCTCGTGCGTGACGACGACCATCGTCATGCCGTCGTGCGCCAGCTCCTTCATGACCTCCAGAACCTCGCCGACCATCTCCGGGTCGAGCGCGCTCGTCGGCTCGTCGAAGAGCATGACCTCCGGCTCCATCATGAGCGCGCGGACAATGGCCACGCGCTGTTTCTGTCCACCGGACAGCTGCGCGGGGTACGCGTTCCCGCGGTCGCCGAGACCGACGCGCTGCAGCAGCTTCAGCGCCTGCGCGTCCGCTTCCTCCTGCGATTTATGCAGGAGCTTTACGGGCGCAAGGGTCATGTTGCGCAGGATGGTCATATGCGGGAAGAGATTGAAATGCTGGAACACCATGCCCATCTTCTGGCGGTGGAGGTTAATATTGCAGCTCTTATCGGTGATATCGACGCCGTTAAAGAGAATCTGTCCGCCCGTCGGAACCTCCAGCAGGTTGAGGCAGCGCAGGAACGTGGACTTGCCGGAGCCGGACGGGCCGATGACGACCACGACTTCACCCTTTTTGATATCGACCGAAACGCCGTCGAGCGCCTTGATGGCGGACGTGCCGGTAAAATGCTTTTTCAGATCCTGAACCTGGATCAGAACGTCAGTGCTCACTGCTGCGCAGCCTCCTTTCCAGCTTGCTTACCAGATGCGAGAAGAATACGACCATGATGAGATACAAGGCTGCGACGATTAGCAGAGGCATGGCCTGAATGTACGTCTGCGAGCGGATGATCTCGCCGCCCTTGGTCAGATCGTTGACGGCCACATAGCAGGCGACGGATGTTTCCTTCAGCAGCACGATAAACTCGTTCGCCAGCGCGGGCAGCACGTTTTTGAGCGCCTGCGGAATGATGATATAGAGCATGGTCTGCGCAAAGTTAAGGCCGAGCGATCGGCCCGCCTCGTTCTGTCCTTCGTCGACGGCCATGATGCCGCCGCGGATGATCTCAGCGACGTAAGCGCCGGAGTTGATGCCGAAGGTGAGCATGGCGACGGGCGTACCGTTGCGTGCGGTGGAGAAGACGACAAAGAACATGATGAGGATCTGGATCATCGCAGGCGTGCCCCGAATGACGGTCAGATAGACTTTGCAGAGCCAGTTTGCGATGTTCAGAAGCGTCCGGCCGGGGCCGGGACGCATGGTTTCATGCGTCTTGTCGTGCGTCGAGCGGATAATGGCGACGATTGTGCCGATCAGGATACCGAGCAGCACGGCGGCCAGCGCGATCTGGAGCGTATTGCCCAGACCCTTTACTATATATTTCCAGCGATCCTTGGTGATGAAGCAGGTGACAAAGTCCTTTGCGACCTTTGCGATCCATTCCCGAAACCATTCTGTCATGGGCGAAGCGCTCCCTCTTTTCTATAAAGTCGTATAGTGCGAAGCAGCGGGGCGGAGCATCGCTCCGTCCCGTTGCGAAGATACAGATTCAATTGGATTACTTGATGTACTTGTCGACGATGGACTGGAGCGTGCCGTCGGCGGTCAGCTCGGCCAGTGCCTTGTTGACCTTCTCCAGCAGGTCGGTGTTTTCCTTGGCGATAGCAATGGCATAATCCTCAACGGCATATTCGGTGTCGAGGATGTGCAGACCCTCGTTGGCCGCGACCAGCGCCTTTGCAGGCTCGTTGTCGAGGATGACGCAGTCGACCTGACCGTTCTTCAGGGCTTCGACGGCGTCGGTCGTCTTGCCGAAGGACTTGACAGTGCCGAGACCGGCATCTTCAATGTCGGACGTGGCATAGATAAAGCCCGTGGTGCCCGCCTGCGTGCCGACGACGGTGCTGGCGCCGTCCGCGAACAGATCGTCGACCGAGGTGATGGGGCTGTCGTCCTTGACGATGACGACCTGCACGCCCGTGGCGTAGGAATCGGAGAAGTTGACCTGCTCCTTGCGCTCGTCAGTCACGGTCATACCGGCCATGCCCATGTCATACTTGCCGGTCTGCACGCCGGGGATGATGGAGTCGAATGCGATGTCGGTGACTTCCAGCTCCATGCCGAGCTTGTCTGCGATGGCCTGTGCGACCTCCACGTCGATGCCGACGATGGCGTCGCCGTCATAGTATTCATACGGCTGGAAGGTGGCCTCAGTCGCCATGGTCAGCTTGCCGGAAGTGGAAGCGGCGTCCTCAGTCTTTGCGGTGGAAGCGCAGGCCGCAAGGCTCAGCGCCATAATGGCTGCAAGCAGCAGTGCAAGATACTTTTTCATGTTCAGTTCCTCCTGTGACGCGTGTGCGTCGTGCGTGTTATTTTGTATGCTCATAATTATACACGTAGAATGCATAATGTCAAGAGAAACTGAATAAAAAACCGCACAACTCTGTTGGTACAAGCGTCCAGAAAAGCGGCGGTTTGCACAATTCCGCGCAAACCGTGTAATTTTTCGCAAAAGCGGCAGCCTCTCGTGCGGGCCGGTCCATACATATCTTTTGTATATATACAGAGCGTATACTTTTTGTGCAGCGTCCGTTGTTTTTTTGCCGGGCCAATTTGTAAAGGGTCAGATCTGTGCATTCAGTGAGACGGTGCCTTCGTTTGCGTGAAAGAGCCTGCGGTTTCATCACAGCTGTACGGAATCAGCACCCGCATGAGCGTGCCTTGCCCGATTTTGCTCTGCGTCGTCAGCTTTGCACCGCAGACCATCTGTAAGCGGTCGCGGACGAGCTGCAGTCCCACGTGTTCCTTTCCGTCCTGCGGCGGCTGCTCCGGGTCAAAGCCCACGCCGTCGTCCGACACGGTGATTTCCGCGCCAAGCGGCGTTTTTCTGGTCATAAGCGTCACCGTACCGCCATCCTCTTTGCGTCCGACGCCCCATTTCACGGCGTTTTCGACAAGCGGCTGAATCGTCAGCGCGGGTAAGTAAAAGTCTGTCTCGGCAATGTCCAGTTCAACATGAAGCTCGTCGCCGAAGCGCAGCTGCTCCAGATAGAGATATGTTTTGATTATCCCGAATTCAGGATAACCAGGCGTTTTCTACAGCTGGCAGGAGGAAAGGATTTGAAGATGCAAGAGGTACTCTCTTCTTTGAACTGGCCAGAGTGGTTAAAGAAAAGAGGCCTCTGTATCTTTTCCTTGAAAACGTCGTTGGGCTCCTTTCTCATGACCGAGGCCGGACGTTTGGTGTCATCCTCTCCGCGCTTTATGACCTGGGGTATCATGTCGAATGGACTGTGCTTAACAGCAAACATTTTGGAGTCCCGCAATCAAGACGGCGGCTGTTCCTTATCGGATATCTTGATCCCCGATGCGCCGGAAAAATACTTCCTGTCTTTGGAACAGATGCAAAAGCTCTTGTACAGATCGTCCATGGACGGCTGGGAAAACGAGTCTATGATTCTGCCGGAATCGCCTGCACACAGGACACCAGCAGACAATCCGGACTCTACTTCGTAGATCTGACAAAGGGCAATCCGAAAATCACGGCGAACGCCAGATGTTTGCATACCCGGCAGGACGGCTCCCTTACCAACTTCAAGGGGCAAAACTCCGGCGTTCTCTACATTAAGGAAGCAACGAAGAAAGGCTATAAGGAAGCGCATGAAGGCGATTCCATCGATCTCGGCTTCGCGGGCAGCAATACGCGCTGCGGGCGTGTGTTTGCGGGTGTTGCCCATACGGTAAACTATTTGATTACTCTATATTATATTCAGCCATTTTAGATAATACGGTGAAATACGATGTAAAGGCTCTTCGCCGTATAAAAAGTCAGCTGTATGAATTGGTAAAAACGAATAAGCCTACCCAAAACTGATTGGCAGTTTCCCCAGCATGTTCCGAGCACTATTCGAGGAAAAGGAAACCTGAAACAAAAACAGGAATCAGATTACACAGCGCCCAGGAAAAACAGTTACCAGCCGACACGCGCCCGCGTGTCGGCTTTTCTGCGCCCCGGTGGGGGCGCTGCACCCCAAAGGCATAAAAAACCGCGCGTTGGAGCGCGTAACGCGAAAGGAGCAACATGGAGAAAAGAACCTATCAATCATTACAAGAACTTCCGCTTATGCTGAGCATGATGGACGTTGCGTCCGTCCTCGGCATTTCCAAAGCAGGAGCCTATACACTCGCCCACAGCAGAGATTTTCCTGCGTTCCGGGTTGGACGCAGGATCGTTATTTCACAAGAAAAATTTCTGGACTGGCTGGAAAAGCAGACCGCGGAAAGTTCTCTCACTTAGGACTAGCTATTTCGCTGTCTTTGTGATAATCGTTTGAGTTGCCAGAAAGGAGGAATGCAAATGGCAAAAAAGAGAGTCAATGGCGAAGGAACCATTGGTAAGCGAAAAGATGGTCGCTGGGAAGCGCGCTACATTGCAGGTCGTGACCCAGAGACGGGAAAGCAGATTCGAAAAAGCATTCTCGGCAAAACACAGGCAGAGGTTCGGGCCAGGCTGAAAGATGCACTTGCGGAAGCAGCGGAGATCGATGTGGTCAAGTCGAGCGGGTACAGCGTGTCCGGCTGGATGCAGGCTTGGTACTCGCTGTATGCGCAGCCAAACGTGCGCGAAACGACCGCGCGTTACTACAAGGGTTATATCGATCACCATGTCATCCCGCGTCTGGGCGATATTCCGTTAAACAAGCTGACCTCGCTGGACATTCAGCAGTTCTATAAAGATCTGCTGGAAAACGGAAGAATCCGGGAAGATACGAAAGCTAAAAAACCGGGGCTCAGCAGCACGACTGTGCATGGCATCCATGTCATGCTGAAATCTGCGTTGAAGCGAGCCGTGCAGGAGCGCTTAATCCCATTCAATCCGGCGGAATTCTGTATCCCGCCCAAGATCACGAAACCGGAACTGCAGGTGATCCCGTCGGAGCGGTATCAGTCCTACTTGACAGCCGCCGAACAGCGCGGCGTCCTGCCGATGTTTTATCTGGAGCTGGCTACGGGACTTCGGAAAGGGGAAATCGCGGCGCTGCTCTGGTCGGATTACGACGCGCAGACGCAGACGATTCATGTGACAAAACAATATCTCTTCTACAATGGTCAGGGCACTGTGTCCCCGCCCAAATCAAGCACCTCTGTCCACTACGTTTCCATCCCGGAGGAAGCTGCAAAGCTGCTGGAGCAGGAGCATGAAAAGCACCCGAAAAATCCCTACATGTTTCCTTCCCCGGTAACCGGTGAAATGTATCACCCGGACGCTATCGTGAAGATCCACCGCAAGATCTGCAAGGACATTGGATTGGAGCACGTCAGATTTCATGACTTGAGACATAGTTTCGCCACGACCGCGCTACAATGCGGCGTGGACGTAAAAACAGTCTCCACGATGCTCGGCCACAGCAGTGCGGGCTTCACGCTGAACGTCTACACGCACTCGACCAGCCGGATGCAGCAGGAAGCAGCTAGAACCGTCGGAAAGGTCATGCCAAAGATGCTCGAGCGTTGAAAACCGCAATAATCATAACCACCGGCCGTGCCGGTGGTTTGCAC
>HF990655.1 GCA_000432135.1 Firmicutes bacterium CAG:124
GGGGCGATGTGCGCATCGCCCCCTACATCCAAAGAGGTAACTGCTTGCGCTTCCGCCGTGCCGGTGGGGGATATCGTGTGTCTGCTGGTGAGCCTTACAGCTCGCAGTTGCCGACGGTGCGGGGGAACGGGAGCACGTCACGGATGTTGGAAATGCCGGTCAGGTACATGACGCAGCGCTCAAAGCCGAGGCCGAAGCCCGCGTGGCGGGTCGAGCCGTATTTGCGCAGGTCGAGATAGAACTGATAGTCCTTCTCCTTCAGGCCGCAGTCCTGCATACGCTGCACGAGCGTGTCATAGTTGTCCTCACGCTGGCTGCCGCCGATGATCTCACCGATGCCGGGCACGAGGCAGTCCATGGCCGCGACGGTCTTGCCGTCGGGGTTCAGCTTCATGTAGAACGCCTTGATCTCCTTCGGGTAATCCGTGACGAAGACCGGGCGCTTGAAGATCTGCTCGGTGAGGTACCGCTCGTGCTCGGTCTGCAGATCGCAGCCCCAGAAGACCTTGTAATCGAACTTGTCGTTGTGCGCCTCAAGCAGCTTGACAGCCTCGGTATACGTCACATGGCCGAAATCGGAGGTCATGACGTGGTGCAGGCGGTCGATGAGGCCCTTGTCGACAAACTGGTTGAAGAATGCCATTTCCTCCGGCGCGTGCTCCAGCACGTAGGCGATGATGAACTTGATCATGTCCTCGGCGAGCTTCATGTCGTCGGTGAGATCAGCAAACGCGATCTCCGGCTCGATCATCCAGAACTCCGCCGCGTGGCGGGTCGTGTTGGAGTTTTCGGCGCGGAAGGTCGGGCCGAAGGTATAGATGTTGCGGAACGCCTGCGCAAACGTCTCGCCGTTGAGCTGGCCGGAGACGGTCAGGTTCGTCTCCTTGCCGAAGAAGTCCTTGCTGTAGTCGATCTGGCCGTCCTCCGTGCGCGGCAGATTGTCAAGATCGAGCGTTGTGACCTGGAACATTTCGCCTGCGCCCTCGCAGTCGGAGCCGGTGATGAGCGGGGTGTGGACATAGACGAAATCGCGTTCCTGGAAGAACTTGTGGATGGCGTAGGCGATGAGGCTGCGGACGCGGAACACGGCCTGGAACGTGTTCGTGCGCGGACGCAGATGCGTCACGGTGCGCAGATACTCCATCGAATGGCGCTTGGGCTGGATGGGATAATCCGGCGTAGAGGGACCCTCGACGAAGACCTCGCTGGCCTGCAGCTCGAACGGCTGCTTCGCGTCCGGCGTCAGGACGAGCGTACCGGTGACGATGACGGCCGCGCCGATGTTCAGCTTGGAGATCTCAGTGAAATTCGCAAGCTCGGAGCCGTAGACGACCTGCACCTGCGAGAAAAACGTGCCGTCGGACAGGTTGATGAAGCCGAAGTTTTTGCTGGCGCGCAGATTGCGTACCCAGCCGCCGACCTTGATCTGCTTGCCGGCGTAGGCGTCAGTCTCTTTGAAAAGAGAACGGACAGAAATAAGCTGTTCCATAGTGATCGATCCTCTTTCGTATTTATGATGTTGCAAAACTTACAGAAGCAGGATGCCCGCGTCGCGGCAGGCGTCCGTCGTGGCCCTGTCCCAGATGCTCGACTGCACCTCGCCGATGTGGCAGGCGCCGATCATGAGCATACACAGGCGGCTCTGGCCGATGCCGCCGCCCATGGTCAGCGGCAGTTCCCCGCTTAAAAGCATTTTGTGGAACGGCAGGCTCCGCCGGTCGTCGCACCCGGCAAGCGTCAGCTGCCGGTCAAGCGAGCTCTCGTCCACGCGGATGCCCATCGAGGAAATTTCAAACGCGCACTGCAGCACCGGGTTCCACATCAGGATATCGCCGTTGAGGTCCCAGTCGTCATAGTCGGGCGCACGGCCGTCGTGCGGCTTGCCGGATTTTAACTTGCCGCCGATCTGCATGAGGAAGACCGTGTGGTGCTGGCGCAAAATTTCGTTCTCGCGCTCCTTGGGGGTCTTGTCCGGGTACATATCCTCCAATTCCTGCGTGGTGATGAAGAACACCTCGCGGTCAAGCTTCGTGTGCAGGCTCGGGAACGCGACGCCCAGCGCGTCGTTCGTCTCGCAGACGGCGCCGACGATATCGCGCACGGTGCGCTTTAAATAGTCGGTGTTCCGGTCCTCGCGGGCAATGACCTTTTCCCAGTCCCACTGGTCGACGTAGATGGAATGGAGGTTGTCGACCTCCTCGTCGCGGCGGATGGCGTTCATATCGGTAAACAGGCCCTTGCCGACGTTGAACTGATAACGCTTCAGCGCCAGCCGCTTCCACTTCGCAAGCGAATGGACGACCTGCGCCTCGGCGTGTACGTCGGGAATGTCAAAACTGACAGGCCGCTCGTAGCCGTTCAGGTTATCGTTCAGGCCGGAGGCCTCCTCCACGAACAGCGGCGCGGACACGCGGCGCAGATTGAGCGCGTTGGACAGATTCGTCTGGAAATTGCTCTTGATGAATTCGATCGCGCGCTGCAGCTCATAGACGGACAGTGGGGCGCGGTAGCCCTCAGGGATAAAGACCTTGCTCATGGGGAAGCCTCGCTTTCATATAGCGTTCAAAAATTTACAAAGTATTATACATCAAATTCCGTCTTCATGCAAGTGCAGCGCGGAAATATGCAAACTTTTTGCAGAAACAGAAAACATGGCGAAAATACAAAAAATGATTGACAAATCAAGGGGGTATCGGCTATAATACCATTTGTATGCTCCATGGGAGCAGCTAAATTCTTGACTCGCTGCGGCGGAGGCTGTACCGGCGTCCGCTGTTGAGCATATTTTTACAGGAGGTGTAGATTTCATGGCAACTGTTCGTACCTATCAGCCCAGAAAGCGTCACAGATCCAAGGTGCATGGCTTCAGAAAGAGAATGGCTACCGCCAACGGCCGCAAGGTCCTCGCCCGTCGCCGCGCCAAGGGCAGAGCAAAGCTCTCTGCGTAATCTGACGCGCCTACACCGCAGCACACATACAATTCGGGGTGAATGGAAGCAGTTCTGTTCGCCCCATCTGTTTATCAGCAGCTATTCAAAGGTGGGCGTTTATGCAGTTTTCTTCCTCGTTGAAGCTCAATCATATCTTCCGCCGTCTCTACCGCAAGGGAAGCAGCGCGGCCAACGGCTATCTCGTGCTCTACTGCCGGAAAAACGGTTCGCAGGCGAACCGCGTCGGTCTGACCGTCGGCGCGAAGCTGGCCCATGCCGTGCAGCGCAACCGGCTGCGCCGGCAGCTGCGTGAAATTTACCGGCTGCACGAGACTTCGTTTGCCCGTGGATATGATCTTGTCGTCGTCGCCCGGTCGCGCGCCATCGGCGCGGATTACGCGGCGCTGGAGCACGCCTATCTTTCGCTTGCCGCAAGGCTCGGCCTGCTGACGCAGAACACGCCGTGAAGCGCGTGCTCCTGTTTCTCATCCGCCTGTATCAGAAGTATCTCTCCCCCGGGCTTCCGCGCCGGTGCCGGTTCTCGCCGACCTGTTCGCAGTATGCGCTGGAGGCGATCACGAAATACGGCGCGGTGAAGGGCGGCTGGCTGGCGCTGAAGCGGCTGCTGCGGTGCAATCCCTTTTATAAGGGAGACTATTTTGACCCGGTGCCGTAGGGCAGCGTGGTTTTTCCCGTTGTCCGAACGCGTACCCCCATCACATTTGGAGGAACACAATGAAGAAAAAAGTCCTGATCTGGGTCCTTGCCGCCGTGCTTGTGCTGTCCATGGCCGGCTGCGCCGCCGGCGCTGTCAGCTCGAACGACAAATACGTGGGCATGGAGCCTACCGCAGCAGCTGAAGCTGCTGCCGCCGAGACGGAGGGGACTGAAGCTGCTGCCGCCGAGACGAAGGATACGACCAGCATTTCTGACCTGATCCGTGTCCCGTTCGGCTATCTGCTCGACTGGCTGTATACCTTCACCAACAACTACGGTCTGGCGCTGATCCTGTTCTCTCTGATCGTCAAGCTGGTGCTGCTGCCGATGTCGGTCAAGAGCAAGAAGAGCATGCTCAAGATGTCCCGCCTGTCGCCGCAGGTCAAGGCCCTTGAGGCCAAATACGGCGACGACAAGCAGAAATACCAGCTGGCCGTCCAGCAGATGTACAAGGAAGAGGGCGTGTCCATGGGCGGCGGCTGCCTGTGGTCGTTCATTCCGCTCCTCATCCTGCTGCCGCTTTACTACGTCATCCGTGAGCCGATCACGTACATGATGCACAACTCCCGCTCCATCTCCGAGGCCATCGTCGCCTTCCTGCAGGCCAGCGGCGAAAATCTCGGCAAAAACGCGTACTATGCCCAGCTGGCCGCCGCCGGTCATATCGGCGATTATATGGAAGAACTCAAGTCCCTGGCCGTTACGGCGAACGCCAATCTGCAGGCCATGAACTTCCAGTTCCTTGGCATTGATCTGGCCGCTATCCCCACGTTCCGCTTCTGGGACTGCGAGGGCTGGAGCGAGATCGGTCTGTTCCTGATCCCGGTCGTTTCTGCCGGTCTGCAGGCCGTGTCCATGTGGATCAGCCAGAAGATGAACAACCAGGTCGCCACGAACGCCGACGGCGAGCAGGATGTGGACGCCGCCAAGACCGCCAACCAGACCAACGCGACCATGATGCTCATGATGCCGCTCATGTCCCTCTGGATCGGCTTCTCCATGCCCGCCGCGATCTCCATCTACTGGATCGCGCAGGCCGTGTTCGGCGCTGTGCAGGATTATTTTCTGACGAAGCACTACCGCAAGGTCTATGACGAGGAAGACGCCGTCAAGCAGGAGATCGCCGCCAAGCGCCGCGCCGAGGAGGCTGAAAAGGAGCGCCAGCGCGCCCTGCGCCGCGAGCAGAACCCCGACGGCATCACCGACAACGTCAGCAAAAAGAAGATCCGTCAGCAGGAAAAGGAAGCCGCTGAAAAGGCGGCCAAAGCATACGAGGCCAGGAAGAACCCTGTGCAGGAATCCGAGGAAAAGAAGCCGCTTTCCGGCGACCCGGAGCGCCCGTACAGCCGCGGCCGCGCCTACGATCCTGCTCACTACGGCAGAAAGCGTCCTGCCGGCTCTGACGCAGAACAGACAGAGGAGTAATTATGGAGAAATTTATTACCGCAACCGGCAAAACGATCGATCTGGCCATCGCAGCGGCTCTGGAAGAGCTGCATATGGACCGTGACAGCGTTTCCGTTGAAGTTCTGGAAAACCCGAGATCCGGCTTCCTTGGCATCGGCGCACAGCCCGCGCGCGTCAAGGTCACCTACGAAGCGCCCGACGAGGCCCCCAAGCCCGCCCTGTCCTCCGCTTCGCGCAGCAGGCCGAAAAAGCCTGCTGAGTCCAAGCCCGCAGACGGCGCAAAGGTCATCGCGCCCGCCGCCCCGAAGGTCATCGCGCCTGCCGCGCCCGAAGCGCCCCGCCCGCAGGATACGCGTGCTGCCGCTCCCAAGGCGCAGCAGCAGCCGCGTCAGGACCGCGCGCCGAAGCAGCGCGGCCCCAGACCGGAACGCCGCGACCAGAAGCCGCGCCAGCCGCAGCAGGCCGAAAAGCCCGCTGTCCCGGCAGAGCCGAAGGTCTATGCCCCCGCAGAGCCGGGCTCCAGGGAGGAGCGCATTGAGATCTTCATCAAGGGCCTTCTCGAGCACATGGGCTCCGATGCCGTGCCGCACGCCGTCAAGACCGGCGATGATACCTATCTGGTCGACCTCGTGGGCGAGAACCTCGGCATCCTCATCGGCCGCCGGGGCGAGACGCTCGACGCGATCCAGCATCTGACCAACTATGCCGTCAACCGCGGCCAGAACAAGCGCGTGCGCATCAACGTTGACGCCGAGAGCTACCGCCTCAAGCGCGAGCAGGCGCTGCAGCGCCTGGCCCAGAAGGTCGCAGGCAAGGTCACCCGCTACCGCCGGAACATCACGCTCGAGCCGATGAACGCCTATGAGCGCCATGTGATCCATGCCGCGCTGCAGGATCATCCCGACGTGACCACCTTCTCCACCGGCACCGAGCCGAACCGCCGCATCGTCGTGGCCTACAGCCGCTACAAGTCGGCAGAGGCCGCCGTCAAGAAGGATTTCCCGGAAACGGAAGAGGAATAAGCAAAAAAAGGCAGGGGCTGCAGCGAGTTTATTTCGCTGCAGCCCCTTTGTTGTTGATTTTGTTATTCCTCGTCCCGTTCGCGCAGACCTGCGACGGAGCTGACGGGCAGCGAGAAGCAGATCGCACCGGCCTTTGTGCCGGGGCCTGCATTTTCGTTGATCGCGCGCATGATCGCGGTCTTTTCGTCCGCGTAGGCGATGATGTAGACCATATCCTTTTCGTCGGCCAGACTCACGCCGAAGAATTTCTCTCCGCGCTTCGAGCCTGTGCCCTTGGCGTGCAGCACCGTGCCGCCGCCTGCGCCTGCGGCCCGTGCGGCGTCCATGACGAGATCGGCGTAGCCCTCGTTCAGGATCACGACGATCAGCTCATGATTGAATTCCATATGCGGCGTTCCTCCTGTTTTCAGATCGTTGGTCAGATAGGCGAGCGTTCTGCCGCCCGCCACGCTCTTGAGCGGCACGGTCAGCAGAATCCCGTTGCCGGGAATGTCGAGAAACAGCTTGCGCTTGGCAGCCTTGACGAGCTGCGCGGCCTCCTGCGCGCTGGCAACGGATGTCGTGACGGTCTTGGGCGTTTCATCCAGACCGTAGACGGCCAGATGCTCGTTTTTGGCCGTGCCCCTTCCGGGGGCGCTGAGGATCATCGGCAGACCCGTCTCGCGGAACAGGGCGTTCATGGCCTCGCCGCGGTCGGAATCGGTAACGGCAATGATATAATATAATTCCATATCAGCAGGCCTCCCACAGTTCGATGATCTCGTTGTCGCCGAAGTCCGGCAGAGCCGGTTCCTTTTCGGCGCGGCGGGATTTGATCACGTAGATCGCGCCCATGACCTGCACGGTGATGAGCGGCATCATCGCGACCAGCGCGACAAGGCCGAACGCGTCCGTCATGACATTCCCGCCCAGCGCTTCGCACGCGCCCATGGCAAACGGCAGCATAAACGTCGCCGTCAGCGGGCCGGAGGCTACGCCGCCGGAGTCGAACGCGATGGCCGTAAACGTGCGCGGCACGAAGAACGACAGGGCCAGCGCGATGAAGTACCCCGGCACGAGGAAGTACATGATCGAAACGCCCGTGATGACGCGCAGCATGGCAAGTCCGCCTGCGGCGGAGACGGCGATGGACAGGCTCATGCCCATCGCTCTTGCCGAGATCGCGCCCGCGCTTAAATCCTCGACCTGCTGGTTGAGGATATGGACGGCAGGCTCGGCGTTGATGATGAACCAGCCCATCAGCATGGCCAGCGGAATGAGCAGCCACAGCTTCCATCCCTCCGTCAGCGCCGCGCCCAGCGCATAGCCGACCGGCGAGAAGCCGACGTTCACGCCCGTTAGGAACAGGACGAGTCCTGCGTATGTATACAGAATGCCCACCATGACCCGCAAAAACGGCAGCTTCCGCAGCCGCAGCGAGACGATCTGGAAGATCAGGAAGAACACCACGATCGGCAGCAGCGCCAGCGTGACCTCCTTCAGATATTCCGGGAAGGCGTGCAGATAGTCCCGGCCCAGTGCAACGGTATTGGTGATGGCGGCGGCAGTCTCGCTTTCCGCCTGTGCGGGCTGCGTCTTGTAGATCGCGCCCAGCAGCAGCACCGACGCGATCGGCCCGATGGAGCACAGCCCGACAAGGCCGAACGAGTCCGCTTTCGCATTTTCGTCGGAACGGATGGACGCAACGCCAACGCCGAGCGCCATGATGAACGGCACGGTCATCGGCCCGGTCGTCACGCCGCCGGAGTCAAACGCGACAGCGAGAATGCCCTGATCGGACAGGAACGCAGCCAAAAACACCAGCACATAAAACACGATCAGCAGCAGCCGCAGCGAAATGCCGAACAGAATGCGCACCATGCAGAGCATCAGGAAAATACCCACGCCGACGGAGACGGTCAGGATGAGAACCGTCTTGTCGATCTCCGGCACGTTGGCCGCCAGCACCTGCAGATCCGGCTCGGCCACCGTAATGGCGACGCCCAACAGGAAGCTGACGATCAGGATCAGCCCAAGCCTGCGCGATTTTGTCAGCTTCGCGCCCATGTAGTTGCCGATCTTGCTCATGGACATTTCCGCGCCGAGCGTGAACAGTCCCATGCCCAAGATCAGCATGGCCGTCGCCAGCACGAACGAGAGCATCAGCCCCGTATCGACCGGCACGAGCACGAAGCAGATCGTCAGCACGATCAGGCTGATCGGCAGCACGGAGGCCGCAGCCTCCTTCAGTTTTTCCAGTAACACCTGTTTGCGGTACAAAGCCTCACTCCTATTTCAAGAATTGTTCTTATTTTATCAGAAAAATCCCGTTCTGAACAGAGCGGAAATGTAAAAAGGCTGTTAATTTTATGCACCGTGTATTTTTATGCAGTTTCACCAAAGAATCATCGATTTACTTGACGAAAGGACAGAAAGCCAATACAATAAGAAAGCTTATGCGCAGACTCCTGGCTGCATATGCGGCCGGGGGTGAGATTTTATGAAGAAGAGAGAGTATTTTATGGAGAAGAAACCCGCGCGCGCCATTGCCCTGCTGCCCATCGGGGTGTTCCTTGTTTTGTATCTGGGGCTGGGCTGCCTGTTTGAATACGGCCTGAAAATTAAAATGGGCTTTTACAACATTCCAATCGTCGTGGCGTTTCTGGCCGCGATCCTCGTCGCCTGCCTGCAGAACCGGGCGCTGTCGTTTGACGACAAGCTGGAGGTCATGGCAAAGGGCGTCGGCGATAAGAATATTATGACGATGATCCTGATCTTTCTGGCCGCCGGTGTGTTCGTCGGCGTCGTGGGCCGCAGCAGCGCGGAGTCCGTCGCGTATTTCATGCTTGCGCATATCCCGGCGCGGTTCGCCGTTGCGGTGCTGTTCATCGTCTCATGCTTCGTCTCGACGGCCATGGGCACGTCCTGCGGCACGATCACGCTGATCGTCCCCATCGCCGTCGCCGTGGCGAAGGCGTCGGGGTTCCATCTGGCGCTGTGCATCGGCTCCGTCATGGGCGGTGCGATGTTCGGCGACAATCTCTCGTTCATCTCCGATACGACCATCGCCGCCTGCAGCACGCAGGGCTGCGAAATGAAGGACAAATTCCGCACAAACTTCCGCATTGCGCTTCCGGCGGCGCTGGTGGCGCTGGCGCTGATCCTCGTGTTCTCGCTGAAAAGCGATATTGGCGCGGTAGAGATCCCGGAATACCATCTGCTGCAGACCGTCCCGTATCTGCTGGTGCTCGTTGGCGGCGTGGCGGGCGTTAACGTGTTCCTCGTGCTGCTGACCGGCATTTTCTCCGGCGCCATCATCATGCTCGCCACCGGTGCGGTGCACCCGACCGAGCTGCTGGGGAACATGGGCTCCGGCGCGTCCGGGATGTTTGAGACGATCATGGTCACGATCCTTGTCTCGGCCATGTGCGGCCTCATCCGCGAATACGGCGGCTTTGAAGCGCTGCTCGGCTTTATCCGCCGCATTTTCCACGGCAACAAGGGCGGCCAGCTGGGCATCGGATTGCTTGTCGGCGCGATGGACATTGCCACGGCCAACAATACCGTCGCCATCGTCATGGCCGGTCCCATCGCGAAGCAGATGAGCGAGGAATACGGCATCACGGGCAAGAAGAGCGCGTCGCTGCTCGACACCTTCTCATGCATCTTCCAGGGCATCATCCCCTACGGCGCGCAGATGCTGCTGGCGATCTCCGCCGCCGCAGAGCTGGGCGAAACGCTCACCGCGTTCCAGATTATCCCGTTCCTGTTCTACCCCTACCTGCTGCTCATCAGCTCGCTGGTGTTTATCTTCCTTGTGCCGGAAAGAAAGTAAGTGGATCGAGCACAGGCAACCACAAAACTGAACGGCTTTCGGTGAATACGCTCCGCATCGCGTAGGGGCCGACGACTCTGTCGGCCCGCTGGAAGCAGTGCTTTTTTAGAAATCTTACGGCGAATTCGCAACTCCCCAGCGGGCCGATGCAGGCATCGGCCCCTACAGTCAAGTGGGTAAGTGTATACGAATTCGCCGAGAATTTTTGATGATTCGGTGCATTCTGCCGGGCGGACAGAGTCGTCCGCCCCTACGAACGCATTGCTGCCTGAAACGGGCAGCAATGCGTTTTGATCGTATAAACCGAGGCCCCGCAGACGGCGGGGCCTCGGCTTTTGCGTTTATTGTTCTGCCGCGTGCAGGATGACGGTCAGCAGCTCGTCGCGGCCGTCGCCCTTTTCGGCGGAGAAGGGGATCAGGCGCACGTCATCCGGCAGGGACAGCACCTCGCGGATGCGGGCAAGATTTGACTCGATCTCGCTTTTTTTGAGCTTATCAAGCTTGTTGGCCACGACCACGAAGGGCTTGCCGGACTGCAGAAAGTAATTCGCCATGACCACATCGTTTGCTGTCGGCGCATGGCGTGCGTCGACGAGCATGACGCCGAAGGTAAGCGTAGCCGGCGCGGCAAAATAGGCCTCCATGAGCCTGCCCCAGCGCTCTTTTTCTTTCTGCGGGACCTTGGCGTAGCCGTAGCCCGGCAGGTCGACGAGGTACATGGCCTCATCAATGCGGAAAAAGTTGATATGCGTGGTCTTGCCGGGGGCTTCGCCGACGCGGGCGAAGTTTTTGCGCAGCAGAAGCTTGTTGATGACGGAGGATTTTCCGACGTTGGACTTGCCTGCAAACGCGATCTGCGGCAGGCCGTCCTTCGGGCAGTCGGCGACGGAGGTGACGGAGCGGACAAATTCCGCGTTATGCAGATTCATGTGGCCCTCCTCACTGCCGGATGCCGGGCTTGCGGCGCGTTTTGGGCGCGGGGATCGGCAGCGCGGGCGCGGCGGGAACCGAGATCGCCTCCGCCGGGTCGCCTGCGGGCAGCAGCGCGGCCTCCAGAACGCGGTCGGCGCTGGAAACGGTAATGAACTGCAGCGCCTGCCGCACGGTCTGGTCGATCTCCTCCAGATCCTTCTCGTTTTCTGCCGGGATGATAACGGTCTTGACGCCGTGGCGCAGAGCCGCCATGGTCTTTTCCTTCAGCCCGCCGATGGCGAGCACCCTGCCGCGAATGGAAATTTCGCCCGTCATGGCGACGTCGCGCCGCACGGGACGGTTCGTGAGCGCCGAGACGATGGCGGTGCAGATCGTGATGCCGGCGGACGGCCCGTCCTTCGGGACGGCTCCCTCCGGGAAGTGGACGTGGATGTCCTTCGTTTTGTAGAAATCCGGGGCGAGGCCCAGCGCCTTTGCGCGCGAGCGGATAAAGCTCATGGCCGCGAAGGCGGATTCCTTCATCACGTCGCCCAGATTGCCGGTCAGTTCCAGCTTGCCGGTACCGTCGACCACGTTGACCTCGACCTCAAGCGTCGTGCCGCCGACGGCTGTCCACGCAAGGCCCGTGACAAGCCCGACCTGATCGGTCGTGACGTTTGCCTCCGGCAGGAATTTGCGGACGCCGAGGAAGTCTTCGAGATTGCCGCCGGTGATGGAAATGCGCTTGGGCGGCTCGTCGGAGACGAAGCGCATGGCGCACTTGCGGCAGAGCGCGGCGATCTGCCGCTCAAGACTGCGGACGCCGGATTCGCGCGTGTAGCAGGCAATGATCTCGCGGATCGCGTCGTCGGAGACGCGCACCTGCGTGCGCTTCATGCCGTGCTTTTTCAGCTGCTTCGGCAGCAGGTGCCGCTTGGAGATCTGCAATTTTTCCTCGTCCGTGTAAGACCCCAGCTCAATGACCTCCATGCGGTCGAGCAGGGCGCGGGGGATGGTGTCGGTCGTGTTGGCAGTGGTGATGAACATGCAGTGCGACAGATCGAACGGCACCTCAATATAATGGTCGCGGAAGCTGGAATTCTGTGCAGAGTCCAAAACCTCCAGCAGCGCGGACGACGGGTCACCTTTATAATCGCTGCCGAGCTTGTCAATTTCGTCGAGCAGCAGCAGCGCGTTTTTGCTCTTGGCCTGAATCAGAGCCGTCATGATGCGGCCCGGCATGGCGCCGATATACGTCTTGCGGTGGCCGCGGATCTCGGCCTCGTCGCGCACGCCGCCGAGAGACAGGCGGGCCAGCTTCCGGTTCAGCGCCCGTGCGATCGAAATCGCGACGGACGTTTTGCCTACGCCCGGAGGGCCGACCAGGCAGAGGATCTGCCCCGGCAGCTCCGGAGCCAGCTGGCGCACGGCCAGCGTTTCAAGAATGCGCTTTTTGACCGTCTCAAGGCCGAAGTGATCCTCGTCGAGAATTTTCGCAGCGGCCTTTACATCCAGCCGCTCCTTCGTCTCTTTGTTCCACGGCAGGTCGAGGATCGTGTCGAGATAATTGCGCAGAACGGAGGCCTCGGCGGAGCCGGGCTGCTGGCGCGCAAAGCGCGAAACTTCACGCAGCAGCTTTTCCTCCGTCTCCTGCGGAAGCTTCAGCGCCTGAATTTTGGTGCGGTAGCTGTCCGCGTCGCTGTCGTCGTCCTCGCCGAGTTCTTCGCGGATGACGTGCAGCTGCTCGCGCAGATAATAATCGCGCTGGTTCTGGTTGACATTCTGCTGCACCTGATCGTTGATCTCGCTTTCCAGCCGCAGAATGTCAAGCTCCTTCGCCATCATGCGGATGCACAGCTCCAGCCGGTGAACGGGCGGCAGCGTTTCGAGCACGCGCTGCTTGTCCTCGTAGCCGAACGTCGCGTTCTGGGCGATGAAATCGGCCAGCTCGCCCGCGTCGTCGGTCGAAGAGCCTTGCAGCAGGTTTTCCTGCCCGGATTTGACAGCCAGATCGATAAACTGCTCAAACAGCTGGTGCGCCTGCCGCACGAGCGCCTGCGTGCGCGGCACGGCGGCGTGATAGCCCGGCTCGTCCAGCTCCATCGCGCGGGCGAAGAGATACGGCTCGGCGTGGATCATGTCGGTCAGCTGCGCACGGTATTTGCCCTCGACGAGAATGCGCATATTGTCGCCCGGCAGGCGCAGGATCTGCCGCACATAGGCCACGGTGCCGACGGAATACAGGTCGGTCTTCTTCGGCTCGTCGCACTGCACGTCGCGCTGGGCGACAAGGAAGATCATCTGATCGGCCCGCATGGCCTCCTCAACGGCGCGGGCAGACCGGCTCCTTCCGACGTCGAAATGCGTCACGCAGCCGGGGAACACCACGATCCCGCGCAGCGGCAGGACCGGCAGGCAGGCAAGGGGTTTATAATCGCTCATAAAAGTTGTCTCCTTTCGCGGAGGATAAAAATACGCAGGAAGGGAGCGCACGCTCCCTTCCTGTTTGTTGTGTTACAGCGTTACGCCTGCGTTCTTGATGGGAGCGCGGGGCTTTGCGGCGTCGCGGGTGATCTGGGGCGGCTCGCCTTCGCGCACGCAGCGCTCGGTGATGCAGACGGACTGGATGGTGGGGTCGGACGGGATCTCGTACATGATCTTCGTCATGATCTCCTCCATGATCGCGCGCAGACCGCGCGCGCCGATCTGGCGCTCGATGGCCTTTTCCGCGATGGCCTCCAGCGCGCCCTTTTCGAAGCTCAGCTCGACCTGATCATAGGACAGCAGCTTGTGGTACTGCTTGCAGAGCGCGTTTTTCGGCTCCGTCAGGATGCGCACCAGATCGTCCTTGTCAAGTCCGCGCAGGGACGTGATGACCGGCAGGCGGCCCACAAGCTCCGGAATAATGCCGA
The DNA here is from genome assembly GCA_000432135.1 of Firmicutes bacterium CAG:124. GTDB lineage: Bacteria > Bacillota > Clostridia > Oscillospirales > Oscillospiraceae > CAG-170. Next base: position 13,715 of record HF990655.1, read on the forward strand.
ACTTCAGCAGATCATGCGGCTGCACGAGCTGGAAGAGCTTTCCGACGTTGTGGTCGCCCTTGCTCTTGACCGTAGAGTTGAAGCCCACAGCGGAGGTATCGGTGCGCTGCTCGATGATCTTGTCAAGCCCGTCGAACGCGCCGCCGCAGATGAAGAGGATGTTGGTCGTATCGACCTGAATGAACTCCTGCTGCGGATGCTTGCGCCCGCCCTGCGGGGGAACGTTGGCGACCGTGCCCTCGACGATCTTCAAAAGCGCCTGCTGGACGCCCTCACCGGAGACATCGCGGGTGATGGAGGTGTTCTCCGACTTACGGGCGATCTTGTCGATCTCATCGATATAGATGATGCCGCGCTCGGCCAGCTCTACGTCGAAATCCGCCGCCTGCAGAAGCCGGAGCAGAATATTCTCGACGTCCTCGCCCACATAACCGGCCTCCGTCAGCGTGGTCGCGTCCGCGATGGCGAACGGCACGTTGAGGATCTTGGCCAGCGTCTGGGCGAACAGCGTCTTGCCGGAGCCGGTGGGGCCGATGAGCAGAATGTTGCTCTTCTGCAGCTCCACGTCGGAGTCGTTCTGGAAATAAATGCGCTTATAGTGGTTATAGACCGCCACGGACAGGGCGATTTTTGCGTCGTCCTGACCGATGATATAGTGATCCATGTAGGTCTTGATCTGCTGCGGCGTGGGGAGCGTGTCGGGCAGTTCAAGCTGCTGCTCGTTCAGGCCGTTGTGCATCTCATCGTGCAGGATGGACGAGCAGAGCTCGACGCATTCATTGCAGATGTAGACATTGGGACCGGCGATGATGCGGCCGACCTGCTCCTGTTTTTTACCGCAGAAGGAGCAGCGGATGGAGTCTCTTGCCAAGCTGGACTCCTCCTTTCAGGGATTATTGTCTCTTGTAGATGACCTTGTCAACAAGGCCGTAGGCCTGCGCCTCTTCGGCGGTCATGAAGTTGTCGCGCTCGGTATCGATCTTGATCGTCTCAAGCGGCTTGCCGGTGTTGGCGGCAAGGATCTCGTTCAGACGCTGCTTGATCTTCAGCATCCGTTCGACCTGGATCTGCATGTCGGTCGCCTGCCCCTGCGTGCCGCCGGAGGGCTGGTGGATCATGATCTCCGCGTTGGGAAGGGCAAGGCGCTTGCCCTTCGTGCCGGAGGACAGCAAAAACGCGCCCATCGACGCGGCCATGCCCACGCAGATGGTGGACACGTCGCACTTGATGAACTGCATGGTGTCATAGATCGCCATGCCGTCGGTCACGCTGCCGCCGGGGGAGTTGATGTAGAACTGAATGTCCTTATCGGGGTCCTGCGCCTCAAGATAGAGCAGCTGCGCAACGATCAGACTGGCAGTGGTGCTGTTGACCTCTTCGGACAGGATGATGATACGGTCGTTGAGCAGGCGGGAGAAGATATCATACGACCGCTCGCCGCGGCTCGTCTGCTCGACAACATACGGAACCAAACTCATAATTTGGGATTCTCCTTTCAGACGGATGTCAGGTTGGCTGTAGGATTCTACCCAACGGGCCGGAGAATTATTCCTCAGTCTTGGCTTCTTCGGCGGGAGCCTCAGCGGCGTCTTCCTTCTTGGCGGCCTTCTTTGCCGTCTTCTTTTCCTTCTCGACGGGCTTTGCATTGTCCACGATCAGCTTGACAGCCTTGCGGCCCTTGAGATCAGACTTGACGGCCTCGACATCGACCATTTCCTTGATCTTGTCCAGCTCCATCTTATACTGCTCGGCCAGCTTCTTCAGCTCTTCCTCGACTTCCTCTTCGGTCACGTCGAGGTTCTCCTGATGGACGATCTCACTGAGCAGAATGTTGCTGCGGACGGTCTGCTCGGCCATCGGGCGCATGGAATCGCGCATACCCTTGACGTCGCCGCCGATCATCTTGAGGTAGTCATCCATCTTCATGCCCTGAGACTGCAGCTGATAGGAAAACTGCTCAAGATGCTTGTCGACCTGCTCGTCGATCATGCAGGCGGGAATGTCGCAGGTCATGTTCTTGCCTGCGAGGACGACGGCTTCGTTTTCAAAGTCGCGGTCAACAGCTTCCTGCCGCTTTGCGGCGAGGTCGGCCTTGATGCTCTTCTTGAGCGCGGCCAGCGTGTCGTATTCGGAGACATCCTTGGCAAACTCGTCGTCGAGTTCGGGCTTGATGGTCTCCTTGACCTCGTGGATCTTGCACTTGAAGGTGGCTTCCTTACCGGCAAGCTCCTTGGTGTAGTTCTCGGGGAAGGTCACGACGACATCCTTCTCGTCGCCTGCCTTGAGGCCGACGAGCTGATCCTCGAAGCCGGGGATGAACGCGCCGGAGCCGAGCGTCAGGGTATAGCCCTCGGCCTTGCCGCCGTCAAACGGCTTGCCGTCTACGAAGCCCTCAAAGTCCAGAACGACGGTGTCGCCGGTCTTCGCTTCGCGGTCAACTGTCTCGATGCGGGCGTTGCGCTCCTGCATACGGGAAAGCTCTGCGTCGACCTCTGCCTTGGAGATGGAGACGGTTTCCTTGGGAACCTCGATGCCCTTGTATTCGCCGAGGGTGACCTCGGGATAAAGCTCGGTGGAGACAGTCAGCACGACGCTGCCGTCTTCGGGGGTCTGCATATCGGTAACGGAGGGCTGGCCGACAGCCTTGAGCTCCTGCTTGACAATGGCAGCCTCGTAAATGTCGGGGAAGATCTCGTTCACGGCGTCTTCATAGAACACCTGAGAGCCGTACATGCGCTCGACGAACTTGCGCGGAGCCTTGCCCTTGCGGAAGCCGGGGATCATGATGTCCTTGCGGATCTTGGCATACGCCTTGTCCAGCGCGGTCTGGAACTCGTCCTTTGCGATCTCGACAGTGACCTTTGCGCTGCCGTTTTCTTTCTCTACGTTTTTAACGTTCATTGTGGTACTTTCCTCCTATGCGGTGCGGCTTATAAAAGGCCGTAATTCACCATTCTCATTTGAATCCGCTCTATTCTACCAGACTTCATGCAAGAAATCCACTGTTTTTTCAGGAATTTATCCGAATTCAGAAAAAATTCAAAATCTTTCCGCCTATTTGCCATCTATCCGATGCGCTGCGGCTGAAAATCGACGTGATCTGCCGAAACAAGGCGGTACTGCACGCCCTGATAGTCGTCCTCCAGCGCCAGCCGGATGGAGTCGGCGTGCAGGTGGCCGTAATAGCAGCGCGTCACGCCGTATTGCTTCAGAAGCGCCAGAATTTCCGAACAGGCGTACCCGCGGTAGCGCGGCGGATAGTGCAGGAAGCAGTATTTTTCCGCGTCCCCCGCCAGCTGCAAAGAGCGTTCGAGCCGCCCAAGCTCCCGCCGGAAAATTTTCTCGTCGTGGCTGCCCTCCTTCTGCGCGTCGTAGAACCACCCGCGCGTGCCGCACAGGGCGATATCGCCGTAGAAGAAGCAGGAGTTGTTCAGGACGTGGAAGTCTGCAAACCCATGCTCCGCGCAGAAGCGGTCAAAGGCCCGCAGCGTCGTCCACCAGTAGTCATGGTTGCCCTTGAGGATGATCTTGCGGCCGGGGATGGCGTTCATAAAGGAAAAATCCTCCGCCGCGTCGTCAAGGCTCATCGCCCAGCTGAGATCGCCGAGCAGAACGGTCGTGTCCTCCGGGCCAATGACCTTCAGATTTTCCCGCAGCTTTTCCATATACCCTGTCCAGCGGCCCCCGAACACGTCCATCGGCTTGTCTGCCGGGCCGAGCGACAGGTGCAGATCTCCAATCGCGTACAGGGCCATCAGCGCAGAAACTCCGTCACGACGGCGCGCATATCGCCCCTGTCCGTGACCTGATCGAAGCGCACGGGCTTGCCTGCAAGGCTTGCCAGCGGCGTCGGAGCCGGACGGCCCGTCTCGGCCGTGAGCTGGCCGAGCACGCCCGTGCCGGGCGCATGCTCTGTCACGCCGAGCGCGTCCAGAACGCTTGCGCAGAACTTAAACGGGCTTGCCGTGGATTCCACGACGGTCAGCGTCTGATCGCCTGTCTCGGCGCGGTACGCGCCCAGAACCGTGCAGGCCACGGCGGTATGCGTGTCGAGCAGATAGCGGCTCTCGCGGAATGTCTTCCCGATCGTCTGCGCGCCCTGCGCGTCCGTGCAGAAGCCGCAGGAAAATTCCGCCTGCACGGCCCGCAGCACCCGGTCGGAGACGGTATATGTTCCCGTCTCGGAAAGCTTCTGCATATAGCCGCGCACCTCTTCGTCCGAGCCGGACAGCAGGGACAAAAGCCGTTCGAGATTCGACGAGATCAGGATATCCATCGACGGCGAAGCCGTCTGGTAAAACGGCCGGTTGCGGTCATAGGTGCCGGTCTTGATAAAGTCGGTCAGGACGTTATTCTCGTTCGACGCGCAGATGAGCCTGCCGATGGGCACGCCCATCCTCTTCGCGTAGAAGCCGGAGAGAATGTTGCCGAAGTTGCCTGTCGGGACGCAGAAATTGACGCGCGTCCCGGCTTCGATGGTCCCAGCGTTCAGCAGGTCGCAGTAGGCCGAGACGTAATACACGATCTGCGGCAGGAGCCTGCCCCAGTTGATGGAGTTGGCCGAGGACAGGAAGTATCCGCGCCCGGCAAGCTCCCCGCGCAGCGCCTCGTCGGAGAAAATGCGCTTCACGCCGGTCTGCGCGTCGTCAAAGTTGCCGCGCACGGCGCACACGCCGACGTTTTTACCCTCCTGCGTGACCATCTGCAGCTTCTGCATTTCGGAAACGCCGCCGTCGGGATAGAACACAAGGATTTTCGTGCGGTCCACATCGCGGAAGCCCTCAAGCGCGGCCTTGCCCGTGTCGCCGGAGGTCGCGACGAGGATGCAGACGGTCTTCTCCTCGCCCGTTTTCCGGAGCGAGGCCGTCAGCAGATACGGCAGCATCTGCAGCGCCATATCCTTGAATGCGCACGTCGGCCCGTGCCACAGCTCCTGAATATACGTGTTTTCCGTCAGCTTTACGACGGGCGCTGCGGCAGGCGTGTCAAATTTCGCGGGGCCGTAGGCGCTTTTCGCAAAGCCCAGCAGCTCCTCCTCGGTAAACTCGTCGAGATAGCGCTTCATGAGTCTCGCGGCCCGTTCGGGATAGGAAAGCGCGGCGAGCGCTTTGATCTCGTCCATGGTGAGCTGCGGAATTTCCTCCGGCAGATACAGCCCGCCGTCACGGCTGAGGCCCTCGACAATGGCCTGACTGGCCGTTAAGCGGCGGCCTGCGTCACGCGTACTTACATAATACATAGTTTCACGACCTTCATGAGAGAATTGCAGAACAGGTTCTGTATGGTTTCATCGGAATATCCGGTAGTTTTCAAAAAATCACCGAGCCGGTTATAATCGTCCAGCCCGGAAAAGCCCTCCGGCAGTAAATCACAGCCGTCCAGATCTGCGCCGAGGGCAATGTGGCCCTCACCGTCCAGCTCCAGAAACCGGTCAAGATGGCGGCGCAGATCGTCAAACGACGCGCGGGGCGCTTGCGTCAGGAACGGCGCGTAGAGGTTCAGTCCCGCTGTGCCGCCAAGATCGCGGATGGCCCGGAACTGGTCGTCCGTCAGATTGCGCGGGTGCGGGCAGACGGCAAACGAATCGGAGTGACTTGCGATGACCGGCTTTTCGGCCAGCCCGATCATGTCCCAGAAGCCCTTTTCGGACACATGGCTCACGTCGACGAGCATCCCGAGCGCCTGCGCCCGCTTAAAAAAGTGCCTGCCCTTTTCCGTCAGCCCTTCGTCCGAGCCGCACGGCGCGGCAAGGCTGTTCGGAAGGTTCCATACAAGCGAGATCATCCGCACGCCGGATTCATATGCGTGTTCCAGAAGCCCTTCGTCCTCGCGCACAGCCTCTGCGCCCTCAATGGCGAGAAACGCGGCGCATTTGCCGCTCTGCATGGCAGCTTCGGCCTCACTTGCTGTGCGGCAGAGCGTGATCTTGTCCGCATTCTCGCGCAGCTGCGCGTGAAAATTGTCCAGCGCGCGGGAGAAAATCTCCGGTCTTGGCAGCTTTGCCTTGACCCAGGCGGTGCAGAACGCGAAAAACTGCGCCCATGCGCCAAGCCGCTGCGCGCGTTCGAGCGAAACAGCCAGCGTGTTTTTCCGCAGCGGCTGATTTTGCAGCCAGAGTTCGATGGGCGTGTCGCAGTGGCCGTCAAAAACGCGGTAATTTGTCAAAATGCGTCCTCCATATGGGTGATCTGCGGGCGGCGGGTCTGCGTGCCGTCGGGCGCATAGATTTCGATCACGTCGAAGCGCGGCTGCAGCGGCGTTTCGTGTTGGGATAGGTACAAAAGCGCGGTCGTGCGCAGGCGCTGCTGCTTGTGCGCGTCGACAAATTCCCGCGCGGCGGCGAAATCCGCCGATTTTCGCAGTTTGACCTCGCAGAAGACGAGATACTGCCGGTTCGACGCGATGATATCGATCTCGCCGAGCCGCGTGCGGTAGTTCATGGCCTCGATGCGCCAGCCCTTTTTTCGCAGATACTCCGCGGCCAGCGCCTCGCCCCATGGGCCGGACAGGTCACGGGTTCTCATAGAATTTTTTGAGGAATGTTTTTCTGTGGATCGGACTGGGACCGAATTCACGCAGCGCTTCATAGTGCCGCTTCGTGCCGTAGCCCTTGTGGACGGCGAAGCCGTACTGCGGGTACTGCGCGTCGTATTCCTCCATCAGCCGATCCCGCGTGACCTTGGCCAGAATCGACGCGGCGGCGATGGAGGCGGATAGACTGTCGCCCTTGACGATGGTCCGGACCGGCAGACCGAAATCCTTCGTCCGGTTGCCGTCGATGAGCGCAAGCTCCGGCTGCGGGGAGAGCTTCTGCATGGCGCGCTCCATGGCCAGGAACGTCGCCTGTAAAATATTGATCTCGTCGATCTCCTGCTCGCTCGCAAACGCGATGCCGTAAGAGACGGCCTGCTCTATCATGATATCGTACAGCTCCCGGCGCTTTTTGTCCGTAAGCTTTTTCGAGTCGTTGAGGCCGGGGATTTCCAGCCCCGGCGGCAGTATGACCGCCGCCGCACATACCGGCCCGGCCAGTGGCCCGCGTCCCGCTTCGTCCACGCCGCACACCAGTTTGATGCCTGCGTCGAACGCTTCGCGTTCATACACCCAAAGATCCATCGGTTCTTCCTGTCTCATTGCATGTCCTCCGGGCTTTCGAGCGTCAGCTTGCCGAGCTTGCCGCTTCTGTAATCGTCCATGAGCGCCTTTGCCATGCGCTCGGTATTGACCTCGCCGCCGGAGACGAGATAGCCGCGCTTTTTCCCGGCCAGCTGCAAAAGCTCGTATCCGTCCGCATCCTCCGGCGCTTCGAGCTTATAGCGCTCGGAAAGCGTCTGCGGGTAATACTTTGCCAGCAGCGCGATAAAATGGCAGGCCAGCGTCTCGGTGTCGATCACGTCCTCCTTGACGGCGCCCGTGTAGGCAAGGCGCATCCCGACCTCCGGGTCTTCGAACTTCGGCCACAGAATGCCCGGCGTGTCCAGAAGCAAAAGCCCCTGGTCGACCGTGATCCACTGCTTGCCGCGCGTAACGCCGGGGCGGTTCTCGGCCTTTGCGCCCTTGCGCCCGGCGATCTGGTTGATGAACGTCGATTTTCCCACGTTCGGGATGCCGACGACCATGAGCTTCAGGGGCCGTCCCACCTGCCCCTTTTCCGCGTACCGCGCCAGCTTTTCCGCCAGCAGCGTGCGCACCGCCGGGACGAAGCCGGAAATGCCCTTTTTCGTCTTGCAGTCGGTCTGCAGAACGGCATAGCCCTTCGCCCGGAAGTGCTCTGCCCATTTTTTCGTCAGCGCCGGGTCTGCCATGTCGATGCGGTTCAGGACGATCATGCGCGGCTTATTGCCGCAGATCGCGTCGATATCCGGGTTGCGGCTGGCAATCGGGATGCGCGCGTCGAGAATTTCGCACACGGCGTCGACGAGCTTCACATCCTCCTCGATCATCCGGCGCGTCTTGGTCATGTGGCCGGGGTACCACTGGATATTCATGGTGCTCCGGTTCGTGTCTTCCTGCTTCATGATACCGCTCCGAATCTGTGCCAGCTGCGCCCGCCGGTCACGGCTCCAAATTCATTCGTCTGCCGTCCGGGGAAGACCACGAGCAGGACCTTTCCCAAAACAGCCTCTTTTTTCACACAGCCGACGTCGGAGAACCGGCTGTCCTCCGAATGGTTGCGGTTGTCGCCCATGACAAACAGCTCGCCCTCCGGCACGGTGACCGGATAGTCGAGCGCCTTGCCGTATTCGGCGTAGCTCAGATAGGTCGGTTCAAACGTATACGGCTCGTCCAGCGCCTGTCCGTCGACGTAGACGACGCCCGCGTTAAAGTCAATATCCACCGTCTGCCCGCCGACTGCGATCACACGCTTGACCAGCAGTTCGTCATTCTCGGAAAACGGCGGCGTATACAAAACGACGATATCGCCCTGCTTTGCGTCCCGATAGAGAAAATTGCTCTCCAGCACCAGATAGTCCTTGTCGACCAGCGTGGGGTACATCGAGCTGCCGCTCACGCCGTTCAGACGGAAAAAGAATACGAAGACCAGCGTGATGACCGCCAGCATCCGCACCAGATCGAACAGGCTCAGATACGCCTCATAGCCCTTGGGAAGCGGCTGCTTTTCCGGCTTTTCCTGCGTTTCGGACGGCTGTGCCTGCAAATTCTTGTCTTCCTGTTCCATACTAAAAATCCCCCATTTCGGAAGAAGCGTAAAATCAAAAATAGTATACACGATTTCTTCCAATAAAGAAAGAGGAAAATGACCTTTTCTTGCGGCTGGACGCCGGGTGTGCTATACTGAGAGAAAAAGAAGCTCGGGAGGCGGACGGATGTACCGTATTTTGCTGGTCGAGGACGACCCCGGCATCGCGCAGGCCGTCTGCGCGCATCTGCGGCAGTGGGAGCTGGACGCGCGGTGCGTGCAGAATTTCCGCGCCGTCATGGAGGAATTCACAGCCTTTGACCCGCAGCTCGTGCTGCTGGATATCTCGCTGCCGTTTTTCAACGGCTACCACTGGTGCACGCAGATCCGCGCCGTTTCGCGCGTTCCGGTCGTGTTCCTCTCTTCCGCGTCGGAGAATATGAACATCGTCATGGCCATGAACATGGGCGCGGATGATTTCATCGCCAAGCCCTTCGATCTGGACGTGCTGACGGCGAAGGTGCAGGCGCTTCTGCGCCGGACGTATGATTTTGCGCCCGCGGAGCCTGTTCTGTCCCACCGGGGCGCGGTCTTGCAGACGGGCGGCCAGTCCCTGCTCGTAAACGGCGAAAAGCTGCCGCTCAGCAAGAACGAGTACCGCATTCTGTGGACGCTTCTGAAGGAAAAGGGCAAAATCGTCAGCCGCGAGAGGCTCATGGAGGCGCTCTGGCAGACGGACAGCTTCGTCGATGAGAACACGCTTTCGGTCAACATGGCCCGCCTGCGCAAAAAGCTGGACGGCGCGGGACTTGCGGGCTTTATCGCCACGCGCGTCGGCGCGGGTTATTTGGTGGAATAGATATGCGGTTATTTTTACAGTATCTGCGCGGAAAAGCGGGGAAGATCGTCGCGTTTTTCCTGTTCGCGGTCATTTTTATCGTCTCGTTTGCGCTGTACCACCTGCCGCTGGCTGCGGTGTGGTATCCGTCGGTGTTGTGTGTCATTCTGGGGCTTGCGGTTCTGCTGCTGGATTTCCGGCGGGTCAAAGCGCGGCATGAGACGCTGCGGCTGATTCTTTGCCAGCTGCCCACGCTTCCCGAGACGCTCCCGGCAGCGCACACCGTCCCGGAGGAGGACTACCGCGCGCTGGTGCAGGCGCTGTGCGCGCAGCAGCAGGCGCTCGAGACGCGCATGAACGCGCAGTATCAGGATATGCTCGACTATTATACGCTCTGGGCGCACCAGATCAAAACGCCCATCGCCTCCATGCGCTTATGCCTGCAGCAGGAGGACACGCCGCAGGCGAGGCGGCTTTTACAGGAGCTTTCCCGCGCCGAGCAGTATGTCGAGATGGTCATGGTCTATCTGCGGCTGACGGGCGGCAGCGATCTTGTCCTGCGCGAGTATGAGCTGGATGCGATCGTCCGCCGCGCCGTGCGCCGGTTCGCGGGGGAGTTCATCGGCAGAAAATTAAAGCTCTGCTACGAGCCGCTGAATGTGTCGTGCGTGACGGATGAAAAGTGGCTGCTGTTCGTGATCGAGCAGGTCTTGTCCAACGCGCTCAAGTATACGCGCGCGGGCAGCATCACCATCGAGCTGGAAGCGCCCAAGACCCTCGTCATCCGTGACACCGGCATCGGCGTCGCACCGGAGGACCTGCCGCGCATCTTTGAAAAGGGCTATACCGGCTACAATGGCCGCGGCGACCAGAAGGCCAGCGGCCTCGGCCTCTACCTCTGCCGCACGATCTGCAAACGCCTCGGCCACACCATCACCGCCTCCTCCGTCCCCGACCACGGCACTGCCATCCGCATCACGCTGGAGCAGCGGCAGGTGCGGGAGTGAAAACAGCATCGCCGGCACCGCTGTAAGACGGTACCGGCGATAATTGTGTATTCGCGCTATCCGAGCGTCAGACTGCGGATCTTCTCCCGCAGCGGGAGAATGCGGGACGGGGCGACGGAAAGCTCGTCCACGCCCAGACGCAAGAACGCTTCGGTCAGCGCTTCGTCTGCGGCAAGCTCACCGCAGATGCCGACGGTGCACCCCGCCTGATGCGCGCGTTCGACGGTCTGCCGGATCGCGCGCAAAACGGCCGGGTGGTGCGGGTCGCAGAACGGGGCCAGATTCGGGTTCTGCCGGTCCATGGCCAGCAGATACTGCGTCAGATCGTTCGTGCCGATGGAGAAGAAGTCGACCTCGCCCGCAAGCTCGCCGCTCATGAACACGGCGGCAGGCGTCTCGATCATCACGCCGACGCGGTATGGGCCGAAGCGTTCGCCGCGCGCAATGAGCACATCCTCCGCATCGGCCAGCGCCTGCTTCAGCCGGTGCAGCTCGTCCGGGCCTGTTACCATCGGGAACATGATCCCGACGTTTCCATAGCGCGACGCGCGCAGAATGGCGCACAGCTGCGTCTGGAACAGAATGGGCCGCGTCAAACACAGGCGGATCGCCCGCAGGCCGAGCGCGGGGTTGTCCTCCGGCGGCATATCAAAATAACCGACCTGCTTGTCCGCGCCGATATCCAGCGTGCGGATGATGATCTCCCGGCCATCCATGGCCTGCACGACCGTTTTGTAGCTTTCAAACAGCTCGTCCTCGGTCGGGTACGTGCTGCGGCCCAGATACAGAAACTCGCTCCTGAGCAGCCCGACACCCTCCGCGCCGCTTTCTCGCAGCAGCGGCAGATCGTCCGTGCCCGCAATATTGGCGTAAAGGCGGACAGAATGCCCGTCCTGCGTGACGCTCGGGGCGGAGATCAGCTGCCGGAGCGCTTCGCGCTGCGCCTGCTGCGCGGCGATCTTCGCCGCTGCTTCGGCCAGCGTCTGTTCGTCCGGGTCGAGCGTCAGCGTCCCGGAGAAGCCGTCCAGAACCGCCGTGCGCCCGTGCAGCTCCGCCGACACGGGCAGCTGCGAGACTGCCGGAACGCCGAGCGTCCGCGCCAGAATGCCCATGTGGGAATTCGCCGCGCCGCGCGCGGTCAGCATCCCGCGCACGAATTCGCGCGGGAACTGCACGGTCTGGCTGGGGGTCAGCTCCTCGGCGGCGATAAGGCAGGGCTCGGTGATGGTCTGCTCCGCCTCGCCGTTTAAAATGCGGCAGATGCGGGCGGCGACGTCCCGCACATCGGCGGCGCGTTCACGCATATAGTCGTCGTCCATGGCGGAAAATATGGCCGCGCACTGCTCCCCCGCCTGCCGGACAGCCTCGGATGCCTCCGCGCCGTCCGCAATTGCTTCCGAAACAAGGTCTGTAAAGTCTTCGTCCGCGGCCATGAGCTGGTGGACGGAGAAAATTTCCGCGTCCTTCTCACCAAGCTCCGCTCTGGCCTTTTCATAGAGCGCGCCGAGCGCGTCCACGGCCTGCCGCTGTGCGCTTTCAAAGCGCAGCTGTTCCTCCTGCGGGGAGACTGCCTGCCGGACGGCGGCCTTCTGCGCGCCGAGAAAGACGATTTTTCCGGCGGCAAGGCCCTGGGAAATGGGAAACCCTGAGAATACCTGCATGGCGGCGTCCTCAGGCGTTTTCGCGGAACTGCGTCTGCAGCTCCTCAAACGCCTTGTCCTCGTCGGAGCCGTCGATGGTGACGGTGACGGTCTGGCCCTGCTTGATGCCGAGGCCCATCACGGCCATCAGCCGCGTCAGCTGCGCGGATTTTTCCCCGCAGGAGATCGTGATTTTGCTTGTATACGCCTTTGCCGCGCGCACAAGCGCGCCCGCAGGCCGCGCATGAAAGCCCATGGGGTCCTGAATGGTGTATTGAAATTCTTTCATATCGGCTCCTTGTGAAACAATGAAAGTCTGCTGTGTCCATTTTGCGCCGGATTTCCAGAAAATGCGTAGGGGCGGACGCCTCTGTCCGCCCGGCAGTGGGGGTATCGGATCATCGAAAATCCTCGGCGAATCCGAATGCACTTGCCCCTGCAAAACACGTTGGGAAGCGCATACGGATTTACCCTGAATTTCTGAAAAAGCACTGCATCCAGTGGGCGGACAGAGTCGTCCGCCCCTACAAAACAGGTGCGCATTTCACGCTGCTTCTTTTTATCACGACAGCTTTTTCAGCTCCCGCACGTCGGCAAGCTCGTCCATGATTTCCTCGAGGCTGCTGCCTGCGATGGCGCTGACGGTCGCGGCGACCGCGCCCTCGACCAGCGGGCAGTCGGCCAGGACGAGCTTCCGCTCCGGCATGGCCTCGAGCACCATTTCCGCCGTCATGACCGCCGAGCCCATGTCCATGAGCACGATCACGCCGTCGTCTGAGTAAATTTCGTCAATGGCGTTCGAAATTTTTTCATAGCTCGTGCCGAAGCCGCCGCCGTCCAGACCGCCGGCGGCACGGATGGGCACGCCGTCGGCCATCATTTTTGTCAGCTCGACCACGCCGTTTGCCAGTGTTTCGCTGTGCGAAACGATCACAAATCCGACCATGGCCCGCACCTCACACGTGCTCGGCCACGACACGCAGCATCGTGGTGAACGACGTTGCGCCGGGGTCCTGATGGCCGAGACTGCGTTCGCCGAGATAGCTTGCGCGGCCCTTGGTGGCGATGATGGTCTTGGTGTACTCAACGCCCTGCTCCGCAGCGGCCACGCCGTCGGACAGCGCCTCCTTCGCGCTCTTTCCCGCGTCCAGCGCCGCTTTTACCGCATCACGCGCGGGAATCATGGCGTCCAGCATCGTCTTTTCTCCGGCCACGGACTTGCCGCGCAGCTGCACGCCCGCGACGAATGCGTCCAGGATCGTGACCAGATCCTGCGCGTCCAGCTCTGTCTTTCCGGCAAGCGCTTTGCCCGCCTGCATGAACGCCGTCCCGTAGAGCGGGCCGGAGGCTCCGCCGACCGTGGACACAAGGGCCATACCGGTAGTTTTAAGCATCGTGCCGATGTCCTTGCCCTCCATCATCGGGCGCTTCTTCTCGACCTCGGCAAAGCCCCGCGCCAGATTGATGCCGTGGTCGCCGTCGCCGATGACGTTGTCAAGCTCTGTGAGAAACAGCTTTTCCTCCGTGATTTTTTCGCCGACGGCGTGCAGAATTTCCAATACCTGTTCCTGATTGACCATAACGGTTCTCCTTTGCGTTTGGGTTTATGCCTTGAAGGCGATGGTGTCCGCGTGCGCATCCAGAAGCGCTTTCATTTCGTCGTCCAGACGCAGCAGGGACACGGAGAAGCCCTCCATTTCAAGCGACGTCATATATTCGCCTACGAAGGTCTTATAGACCCTGATGCCCTTCGCGGCCAGCACGTCGGCGACATGGTTGTTGATGATAAACAGCTCCATCAGCGGCGTTGCGCCGGAGGAGTTGACCATGACGGCGACCTCATGGCCGGTATAGTCGATGTCGGAGAGGATCTTGTCCAGAATATGATCGACGATCTCGTCTGCCGGGCGGAGCGATTCCTTGTGCGTGCCGGGCTCGCCGTGGATGCCGATGCCGACCTCCATCTCGTCCTCGCCAAGCTCAAAGCCGGGCTTGCCCGCCGCCGGGACTGTGCAGGGACGGATGGCGACGCCCATGGTGCGCACGTTGTCAATGACCTTCTGCGCCACGCGCTGGACCTCTTCAAGCTCAGCTCCCTCTTCTGCCTTTGCACCCGCGATCTTGTGGACAAAGACCGTGCCCGCCACGCCGCGGCGGCCGACGGTATAGAGGCTGCCGTCCACGGCGACATCGTCATCGACGACGACCTGCGCGACCTTGATCTCGTCCATCTGCGCCATTTCACCGGCCATTTCAAAGTTCATCACGTCGCCGGTATAGTTCTTGATGACCATCAGCACGCCCTTGTCGGTCGCGATGGCCTTGATGCCCTCATAGATCTGATCCGGCGTGGGCGAGGTGAAGACTGCGCCCGCGACCGCCGCATCCAGCATACCCGTGCCGACGTAGCCGCCGTGCGCCGGTTCGTGGCCGGAGCCGCCGCCGGAGATCAGCGCGACCTTCCCTTCCTTCTTTTCCGTCCGCACGACCACGTTGCCGCAGTCCAGCTTGCGCACATACTGCGGATACGCCTTGACCATGCCCTGGATCATCTGATCCTCTACAAGCTCGACCTGGTTGATGAATTTTTTCATGTTTTCGTCCTCCTTGTCAGTTTGCTGCATCAAATTCTGCCAGCCTCAGCTTACCACACTTCTTTGGATGAATCAATAGTTTCCACACCGCAAAACGCGACGCATTTGTCTATGACGCACAATTCTTTGACAGTTTCTGAAAATTGTACAAAAAGTTTTTGCTCCCGCGCGGGGCTTGACCGCAGAGCGGGATTTGTTTATAGTATAGAGCATGAATACCACGCAGGGGGCGGCGGAGATGCACTTCGCGTATTCCGCCGGCGGCGGTTTCCACACTTTTGACGGAAAGGAACCCAGACAGCATGTACGAAATCACCTTCCAATTCGAAAACGGTGCGCAGGAGGTCAAATTCTCCGCCGCGCCCGGCAGCACCATTCTGGAGGCCGCGAAATCGGCCAACGTCGCCATCGACGCGCCCTGCAACGGCAACGGCTCGTGCGGCAAGTGCCGCGTCAAGCTCGTTTCCGGCGAGGTCACCGGCGTGCAGACCGGTCACATCTCCGACGAGGACTATGCCGCGGGCTGGCGTCTGAGCTGCTCGACGAAGCCTGCCGGGGACATCACCGTGCTTGTCCCGGACATCGCCTCGGCCTATCAGAGCCGCATGAAGACGGCAGACCTGTCCTCCGGCGAGGAGATCGCGATCTTCAACCAGCTGCAGCAGGACGTGCAGGCCGCAGGCGTGGACTTCACGAACGACTTTGTGCAGGCGGTTCTTACGCTGGACGAGCCGACGCTCGACGACACCATGCCCGACACCGAGCGGCTTGCGCGCTTCGCGCAGGACGCATTCGACGGCTGCACGGAGGTCAGGCTCACCTATCACACGGTCAAAAAGCTTGCAAAAACGCTGCGCGAGGCCAATTTCAAGGTACAGATCACCGGCACGCTGACGGACGGCGTGCTGACCATCATGGACGTATCCGAAAAAGAGGACGCGCCGCTCTACGGCTGCGCCATCGATATCGGCACCACGACCGTCACGGGCGTGCTCATGGATTTAAAGACCGGTACGCTGACGGCGAAGGCCTCTGCGGGCAACGGTCAGATCCGCTACGGTGCGGATGTCATCAACCGCATCGTCGAGCAGGGCAAGCCCGGCGGCGTTAAGCGGCTGCAGGATGCGATCTTGAAGGAAACGCTGCTGCCGCTCGTCGCGGCGATGTGCAAATCGGCGGGCGTTCCCGTCTCGCGCGTGTTCCGCGTGTGCATTGCCTCGAACACGACGATGAACCATCTGCTTCTGGGCGTGGACGCGAACCCCGTGCGCATGGAGCCGTATATCCCGACGTTTTTCCAGTGGCGCGGCATGACGGCCAAGGATCTCGGCTTCCCGGCCAACCCGGACGCGGAAATTTTGCTGGCCCCGAACATCGGCTCGTATGTCGGCGGCGATATCACCGCAGGCGCGTTCACGAGCCTCATCTGGGACAAGGACGAATTTTCGCTGTTCATCGACCTCGGCACGAACGGCGAGCTGGTCTTCGGCAACCGCGATTTCATGATGTCCTGCGCCTGCTCCGCAGGCCCGGCGTTTGAGGGCGGCGATATCTCCTGCGGTATGCGCGCGACGGACGGCGCGGTCGAATCCGTGAAGATCGACAAGGATACGATGGAGCCGACGCTCGGCATCGTCGGCCCGGAGGGCCAGAAGCCCGTCGGCATCTGCGGCTCCGGCATCATTGATGTCATCGCCGAGCTTTACCGCACCTCTATTATTTCCTCGAAAGGCCAGTTCGTCCGCGAGGGCAAACGCGTCGCGCACGACGAGCACGGCATGGGCCGGTATATCCTCGCGACAGCCGCCGAATCGGAGACGGGCCGCGAAATTTCCATCACGGAAGTGGATATCGACTCGTTCATCCGCGCGAAGGCCGCCATTTTCTCGGCCATCAATATCATGCTTTCCAGCCTTGACATGGATGTGAGCGTGCTGTCGCATGTGTATGTCGCGGGCGGCATCGGCTCCGGCATCAACATGGAAAACGCCGTGCGCATCGGTATGCTGCCGGATATCGACCGGGAACTGTTCGAGTATCTGGGCAACACGTCGCTCTCCGGCGCCTACGCCATGGCGCGGTCGGACTGCGCAGTCGACAAGGTCGACGAGCTGGCCTCCAACATGACCTATATGGAGCTTTCCACGAATCCCAGATATATGGATGAATTCGTCGCGGCGTGTTTCCTGCCGCACACCAGCCGGGAGCTGTTCCCGTCGAGCATTCAGGAGTAAGTTTTATGCAGGTACAGAACAACAAGGAAGAAGTCCCGTTTGCCCATTATGAGGAAAAATTCGCTTCGCTCGACCCGCAGGAGGCGGCAGCGCGCTGCGGCGTGCCGTTCGAAAACGGCCGGTTCACCGTGACGTTATTGGGTACGGCGTATCAGATCGCGTGGCCGAAATATGCCATTTCATCCGAAGACGAAGCTGCGTTCGCGCTCAGAAGCCTGCCGTGCCAGACGTTTCTGCTGCGCTTCCTGCTCGAAGGCCGCGCGGCGGAGCCGTCCGGCGGGTACAAGACGTTCCGCGAAATGCCGTGGGGCGAGATGTATATCGGGCCGTACACCGGACGGGTTCTGACGCGGGCGGCGTTCACGTTCGGCACGCGCGTGGAAAAATTCCGCGCGGCCTGCGAGAAAATGGGCGCGCTGGCGATCCCGAACGGCGACGCGGGCTTCCAGTTTGACTTTTTGGGCGGCTACCGGATGCAGCTCATGGTCTACGCCGGAGACGACGAATTCCCGCCCAGCAGTCAGGTCCTGTACTCGGACAACTTCGAATCCGGCTTCGCCGCCGAAGACCGCGTCGTCGCCGGCGATATCCTGATCTCAGCGATCAAGGCGAGAATGTAGGGCAACCGTATGCGCTTGCGCATTCGTTTGTAGGGGCCGATGCCTACATCGGCCCGACAGTACATGCCGCTTTTTACGAAAATCTTCGGCGAATTCGCAACTTCCCTACGGGCCGATGTGGGCATCGGCCCCTACAATCAATGGGGTGGGTGCTTACGGATTTGCCTGATAGCGCTGATACAAATGAAACAGGGAGAAATAAAAAATGGCATTTCAATATCTCGGCCTGCGGGCCAAGCTGGAGCACGTGGACGTCACGGAGGAAGAGGTGAACCGGCAGCTGGTGCGGCTGCAGCAGCAGAGCCAGCGGCGGACACCGGTGTTTGACCGGCCCTCGCAGAATGGGGACGAGCTGGTGCTCGACTACGCGGGCTTTGCGGACGGAAAGCAGTTCGCGGGCGGCACGGCGGAAAAGCAGACGCTCGTGCTTGGCAGCGGCACATTCATCCCCGGCTTTGAAGAGCAGCTGCTGGGCAAAAACCCCGGCGACGATGTGACTGTGCACGTCACATTCCCGGCTGCATATCACGCGCCGGAGCTGGCGGGCAAGGACGCGGAGTTCCGCTGCCATATCCATGAAATCCGCACAGTTGCGCCCTATGCGCTGGACGATGTGTTTGCAAAAGAGGTCGGGCAGTGCGAGAATATGGCGGAAATGCGCGAAAATATGCGCAGAAGCCTTGAAAATTATTATGCGGAGCGTGCCGAGCTTGAGCTGCGCGACCGCCTTCTGCGGCAGGCGGCGGACACCATGGAGGACTTTACCCCCGATCCCGCCGAGATCAGCAAGGCCGTCGAGGAGCAGCTGGACACCATGTCCGCGCAGCTGGCGCAGAACAATCTGACGCTGGACGATTACTGCAAATTCTCCAATTCCACGCTCGAGCAGCTGCGCGAGGACGCACGCCCCGGCGCTGAAGAGGCCGTGCGCATCAAGGCGCTCGTCCGCCGCGTGGCGCAGGCGGAGGAGCTGCACGCGCATGAGGAGGACGTCGCGCAGGCGCTGAGCGAGATCTGCCGCGCGAACCACATGACGATGGAGGAGCTTCAGCCGTATTACGACGACGCGTTTGCCGCAGCCGTGGAATACAGCATCCTGCTGGCCAAGGTCACGAAGCGCATCCGCGAAAGCGCCGTTATGGACGCGTAAACGCAAAGCAAACCGCCGCAGCCGCATAGGCTGGGCGGTTTTTGCGCGCTTCCGCGGCGGCAAGCGGCAGTTTTTTTACAAAAAACAGGCATGATGAACAAAATAACTTTGATTTATGCGCCGGTTTATAGTATACTGAATACAATGGTTTCCGTCCTCGCAAGCGCGGGCCATAAAAACGGAAGGAGGGCGAAAGAACTTGGAAACGAATTACGCGATTGAGATGCTGAACATCACAAAACGTTTCCCCGGAATCATCGCCAACGACAACATCACCCTGAGGCTGAAAAAGGGTGAAATCCACGCCCTGCTCGGCGAAAACGGCGCTGGCAAATCGACGCTTATGAGCGTCCTGTTCGGCCTGTACCAGCCGGAGGAGGGCGAGATCCACAAGGACGGCCGCAAGGTTGAGATCCGCGACCCGAACGACGCGAACGCGCTCGGCATCGGCATGGTGCACCAGCACTTCAAGCTGGTCGAGTGCTTCTCTGTCCTCGACAACATCATCCTCGGCGTCGAGCCGAACCAGATGGGCTTCCTGCAGAAGCAGGACGCGCGCAAAAAGGTTCTCGATCTGTCCGAGAAATACGGTCTGCACGTCGATCCCGACGCGATCATCGAGGATATCACCGTCGGTATGCAGCAGCGCACCGAAATTCTCAAAATGCTCTACCGCGACAACGAGATCCTGATCTTCGACGAGCCGACGGCTGTTCTGACGCCGCAGGAGATCGAGGAGCTCATGCAGATCATGAAGAATCTCGCGGCCGAGGGCAAGAGCATCCTCTTCATTTCCCACAAGCTGAACGAGATCATGGAGGTCTCCGACCGCGTCACCGTCCTGCGCAAGGGCAAGTGCATCGGCACGGTCGAAACCGCGAATACCACGGCGGAGGAGCTGTCGGCCATGATGGTCGGCAGAAACGTCAGCTTCCACGTGGAAAAAGGCCCGCTCAAGCCGGGCGGCGAGGTCCTGTCCGTCGAGCACCTGACGGTCGCCTCCAAGGTCCATAAGAACAACGCCGTCAAAGACGTGTCGTTCCGCGTCCGCGCGGGCGAGATCGTCTGCATCGCAGGTATCGACGGCAACGGCCAGACGGAGCTTGTCTACGCCCTGACCGGTCTGGAGCCTGCCGTGAGCGGCAAAATTACGCTTGAGGGCAAGGATATTACCCACGCGTCCATCCGGCAGCGCAGTCTCATGGGCATGAGCCATATCCCGGAGGACCGCCACAAGCACGGCCTCGTGCTCGACTATACGCTTGAGGACAATATGGTGCTCCAGCGCTATTTTGAACCCGAATTCACCGACAAGGCCGGCTTCCTGCGCCGCAAGAACATCCGCGCCTACGCTGAGGGCCTGATCGAGCAGTACGACGTGCGCGCGGGCCAGGGCCCGGTCACACCGGCGCGCAGCATGTCCGGCGGCAACCAGCAGAAGGCCATCGTTGCCCGCGAGATCGACAAGCACCCCGAGCTGCTCGTCGCCGTGCAGCCCACGCGCGGTCTGGACGTCGGCGCGATCGAGTACATCCACAAGCAGCTTGTCGCCCAGCGCGACGCGGGCAAGGCCGTGCTGCTCGTCTCGCTGGAGCTGGACGAGGTCATGGACGTGCCGGACCGCATTCTCGTCATGTACGAGGGCGAGATCGTCGGCGAGCTGGATCCCAAGTCCACCACGCAGGAGGAGCTTGGCCTCTACATGGCGGGCGCCAAGAGAGATGAGGTGAAAGCATGAAAAAGAATCTTCTGAAAAACAGCGCCGTGCAAACGCTGGTCGCGTCGCTGCTGTGCATCGTGCTGGGCCTGTTCCTCGGCTATCTCGTCCTGCTGCTGATCAATCCCGACGGCGCGGGCGACGCGATCCTGACGGTCATCAAGAACTTCTGGACGTATAACCGCAAGGCCTCCCAGATCAAATATCTGGGCAACACGCTCGTCAAGACGGCTCCGCTGCTCATGTGCGCGCTGTCGATCCTGTTCTCCTATAAGGTCGGCCTGTTCAACATCGGCGCTGCCGGTCAGTACTGCGTCGGCGCGGCGCTGAGCCTGTATGCGGCGCTGGGCCTCGGCTGGAGCTGGCTGCCGTGTATGCTGGCGGCGATCCTCGGCGGCGCGCTGCTGGCCGGGATCTCGGGCCTTCTCAAGTCCTACTGCAACGTCAACGAGGTCATTTCCGGCATCATGCTCAACTGGATCGTGCTGTATCTGACCAATATGCTCCTTACGCTCGTAAAAGAGGACGCCAGCCCCTATACCAAGGTCCTGGCCAATACCAACGCCTCCGCTGTGCTGCCGTCGCTCGGCCTCGGCGCGCTGTTCAACAAGAACCAGTACGTCGGCCTTGCGATCCCGCTGGCCGTCGTGATGGCAGTCATCGTGTGGATCGTGCTCGACAAGACGAAGTTCGGCTACGAGCTGAAGGCCACGGGTCTTAACAAAAACGCCGCGAAATACTGCGGCATGGCGGAAAAGCGCAACATCATCCTGAGCCTGATGATCTCCGGCGCTCTGGCCGGTATGGGCGCGGCGATGCTGTACCTCACCAGCTACGAGCAGTGGCAGTGCTCCTCCTCCTCCGTCCCGGCCATGGGCTTCAACGGCATCGCGGCTGCCTTCCTCGGCGGCCTGAACCCCATCGGCTCGATCTTCGCCTCGTTCTTTATCCAGCATATCACCGCAGGCGGTGCGTATGTCGATAAGAGTATGTACTGCGCGCAGATCTCCGATCTGATCTCCGCGCTCATCATCTACCTGTGCGGTTTCGTTCTGTTCATGAAGAACGTGATGAGCTCCGTTGCCGCCCGCCGGGAGGAAAAGGCCATTGCAAAGGCCAGGGCCCTGGCGGAAGCCAAGAAAGGAGGCGAGACGGAATGATCCTGCTGCTTCAGTATACGCTGATCTTCGCGTCGGTTCTGATCCTGGTCGCCCTCGGCGGCTGCTTCGCAGAGCATTCCGGCGTTATCAACCTCGGCCTCGAAGGCATTATGATCATGGGTGCGCTCGGCGGCGCGCTGACAATGCGCTATGTGCCGAATACTGTCCCGGCGATCGTGATGATCCTTGCGGTCATCCTTGTCTCCGCGCTGGTCGGCATGGTCTATTCCTGCCTGCTTGCTGTGGCGAGCATCAACTTCAAGGCCGACCAGACGCTCGTCGGCACGGCGCTGAACCTGCTTGGCACCGCCGGTGCGACGGTCATTGTCAAGGCCATCAACACCGCTGCCAACCCCGACGACGTTTCGTCCATCGTGCAGTACGGCAGCGCAAAGAATGCGCTTCTGGCGCCCATCGGCTCGTTTGAATTCAACTGGTTCATGCTCGTGGCGTTCATCGCGCTCGTCACTGCCTATGTGACGCTGTACAAGACCCGCTTCGGCCTGCGCCTGATGGCCTGCGGCGAGCATCCGCAGGCAGCTGCCAGCGTCGGCATCAACGTCTATAAGATGCGCTGGGCGGGCGTGCTCATCTCCGGCGTCCTCGGCGGCATCGGCGGCATCGTCTTCATCACCGCAGGCGTTTCGGAGTGGCGGTTCGAATACGGCGTGGCGGGCTTCGGCTTCCTGTCCCTCGCCGTTATGATCTTCGGCCAGTGGAAGCCGCAGCGCATCGCGCTGGCCGCGCTGCTGTTCGGCTTCTTCCGTGCGCTCGGCAACGTCTACACGGGCTTCAGCTTCCTCAAGGCGATGAACCTGCCGAGCTCTCTGTACAATATGCTGCCGTACATCATTTCGCTTATCGTGCTTGCCTTCACGTCCAAGAATTCCCGTGCGCCGAAGGCCGAGGGTATCCCCTACGACAAGGGTATGCGGTAAGCTGTACCCGGTTTCTGTCTCCGGCAGGTTCATACGGACTTGCCGGAGCCTTCATTTCAAGCTCAGGAGGATTTGATTTCTATGCGAATGGTTGATCTCATTGAAAAAAAGCGGGACGGCGGCGTTCTGACCGACGACGAGATCCGCTTTATCATCAAGGGCTTTACGGACGGCTCCATCCCCGATTACCAGATGTCCGCCTTTGCCATGACGGTGTTCTACAAGGGTATGACCGACCATGAGACTGCCGTCCTGACCGATGCGATGATGCGCTCGGGCGATACGGTGGATTTGAGCCGGTTCGGCGACAAATCCGTCGACAAGCACTCCACCGGCGGCGTCGGCGACAAGACGACGCTGATCGTCGCGCCGATCGTGTCGAGCCTCGGCGGCAAGATGGCCAAGATGTCCGGCCGGGGCCTCGGCCACACGGGCGGCACGGTCGATAAGCTCGAATCCATCCCCGGTTATCAGACGACGCTTTCGGCAGAGGCCTTCATGCAGCAGGTCGAGGACGTCGGCGTAGCCGTCATCGGCCAGTCCGGCAATCTGACGCCCGCCGATAAAAAACTCTACGCGCTGCGTGATGTGACCGCGACGATCGATTCTCTGCCGCTCATCACGTCGTCCATCATGTCCAAAAAGCTCGCCGCAGGCGCGCATTCCATCGTGTTGGATGTCAAGATCGGCTCCGGCGCGTTTATGAAAACGCTCGAAGACGGGCAGAAGCTTGCCGAGAGCATGGTGCGCATCGGCAAGGCCTGCGGCCGGAACGTTGTGGCGGTCATGTCCAACATGGATATTCCGCTCGGCTTCTATATCGGCAATGCGCTTGAGGTGCGCGAAGCGGTTGAGGTCCTGCGCGGCCATGGCTGCCCGGACCTGACCGGCGTGTGCATCACGCTGGCGGCCAATATGCTGCACCTGTGCAACGGCTGGCCCATCGAAGAGGCCACGAAGCAGGCAGAGGAGGCAATTTCCTCCGGCCGTGCCTTCGAGCAGATGAAGCGCTGGATCGCCGCGCAGGGCGGCGACGCACGCGTGCTGGACGATGTGAGTCTGCTGCCGCAGGCAGCGGTGCAGTATGAGCTGAAAGCGCCGCAGGCGGGCTATATCCACCATATGGACGCGCAGAAGATCGGCGAAAGCTCCGCCATTCTCGGCGCGGGCCGCAAGACGAAGGACGACACCATTGACTTCGCCGCCGGCATTGTCCTGAAGGAAAAGACCGGCGCGAAGGTCGAGCAGGGCCAGACGCTGGCCGTGCTGCACACGAACCGGCCGGAGACGCTTGCCGACGCGGAGCGCGTCTTTTTGGAGGCCATCCGCTGGGGAACCGACGCGCCGGAGGCGCAGCCGCTGATCTACGGGATCGTAAAGTAAAAAGAGGAGAGATAGAGATATGTCAGATGTGATCGTCATCGGTGTTGCCGGCGGGACCGGCAGCGGAAAAACCACGCTCGTCAAGGCGCTGATGAACCGCTTCGGCGACAATATCAGCGTCCTCAGCCACGACAACTATTACAAGCGGCACGACGAGATGAGCTATGAGGAGCGGACCCACCTCAATTACGACTGCCCGGACGCGTTCGACACCGATATGATGATCGAGCATCTGCGTATGCTAAAAAACGGCCAGGCCATCGACTGCCCGACGTATGACTACACCATCCACAACCGCGCCGACGAGGTGCTGCACGTCGAGCCGCGCAGGGTCATTGTCGTCGAGGGCATCATGATCTTTGTCGACAAGACGCTGTGCGATGAGATGAACATCCGCATCTTCGTCGACGCCGACGCCGACGTGCGCCTGTGCCGCCGCATCCGCCGCGACGTCAAAAAGCGCGGCCGCAGCATCGATTCCGTCATTGACCAGTATCTGACCACCGTCAAGCCCATGCACGAGCTCTATGTCGAGCCGAGCAAGAAAAACGCGAACCTGATCGTCCCGGAGGGCGGCAAGAACCTCATCGCCCTCGAAATGATCATCAACCGCATCCAACGGCACATCGACGGAAACGCGGAATAAACCGCCGGACAAAAAGAACACCCCCGGACAGCAGTCCGGGGGTTCGTTTTGCATTGGGCTTATTCGACCGTGACGCCTCTCTTGGCGAATTCTTCAACCATGAGGTCGAGGTCGGGCTTGATGTTGATGGGTTCGCCTGCGGACTTGATGGCGTTCGCCACGTCCTTCAGGCCGTTGCCGGTCACGACGGAGACGACCGTTGCGCCCTTTTCGATCAGGCCCAGCTCGCAGGCCTTCTTGACGGCGGCAGTGCCGGTGACGCCGGCGGGCTCGCCAAAGACGCCGCAGGTGCGGCCCAGCAGCTTCTGTGCGGCGAGAATTTCCTCGTCGGTCACGTTGACGGCGATGCCGTTGGACTCGCGGATGGCCATGAGGGCCTTATCGGCATTGCGCGGCACGCCGACGGAGATGGAGTCGGCGATGGTATTCTCCTCCATCGGCTCCCAGGGCTTGTTTTCCTGGATGGCGCGGTTGATGGGGTAGCAGCCGGTCGACTGCGCGGAGATCAGGCGCGGCAGCTTGTCGATGAAGCCGATGGCGTACAGATCCTTCAGGCCCTTCCACACGCCCGCGATGGTGCAGCCGTCGCCGACGGAGATCGCCAGATAGTCGGGCATTTCCCAGTTCAGCTGTTCCGCGATCTCGAGGGAAACCGTCTTCTTGCCCTCGGACAGATACGGGTTGATGGCCGCGTTGCGGTTGTACCAGCCCCATTTTTCAATGGCTTCGGCGGACATCTTGAAGGTTTCCTCATAGTTGCCCTTGACGGAAATGACGTTCGCACCGAAAATCATCAGCTGCGCGACCTTGCCCTTCGGGGCACGTTCCGGAACGAAGATGTAGGTCTTGAAGCCTGCGGCAGCGGCGTTGCCCGCGAGGGAAGAGGCCGCGTTGCCCGTGGACGAGCAGGCGATGATCTTCGCGCCCGCCTCATGCGCCTTGGCAACGGCCATGGCGGAGGCACGGTCTTTCAGAGAAGCGGTCGGGTTGATGCCGTCGTCCTTGACCCACAGACGGCCAAGACCCAGCATTTCTGCCAGCTTCGGCTCTTCATACAGCGGGCTCCAGCCCACGCGCAGCGGCGTGTCGGGTGTGGTGTCCTCGACCGGCAGCAGCTCCCGATAGCGCCACATGGTCGGGTTCACGCGGTTTTTCAGCGTTTCCTTGGTGAAATGCGCCTTGATGTAATCATAATCATACACGATATCCAGAATCCCGCCGCAGGAGCAGTTGGTCAGATTCGGGATAGCCTCATATTCCTTGCCGCAGCGCACGCAGCGCGCACATTTGACGTTTTTCATTCAGAATCCTCCTTCAGATTTTCCAGCGCGACACGCACAGCCTCGACCACGAACGCAGAAAATGTGCAGTCCGTTCCCTTGATGGCGTCCTCAATTTCATCGATCACGTCATTGGGGAAGCGGATGCTCTTGTTCGTCGTGGGCGGAATATTCGGGATTCGGAATTTCTTCATCGCAATGCACCTCGCATTATGTTTCGTAATGCAAATTGTATTGCAATTATGCGCCGAACATTGTAATATAAACGTAGCACAAATGTGCAACAAAGGAGGCGCATGTATTATGAATGAAATTCCTGAATATTACACCATTTTATTTCAGGCCGCAGAACAGGCGATTCAAGCGCTGGAACAGCAAAATTACGGGCTTGCGAAACAAATTCTGATCGACGGCGAACAGGCCGCCGAGGAAGCGTTTGTCGCAAAGGATGAATAAACGGGGTGGGGTCATTCCCCCACCCCATTTTGGTTCTATATTGGCTTAATTTCGGCTTACAGCGCCTTCAGCAGACCAACCTCGTCGTTGAATGCGTTGATGAGCTCGTCGAGCTCCTTGGCCTGTGCGTGGACGGCATCCCAGGTGTTCTTGGTGTCGTACCACTGGGCGTTCAGGTCTTCGACGCTCATGCCCTGCTGCTCGACCCAGGTGTAATACTTCAGGTTGTGGACTCTCTTGCGCTCCGGATAGGTCAGCTCCAGCATACTGTCGGTCTTGAGGTTCAGCATATGCAGGTTGTGATCCAGCTCGGCAGCCTGTGCGGAGTATGCGCCGTACATCTCGTTCAGCTCTTCGACACGGGACTTGTACATGACGGCGGAGTCGGTCAGGACGGTGACGACGACGTCATCCTCGGTCAGCTCATAGAACTTGGCAAACTTGATGCAGCAAAGAACGTTTGCGATGCCGGAAATGCCCATCCAGGTGAACTTTTCGATCTGCTCGTCAGACAGGCCGAGGGTCTTGAGGTACTCCTGGCCTTCCTTGCAGTTGAACAGGCGGAGCAGTCTCTGGGAATCTTCGTCGTCAATATCGATGACCATATCGGTGTTCTTGACATTGTGGACCCAGGGGATGTGCTTGTCGCCGATGCCTTCGATGCGGTGGCCGCCGAAGCCGTTGTCCAGGATGGTCGGGCACTGCAGCGCTTCGCCGACAGCCAGCTTCATGCCCGGATAGCGCTCCTTGAGGAGGTCGCCCGCGGACATCGTGCCGGCGGAGCCGGAGGTGAAGCAGGCGCCAGCCAGTCTCTGGCCGGGCTTCTTCACGTTCTCAAACAGGTCGCTCAGAGCGTAGCCGGTGACATTGTAGTGCCACAGGGGGTTGCCCATCTCGGCGAACTGGTTGAAGATCATCATGGAAGGATCCTGCTTGAGCTCCCAGGTCTTGTCGAAGATCTCCTTGACGTTGGACTCGCAGCCCGGGGTGGCGATGATCTGGCCGGCGATGGTCTTCAGCCAGTCAAAGCGTTCCTTGGACATATCCTGCGGCAGAATGGCGACGGAGTCGCAGGCCAGCAGCTTGGAGTTGAACGCGCCGCCGCGGCAGTAGTTGCCGGTGGAGGGCCATACAGCGTGATGATAGGTGGCGTCGAACTGGCCGGTCACAAGACGCGGAGCCAGGCAGCCGAAGGAAGCGCCGACCTTATGGCAGCCGGTCGGGAACCACTTGCCGGACATGGCCAGAATGCGGCACGGAACGCCGGAAACGGAGGACGGGATCTCAACATAGTTCGGGGTCTTCTGATACAGGCCGCCGGTTTCCTTGGCCTCGTTGTGCCAGCTGATGCGGAACAGGTTGACGGGGTCAACGTCCCACAGGCCGGTGTGCGTCAGCTTTTCCTTGATCTTCTCGGGGATCAGATCGGGGTTCTGCATCTGGGCAATGGTCGGGATGATGATGTTGTTTTCCTTGGCCTTCTGGATGTTATGCAGCAGGCCTTCTTTGTTGATGGTCAGATCGATCTTGCTCATAGTTCGTTTGTTCCTCCTGTTTTACTGTTGTCTAAGTATGAATAGAGCGTGTACTTGGAGATGCCGAAATGCTTGGCGATCTTATCGCCGGATTTAGTGATCAGAAGTGCGCCGGAATTACTGAGATAGCGGATGGCCTTGACCTTGTCGTCCTTGGTCATGAGCGCGACAGGCTTGCCGACAAGCTCGTCCGCCTGCCGGATGAGATCGTCCAGCAGATCGGCTACGTTGAGCGTGATGCGCTCCGGCTCGCGGCTGGCTTGCTGGTCGGCAGAAATGAAGTCGTGCAGGGAGTTTTCAAACAGCTGCATCATGGAAATGTCGTAGTTGATCCCAAGGATCCCCGTGACCTTGCCGGTCTCGTCCCGGATGTAGACCGAGGAGGATTTCAGAATCTTCCCGTCCTTTGTGCGCGTCAGATAGCCAAGCTGATCCTCCGCATTGTCGTCCTCATGGCCCAGCTGCTCCAGTACGACGTGGGAAGGCCCGTCGCCGACCTTGCGGCCGGTCACGTGTCCGTTTTCAATCGCCACGATCGAGGAATAGGCGCTTTTGCCGGAAAGCTCATGAAGCACGACCTCGCAGTTGCTGCCAAACTGCGCCGCGATCGCCTTTGCGATCTGCTCAAGCAGTTCCAGTAATTTTGCGTCCAATCTGCTATCACCTCCAAATTTAATACCCGAATGAAGTCTAAAGCTATCATACCAGTATCAGAAGCAGATTGCAAGGAATTTTCAAAAATATTTTTAGGCTAACAAAAATTTTGTTGCTCTTTTCGCGAAATTACCGCGTCAGCTGCGTGAGAATGGACTCGAAGCCCTTGCAGGACTTGAGCAGCTGGTCGATTTCAATGTACTCGTCGCGCACGTGCGCAAGGCTTTCGAGCGACGGGCCGTAGCCGATGGTCGGGATACCGGCCTCGCCGCAGAAGCTGCTGCCGTTGGTGCAGAACGAGAAGTGCGACAGCGGCGCCTCGATGCCCGCGTCCTTCAGGCCCTTCAGCGCGGTCTGCACCAGCTCGCTGTCCTCTTCCGTGACCCAGGCCGGGAAATAGCGCTTGGCGCGGATGGTGTCGCCCGTCCAGCACTTTTCTTCGCCCTCGGCCAGATAGCACCGGGCCTTGAGGCCGGGGTGCGTTTCCTGCGCGCGGGCAATGGCTTCGTTCACCTGCCCGAGAATGACGGCCTCATCCTCGCCCACAAGCGTCCGGCGGTCAAACGTCGCGCGGCAAAGAGACGGCACGACCGACGCGCCGGGATACGGCTGGGAGATAATATCCGTCAACTCCAGAATGCCCTTGCCGAGCAGCGGATGCTCGTTCGGGACGATCTTCCGGATCTCGTCGATCACCGCCGTCATGGCATACACGGCGTTGACGCCATTTTCCGGATTGGAGGAATGGCAGCTGACGCCCTCCGTTTCGACGACGACCTCCGCCCGGCCGCGCTGGCCGCGCTTGACGGTCGTGCTCGTGGCCTCGCCGATGATGACAAGATCGGGCTTTGCCAGCCGCGTAATTTCGCGGGAGGACACGCCCTCGAACCGCTCCTCATGCACCGTGCACGACACGCAGACGCGGCCCGCGAAGTCTCTGCCGGTCTTTTCAGCGAAGCGCGCTGCGGCCGTGATCATGGCGCAGTCGCTGCCCTTCATGTCGGACGCGCCGCGGCCGTAAATTTTCCCGTCCGCGATCTCGCCGCCGAACGGGTCATGCTCCCACTGCGGCGCGTCGATCACGTCCACGGTGTCGATATGGCCGTCCATCAGGACGGTCTTGCCGGGTCTCTTGCCGTTGATGGTGCCGAGGACGCTGCCGAAGCGGTCGATAATGACCTCGTCGAAGCCGTATTCCTCCATTTTCCGCTTCATCAGCTCCGCCACGTCCTGCTCCTGTCCGGAATAGCTGGGAATGCGCAGCGCCTCCTGACAAAACGCGATCAACTGTTCATTTGTATCAATATCCATGCGGTAAAGATCCTTTCTCTCTCATGATTCTGCTTGAAGCATAGGGCAGCCCCGCGCCGTTGTCAAGCCGCGCACGCAAATTCTGCGTTTTACAAAAAATCCACCGCCCGTTTTGGGCAAAGCGGCGAAGGCTGGATATCGTTGGAAGGGACGGAGCGCTGCTGCGCCCGGCAGGATGCACCGTTTTTTACGGAACTCTTCGGCGAATTCGCAGCTTCCCAACGGGCCGGCAGAGTCGCCGGCCCCTACAGAACTCCGGCGAATCCGTACCGCCCTGCAAAGTTCGACGGCAAAGCTGATTTACCGCACCCATTCAAACGCAACTATTTGCAATTCTAGTTGTACCGTAACAGGCGGCGCGTACCATAGCGCCCGTAGGGTGAGTCCGTGTGTTCGTAACGGCTATAAAACAGGTGCTTCCCTGAACCGCACCCGCAGCACGCACCAAA
>HF990656.1:0-32829 GCA_000432135.1 Firmicutes bacterium CAG:124
AGCGCAATACTGTCTTACGTACACCCAGCTATATAAGGGGAGCCGTTTTGTGCTCCTGCGGTAGTGCAACACAAAAAAGAAAAGCAGTTGATTCCAAAATGAAATCAACTGCTTTTCTGGTACGCCGGAAGGGACTCGAACCCCCGACCTACTGGTTCGTAGCCAGTCACTCTATCCAACTGAGCTACCGGCGCGTACCGCGCTTCCTCAGCGCCACATTATAGTAGCACAGTCGGGGACAAAATGCAAGTCCTTTTTTATTTTTTTCTCAAAGCTCCTGCAGCTCCAGATCGCCGCAGGCTTCGAGCTGGGGCCGGGGGCCGAGGGCGCAGACGACGCCGCTATCCAGCGCGCTGCCGATTTGGCCTGCGCAGGCGGCCAGAGACGCGGGGCCTGCGTCCAGCAGCTCATGACGCATACGGCGGCGGTCGTCCATGGTCATGCCCTTCAGGAGCCATGCGTCCGCGACAGCGCCCTGCAGGCGCGGCGAGAGCAGCGGCTCGGCATCGCTGATAGCGCCGATGATGTTGACGTCCTGCGCCTCGCCGGAGGCGGCTGCGGCTTCGAGATATGCGGCCGTTCGGCCGATCGCGCCGCGCGAACGGCGGCAATCCGGGTCACGGTAGGTGTAGGCGGAGACAAGCCCCGTTTCGCGCACG
The DNA here is from genome assembly GCA_000432135.1 of Firmicutes bacterium CAG:124. Lineage (GTDB taxonomy): Bacteria > Bacillota > Clostridia > Oscillospirales > Oscillospiraceae > CAG-170. The sequence goes on from HF990656.1 coordinate 660, forward strand.
AGCAGGCCCGTGCCGTAGGCGCCGCCCTGCACGCGGATCTCGTTCCAGTAATGGCCGAGCGAGGCGGCTCGGCAGGCGATGCGCAGATCGCCGGAATACGCGTGGACATTGCCGCAGACAGCGGTGAACGAAACCTCGGATGGGATCACGATGCCCTCTTTACGGATCGGCAGCAGCTGCGCCTGACACGGTGCGCCGGGTACAGCGCCGGTCGGAAGCGCTTCGCGCAGGCCGGTCAGTACCAGTTCGGCGTTCTGTCTGTTGCCGGTGACGGAAAGGCGCATCCGCGCGGTCACAAACAGCTTTTCACAGAGTGCACGCAGCGTTTCGATCAGTTCGTCCGCCCTTGCGTCGAAATTCTGCTCCAGTTCCCGCAGCCAGCGATAGTAGCTGACGCCCGCGCAGCGCTCGGAGCAGGCGCTGGCCGCGTTCAGGGCGGCGGAGGCGCGGAGCATCGCGGCGCTTGAGCCGGAGTTGACGATCTGCTGCTGCAGGCCGTCGCGCTGCTGCCGGATCAGCTCCAGAAGCTTCGTCTTGTCAGAAAAATCCGTCTGCGTCAGGATCTGCGCCGTCAGCCGCACAGCCTCCGGGAGCCTGGCCTCAAGCGCGCAGAATGAAACGGCGGCATAGAGCCGGTAGCTCTGCGGGTCATGATACTGGCTGTAGGGCGACAGTGCCGCGGTGAGACTGCCGAGCTTCAGACGCAGCTGCTTCTGAAGCTCCTGCGCGTCCATGCCGCCCGCCGGGAGCTGTCCCAGCGCTGCCCCCAGAACGGTCATATACGGAAGCTGCGCCTCCGTCAGATCATCGGCCTCGAAATAGGCCGTCGGATACACAATGCCGTCGGTCTGCACGGCATGGAGGATAAGGCGGCCATCGGCCTCCGTCTCCGTCGGGATGGGGGCCGGGTCGCGCGGCAGGTCAGAAAGCTGCACGTGCGGGATCGCAGCCAGCGCTTCCGGGCTATCCGGCTCCTGCTGGAGCGCGGCAAGCCGCTCCTGCCCATCAACAATTCGGCTGCGCTGCGCCTCGTCCAGCGTTTCAAGCGTATTTTGCAGCGCCTCGCGTTCGCGCTCCTGCCGTTCCTGGCCGCAGGTCTGCGACGGGCGCAGGAGGATTTCGGCGGTATGCGGATTTTCCAGCAGCAGGCGGCGCAGAAGCGTCTCATAATATCCTGTGCCGATGGCGGCGCGCAGATCGTCGAACACCTCGCTGAAGCACAGGCGGGCGGCGGGGTCGCCGCCATACCGCCCGCTGGCCAGGATCGCCGCCATACAGCCAGCTGGCCAGGATCTCAAGCTCAAAGATCAGCCCGCGCGGCATCGTGCCGTAATCGCGTTCGCGGAGCTTGAATTCGAAGCTCGCAAGCGAGGCCTCGATCTGCTCACGGTCAAGGCCGTTTTCGCAGAGCGCGGTCAGCGTATCGCGGATCGTCGCCTGAATGGCGGGCAGGTCGGCCTCGCGGAAGTTCTGCACACGCAGCAGAAGATTCGGCTGCATACACTGCTCGTCGCAGCTGAGCACCACGTCCTCGGCAAGGCCCTGTTCCAGAATCGCGCGGCACAGCGGCGCGTGGTTGCTGCCGCAGAGTACGTCCGACAGCACCTGTGCAGCAAAGAGCGTCTGCGCATCCTGATACGTCCCGATCACGTAGCCGCAGCCGAGCTTCCAGCGCTGCTGCATCGGTTCTCCGGCGGGAAGCGGATAGTCGATCGTCCGGCGCTCCGCCCGGACGGGCGGCTGGGCATGGATCTGCGTGTCCGGGTCGATGGCTGCGAACTGTGACAGATAGCCGTCCAGCAGAGCGAAGCTCTCGTCCTGATCGATGCTGCCGTCGAGCAGCAGATAGGAGTTGGCCGGATGATAGAACCGCTTATGCGCGGCGGTAAAGGCCTCATAGGTGAGACTCGGGATGGCCTCAGGATCGCCGCCGGAGACGAAGCGGTAGGGCGAGTCCGGGAACAGCGCACGGTTCATGGCGTTTATCAGCAGCTCGTCCGCGTCGGCAAACGCACCCTTCATCTCGTTGAGCACAACGCCGGATCGCGTCAGAACGCCGCCCCGCAGCTCATAATGCCAGCCCTCCTGCTGGAAGATCTCCGGCTTTTCGTGGATGCTGGGGAAGAACACGGCGTCGAGATACACGCGCATCAGGTTGAGAAAATCGCGGCTGTTGCGGCTTGCGACGGGATAGCAGGTTTTGTCCGGGAACGTCAGCGCGTTCAGGAACGTGTTCAAGGAGCCCTTCATCAGCTCGACAAACGGCTCCTTGACCGGGAACTGCTTCGAGCCGCACAGAACGGAATGCTCCAGAATGTGAAAAACGCCTGTGTCGTCATACGGAAGCGTCCGGAAGGCGGCGCAGAAGGACTTGTTTTCGTCCTCCCGCTCGAGCCAGCAGAGCCGCGCACCGGAGGCAGCGTGGGTATATTCATGCAGAACAGCGTCCAGCTCATCAATGCGGCGCTGCCGAGTCTGTTCAAATCCATGCAGTGCGGTCATAGAAAAACTCCTTTTTCTGTTTTTTTCATCATACCACATTCCGACAGCATCCGCAACGAAAACCGTATTCTGCCCGGCAGGCGAAATCTGGTGCTTCCGTAAAAGACGCCCGCCGGGAATCCGGCGGGCGCTGGCGGGAATTATTCAACTGTGACGCTCTTTGCGAGGTTGCGGGGCTTATCGATGTCGCAGCCGCGCTGCAGCGCGACGTAGTACGCGAACAGCTGCAGCGGTACGACGCCCAGCAGCGGCAGCAGCGGCAGCTCCGTTTCCGGGATGGTCAGGATGCCGTCGACGCGGCTGGAAAGGGCTTCGCGGCGATTCTCCGTCGTGAGCGCGAGAACGCTTGCGCCCCTTGCCTTGACCTCGATGACGTTGCTCATGGCCTTGTCAAACAACGGGCCATAGGTACCCAGCGCAATCACGAGCGTGCCGGGCTCGATGAGCGAGATCGTCCCGTGCTTAAGTTCGCCTGAAGCATAGGCTTCGGAATGGATATAGGAGATCTCCTTGAGTTTCAGGGACCCCTCCATCCCGAGCGCATAGTCCAGATTCCGGCCGATAAAGAACACAGAATCGTGATTGAAATACTGCGAGGCATAATACTGGATCTGTTCGCGGCTGGACAGGATCTGCTCGACCTGTGCGGGCAGCGCGGCGATGGCTGCGGTCAGGCGGTTCGCCTCTTCGGCGCTGATCGTATTGCGCTGCGCGGCGAGATAGACGGCCAGCAGATCCAGCACAGCCATCTGCGTGGAATACGCCTTGGTCGTCGCCACGGCGATCTCCGGCCCGGCCCAGGTGTAGAGCACGTCGTCCGATTCGCGGGCGATGGAGCTGCCGACGACATTGACAATGGACAAAATTCTCGCGCCGAGGCTCTTTGCCTCGCGCAGCGCGGCCATGGTGTCGAGCGTCTCGCCGGACTGGCTGATAATAATGGCAAGCGTCCGTTCGTTTACAATCGGGCTGCAATAGCGGAACTCGGAGGCCAGAATGACCTCGACCGGCATCCGCGTCAGCTTTTCGAGGTTATACTTGCCGACCATGCCCACATGATACGACGAGCCGCAGGCGATGATCTTGATGCAGTCGTAGCGGCTGCTGTCGAGCATCAATCCGTCGAAGACGACCGCGCCGTCTTTGATGCGGGGCAGGATCGCCCGGCGCAGCGCCTCCGGCTCCTCCATGATCTCCTTGAGCATGAAGTGCTCGTAGCCGCCCTTTTCCGCGGCGGAGATCTCCCAGTCGATGTGATGGTGCTCCTTTTCGATGGGCAGCTCCATCGCGTTATAGACCTGCACGCCGTCGCGACCCAGAACGGCGACCTCGCCGTCTTCCATGTACACAACGTCGCGCGTGTACTTGACAAGCGCCGTCACGTCGGAGGCAATAAAGTTCTCGCCCTCGCCGAAGCCGATGAGCAGCGGCGCGTCCTTGCGCGCGGCATAGACGTGGTCGGGATCGTCCGAGCAGAGGATGCCGAGCGCATACGCGCCCTCGATCCGGTGCAGGACCATGTACAAAGCGTCTGAGACTGTCTCAACCTCCGGCAGGCCCATGCAGTATTCCATCAGCTGCGCGACGACCTCCGTGTCGGTCTGTGAGGCGAATTTGACGCCCTTCTGCTGCAAAAATTCGCGGATCTCCAGATAATTTTCGATGATGCCATTGTGCACGACGGCGATTTTCCCGTTCTGGGAGACGTGCGGGTGGGAATTTGTGTCGTTCGGCTCGCCGTGCGTGGCCCAGCGGGTATGGCCGATGCCGAGCGTGCCGGGCAGAAGCGCGCCATTTTCGGTTTTTGCGATCAGATTCTGGAGCCGTCCCTTGGCCTTTTCGACCTTCAGAACGCCGTTTTGCTCCACGCAGACGCCTGCGGAGTCATAGCCCCGGTATTCCAGGCGCGACAGACCCTCCAGCAGGATGGGCGCAGCCTGTTGGGTTCCTACGTATCCTACGATACCACACATATGAAATTGTTCCTCCTGTAAAATCAGCTACAGGACAAACGCGCAGAAATTTGCCTGATCCTCTGTTCAAAGCCCCTTTGTTTTGCGGTCGCCCGCATATTTCTGACTTCGTTACGCGCACAGAGACTGCACGGGAACGCATCCGCCGAATCCTCGATCACGTTCCTCCTCGTTGTCCTGCCGGAGTCCGGCAGGCGCATGGCGCTTGTGATGGCGAAAGCCATGATCCTCCTTTCTGGTTCTGCGTCTTGCTCCTATTATATTCGATATGAGGAAAAAAAGCTACTATAAATTCCGCGCCCGGGGAAGCCCCGGGCGTGGACGAAGTCTGTTCGTTTTCAACGTAATGCCATAAAAATCACAGCTCCGTAGGGGCGGACGACTCTGTCCGCCTGCTGAGAAGTTACGAATTCGCCGGGGATTTCCGTGAAAACGGTACAATCTGCCGGGCGGAGCAGAGCCCCGCCCCTACCAAATGCATTCGATTTTTATTTCCCCAGCGTCTGGCCGGCGCGGCGGCTGTAGAGCTTGGCGAGGCCGCCTTCACTCGTTTCGCGGAAGGCGCGGTTCATGCTGACGCCGGTTTCGTACATCGTGCGCACGACCATGTCGAACGAGATCGTTCTTGTGCCGACCAGCATATGGGCCAGATTCGCCGAGTCGATGGCGCGCTTGGCGGCGACGGCGTTGCGCTCGATGCAGGGGATCTGCACAAGGCCGCAGATGGGGTCGCACGTCAGGCCCAGATGGTGCTCCATGGCGATCTCGGCAGCGTATTCGATCTGCTCAATGGGGAACTCCATCAGCTCGCACATCGCGGCGGCCGCCATGGAGCAGGCCGAGCCGATCTCCGCCTGACAGCCGCATTCCGCGCCGGAGATGGACGCGTTGCGGCGGATCAGATTGCCGATGATGCCCGCCACGCCCAGCGCGTGGGCCATGCGCAGGTCAGAATAGTGGTATTTGCCCTGTAAGTACATGAGAACAGCGGGCAGCACGCCGCAGCTGCCGCAGGTCGGCGCGGTGACGATCGTGCCGTTGGCGGCGTTCTGCTCGGCGGCGGCGAAGGCATAGGCGCAGACCAGCTGCAGTTCGCGCACCTGCGGGATCTCCTGCGCGTGCTGGCGCTCGTAGAGATAACGCGCCTTGCGCTGCACGTTCAGACCACCCGGCAGAATGCCGGTCGCCTCCAACCCTTCCTCGACCTCGGCGCGCATGGTGCGCCAGATGGTCTGCAAAAAGTCCCAGATCTCCGGCCCCTCGTTCAGCTCGACGTATTCGCGCAGCGAGATATACCGCCAGCGGCAGTACTGCGCGATCTCGGCGAATGAATTTTCGGGGTACACATCGTCCGGCTCCGCCGCCTCGCGGCCCTCGATCACGATATCGCCGCCGCCGATGGACTCCACGCGCATGGACGCGAACTTTTCCTCTCCCTTGTAGGCGGCAAAGTCGAGTGTGTTCGGGTGGCGCAGATCGCCGGGGTCCTTCTTTGAGAAGATGATCTCCGTCGGGGTGGGCGCAAGGACCTCGCTCAGCACCCGGTCGGTGCCGTGGCCGACGCCAGTGAGGGCCAGAGAGCCGTAAAGCGTGACCTCATAGCGCTCCGCGCCGGGGTTTTCCTGTTTGAAGATGCGGGCCGCGCGTTCCGGCCCCATGGTGTGGGAGCTGGACGGGCCTTTTCCAACTTTATAAAGATCACGAATGGATTTCATGAGAATCTGCCTCCGATATTTTCGTTTCACCACATGATACCAGAGAACACGTCAAATTACAACCTTATTTCGGGCCTTTGCGTACTTTATTCAGCGCCGCCCCGCGGCGTCTGGTTCCGGCTCCGCCGGGCCAGCGCTTCGAGCGACAGCTCGCCCGCAAGCTTGAAGAGCGCGTCGCGCAGCACCTGCTCCATGGGCAGACCGGCTGCGCGGGCGACGGACGCGTAAAATTCCTCCGTCGCCGTGTCAAGCGGGATACAATAGATCATGGCATATGAACCTCCAATATTGCCTGCGTTCAGGTATCTCATCTTATGTACAGACGCTTGACAAGTGTGATAAAATAAATCCATTGACTGAAAAGTATTTCCGAAAGGATGAATTGATATGGCGAAAGAAAAGAAAGTCGAGCAGATCACCGATATGGAGGTCGATTTTGCCCAGTGGTACACCGATATCTGCCGCAAGGCGGAGCTGGTCGAGTATGCGTCCGTCAAGGGCTTTACGATCCTGCGGCCATACGGCTATGCGATCTGGGAAAACATCCAGCGCATCATGGACGCGGAGTTCAAGAAGACCGGCCATGAAAACGTCGCGATGCCCGTCCTGATCCCCGAAAGCCTGCTGAAAAAGGAAGGCGAGCTGGTCAACGGCTTCGCGCCGGAGGTCGCATGGGTCACGATGGGCGGCAGCGAAAAGCTGGAGGAGCGTCTGGCCTTCCGTCCGACGTCCGAGACGATGTTCTGCGACCACTGGTCGCGCGTGCTGCAGACCTACCGGGAGCTGCCGATGCTCTACAACCAGTGGTGCTCCGTCATCCGCTGGGAGAAGACGACCCGCCCGTTCCTGCGCTCGAGAGAGTTCTGGTGGCAGGAGGGCCACACCATCCACGAAACCGCCGAGGAGGCCATCCACGAGACGGAGCAGCAGCTGAACTGCTACGCCGATTTCTTTGAAAACGTCCTCGCCATCCCCGTCGTGCCCGGCCAGAAGACCGAAAAGGAAAAGTTCGCGGGCGCGGAGGCGACCTATACCGTCGAGTGCCTCATGAAGGACCACAAGGCGCTGCAGGGCGCGACAAGCCATTACTTCGGCGACAAGTTCTCCAGAGCCTACAACGTGACCTTCACCGGCCGCGACAACAAGCTGCAATACCCGTTCCAGACCTCCTGGGGCTCCACCACGCGTATGATCGGCGCGGTCATCATGGCCCACGGCGACAACAACGGCCTCGTCCTGCCGCCGAAGATCGCCCCCATCCAGGTCATCGTCCTGCCCGTCGCCATGCACAAGGCAGGCGTCCTGGAAAAGGCTTCGGAGCTGAAGGACCGTCTGGTCAAGGCGGGGCTTCGCGTGAAGCTTGACGATTCGGATAACTCCATGGGCTGGAAGTGCGCGCAGTATGAGATGAAGGGCGTGCCCGTGCGCGTCGAGATCGGCCCGCGCGATATCGAGGCCGGACAGTGCGTCCTCGTCCGCCGCAACGACGGCGAGAAGACGGTCGTCGCGCTGGAGAATCTCGAAGCCGCCGTTTCCGAGCAGCTGGAGCTTGTCCAGAAGGGGATGTTCGAAAAGGCGAAGCAGAATCTCGACAACCACATCTATGAAGCGCATTCGCTCGAAGAGGCCAAGCAGCTGCAGGCCGAGCACGGCGGCTTCATCAAGACGATGTGGTGCGGCGAACTCGAGTGCGAGCTCAAGATGAAGGAAGAGGGCGGGATGTCCTCCCGCTGCATGCCGCTCAAGCAGGAGCATCTCGGCGACACCTGCCCGATCTGCGGCAAGCCCGCCAGGAAGATGATCTACTGGGGCATCGCATACTGATTGAATATGAAAAGAGGGCTGTCCCGAACACATCGGGACAGCCCATTTTGTTATCCTGCCATCCGCACGAGGATCGAGGCGATCTGCGCGCGGGTGAGCCTGCTCTGCGGCAGGAAGCGGCCCCGCGGATCGCCCTGCACAAGGCCGAGTCCCACGCAGACCGATACGCCGTCGACGGCCCAGCCGGAGATTTTCGCAGCGTCCGCGAAGTCCAGACTTCCCTGCGTCGTGACGCCGGAGCGTGCATAGTACCGCGCCAGCATGACGGCCATCTGCTCCCGTGTGAGGGTCTTTTCGGGCCGGAAGGTCCCGTCGTCGTAGCCCGCGACGATGCCGCTGTCCGCCGCCCAGGCGAGATACGGCGCGTCCTCCGCCGTCAGGTCAACGTCCGAAAAGCGCGCCGCGCCCTCCAGCGGATAGAGCGTGTGGATGCCCGCGAAGCGGGCAAGATCGGCGGCAAACTCCGCCCGCGCAACAAATGCGTTCGGCTTCCATTCGCCCGTGTCCGTCAGCGTCATCCAGCCGTAATCCAGGCAGGTCTTCATGGCGGCGTAGCCCCAGTGCATCTCGATGCGGCTCTCGTCAAACGCCTGCTCCCCGACTGCGTCGGCGGGCAGATTGATCCCGTTGTTCTTTGCCGAATAATAGACTGTCGCCGCCTCGGGCGTTACGCCGCGCCGCAGCAGCAGGTCCTGCACCGTGACGAACTCATAGCCCTCGGCCAGCAGATCGTCGATCGCGGCCAGCGCACCGTCCACGCTGGTCTTGTAAATGTCATGGACCAGAATGATCGCGCCGTCAAAGACACCGGCTTCGATATTGCTGCGCACCGTCTCTGCATTGCGGTACTTCCAGTCTTCCGGGTCGACCGACCAGTAGATCAGCGGCGCGGTCACGACGGATTTGACCGTTTTGTTCGCGTTGCCGTAGGGGGCGCGGATATACGCGTTTTCGTCGCCTCCGGCGGCGGTAATGAGCGCCTGCACGGCGCTGATCTCATATGCGACCGTCTGCGCGGAGCAGGTGTTAAGGTTTTTGTGATTGTATGTATGGTTCGCAAGCTGGTGGCCCTCGTTTACGATGCGCTTCAGCGTCTCCGGCCAGCCGGAGGCGTTGACGCCGTTGACAAAAAACGTCGCGTGAACGCCGCGCTCGGCAAGGCCGTCCAGAAGCGCGCCGGTATATTTGCCGGGCCCGTCGTCAAACGTGATGGCCAGCAGCTTCGCGCCGCAGTCCTGCGTCCCGTCCGCCCGCGCGGGCAGACACAGTGCCGCCAGCAGACACAGCGCCAGAGCAGCGGATAAAATTCGTGTTATGTTTTTCATAAGGTGCTCCTTTCTCTGCCATCATACCAGATTCGGCAGATTTTGCAAGCGCTCAACGCATTCCCGCGCTGGGCAGTTTAGCGCTTTGCAGCAAGCAGCCCCCGGCGGCGCCGGGGGCTGCTGGTCGTTTATTCGGCTTTTTTATAGACCCATGCGTTCGGCAGGGGACGGCCGCCGGTGTAGCGCAGAGGGGAAGACGACGACTGCGTGACATACTCGCCGTCGAACCACAGCATGGCGCTCGAACCGCCGTCGAGGTTGATGGCCTGCATACACTTGTGCTGGAGCAGGATCTCGGAGCAGTTGTTGACGCTCGTGCCGAGGATGCCTTCAAGCGGATAGCGGCCCTCGATGACCAGCATGAGAATTTCGTAGTTCTCGCTCTGGCCGATGCAGGCACGCGGCTGCTCGCCGGTCCAGTAATCGTCCATGATCTTCTTGCCGTCGACGATGAGCGCAGGTGTGAACTCCGCCGCGTCGGTGCAGTCTTCGCTGACGGGAGACAGCGCGTCCTTGATATAGAACAGGTTGTCCTCGTGCAGCTCGATGCGCTTATAGGCGTAGGCGGAGAAATGGTCGCCGTAGGCCGTGCCGTTGGACATCGTATAGCCCGCAAGCAGACCGCCGTTGCCCGCGCCGTTGGGGTCGAGGAAGCCGTTGGCGTTCATGGCCAGAACGCCGTTGTGCGCCTCGGCGATGGTGCCCGAGAGCTGTCCGGCGGTGCCGAGCGTCGTGGCCATCTCGATGGACAGGCGCGACGGATCCTTGCCCACGGCCAGCACGCCGCGGTAGCCCTTGCCGGAAATGCGCAGCAGCAGAACGCCGTCCTTCGCGTCGATTGCCAGCACCTGTTCGCCGAAGATGGACTGGATGGACGTGCCCTCGTCGTCAAAGCCGGCTTCGTTGATGTAAATTTGGTCCCAGCCGTTCGCCAGCGTGTCGGGGTGCTCGGCCAGATACGCCTCCATGGACGTGCGGTCCAGCTCCCAGAAGACGGAGTAGAAATTCTCCTGCGCCTGCTTTTCCAGCTCTTCTGCCGTCGGGGTATTGTCTTCCGTCTGCTCCGACTCGTGCGTGATGTTCGGATTGATGTACGTGACGTTGTCGTCCGCTGCGGGCGTGTCCGTGCCGGCGGGCGTGTCGTCCTTCTTGCCCCAGTTGGCGTTAGATTCCTTGCCGACCGTCGCAGCCCTGACCAGACCGTATTCATACCGGACCTCGTCAATGACGTCCTTGGGGATAAAATAGGTCGCCAGCCACTGGTGGCGCATGGTGTCCATTGCGGTGTTGATGTAAATCGTCCGCCATTTTTTGACGAAGCTGTTGTTTGTATACACGCAGAAGAAGTACAGCGCTTCCAGACACAGAATGACGAGCAGCCAGATGGCAAGCGTCTTCAGGGGCTTTTTGACCTTCTGCTTTTTCGGCTTGCCGGAACGCCTGGCCACGCGTGTGCCGGTCGAGCTGAACAGTTTGACCTGTGACATCGAATCTCTCCAGTAACAATAAAAATCACATACGGGTGCATTCTATCACACATCGCCGCAGGAATCAAACCTTTTCCCAGAAAGTTAAGAAATATTTACAATTTGGCGCAGAATCGACACTTATTTTGTACCGGTCTGCGTGCTTTGTCTGACGGTGCCGGGTTCAGCCTCCAGATCCTTGCCGTATTCGACCGTTCCGATGCGGCAGCCGTGTCCGATGCGGACATATTTGCCGCGGACGATCTCGGCTTCGACATTCTCAAGCTCGATGTTGTCGCCCTCGATCGAGCCGATGCGCGCGCAGCCGGGACTCGTATGGAACAGGCCAAGGATTGTCGCCGTATCCTTTTGCAGGACATGGATGCTGCCGCCGCCGATGGCGCTGATATGCACCGCGCGGTTGGCCGAGATCTCGACCGTCTCCGCGTTCAGAAGTCCGCCGATCTCCGCCGCGCCGCTTAAAACTGCTGTCTCCGCCTCGATATCGCCGCTGACCCGGCACGAGCCGGAAGTGCGGAACGCTCGGCAGTGGACGCTGCCTGCTTCCAGAGAGCCGGACGCACGGAGCTCGTCTGCCGTAAGCGCCTGCTCCGTCCGCAGCGAACCGGAGACGGACGCAAGCCCCTCTACCTGCACCGACTGCGCGGAAAATGCGCCGGAGGACGACAGGCTGCCACACCGGGCGCTTCCGAATACCTTGGCCGCGCCGCTCGTGTGCAGCTCGCCCGCGCAGTCCACGTCGCCCTGCACCTTTGCCGCGCCGGAGCAGTGCAGCTCCTCACATTTGAGGCTGCCCTGTACCTTGCCCGCGCCACTGATCGAGACTCTGCGGTATTCGCCGCCCGGCATGCTGCTCGCGCCGGAAATTTTCATATCAATGTGTTCGTTCATAATGCTTCCTCCTTCAGATGCTCCAGAATATCGGTTTTGTGTTCGCCCTCGGTCAGATACAGGTGCAAAAGCTCGTCGAGGGAATAGGTTTTCGAGCCGTATTTTGTTTCCAGAACCAGTGTCCGCCGCGCAGCAGACGCCTGCTTCTGCCCGGCCAGCTCCGCGGCGAGTTCTTCGAGCGACACACGCTCCTTGCTTTCCAGGATCCGCTCCACGCGCGGGCAGATCTGCTTCGTGTGAAAATACGTCTCCTGTCCGCTCGGCGTCGAACGGCGCAGGAACCAGCTCTCCGGGATCAGGCCCATCCGCTTCCAGCGGTACAGCGCGCCATAGGAGATCCCATAGCGCTCCAACAGCTCCTTTTTGGAAATCAGATCCTCATCCATGTGCAGCCTCCTTCCGTAACAGTGTTCCGTAACATTGTTACGGTCGTATAATAGCATAACATTGTTACGTTGTCAAGAGGTCTTCCCTGCCGAAACGAAAAAATCCCATCGCCGTGCGGAAACACGGCAATGGGAGTTGAAAATTCACGCGGGTGTGCTTATTTTACCGCCTGTACAAACGCGGCCTTGTCTTCGGCCTTGAAAAACGCGCTGCCTGCGACAAGGACGTTTGCGCCTGCCGCCGTGCAGACCTTTGCAGTCTGCGCGTTGACGCCGCCGTCGACCTCCAGCTCGCAGCCGGGATTTTTCTCATCGATATACGCGCGGATGGCCCGCACCTTGGGCATCATGTCGGTCATGAAACTCTGTCCGCCGAAGCCCGGCTCGACCGTCATGACCAGGATCAGGTCGACAAGCTCGATGAACGGCAGCACAGCCTCCGCCGGTGTTTTGGGCTTGACGCAGATCGCGGGCTTTTTGCCGCAGGCGCGGATGATGCGGAGCGCCTCAAGTGTGTTTTCCTGCGTGTCGGCCTCGACATGGACGGTCACGATGTCCGCGCCAGCCTGACAAAAGCGCTCGGCATAGCGCACGGGGCGGTCGATCATCAGATGCACGTCGAGCGTCAGATCCGTCACCTTGCGGATGCAGGACAAAACGGGCAGTCCGATTGAAATATTGGGAACAAACAGGCCGTCCATAACGTCAATATGTACATACTCGGCGCCAGCCTGTTTGATCGTACCGATCTCGCGTTCCAGATTTGCAAAATCTGCCGCCAGAATCGAAGGGGATACACGGATCATAGGAATGCCTCCATTACATAAAATAAAGCCGCGCACCGCCTTCCGGCTGCCGGCATAGGTATGGATATGCGGCAGGGAGCCGGTTCCTCAAGGATGCTTCCGCAGCTTCTCCCGCGCAGCCGGTTCCTTCCGCACTCTATTATACTGTGCGCCGCAGTCCGTGTCAATCCGGTCCGGCAGTTGACTTTCTGCTGCGTTTGTACTACTATTAGTTTGAGGAAATATCCAGAAAAATGCTTCGCCTTGCGGAGAAAGGAATACCATGGACGAACAGAAAGAGAAACAGAACGCAAAAAAGAAGCGCTCCGCGCTTCCGATTTATGCCATTGGCATCGTATGGCTGCTGTACGCCGGCAAGCTGAACACCTTCCGGGGGATTCTTTCCTGCGCGGTCGTGTCGGCGATCGTGTATGCGATCCTGCGCATCGTGCTGCCCGGCAAAAAGACGGACGAGCCGCCGAAGGCTGCCGCGCCGGAGCAGCCCCAGCCGAAGCAGGCGGAAAAGAAGCCTGAACCGCAGCCGGAGCCAGAGCCGGAGGAAAAGCTCCCGCCGGAGCTGCAATCGGTCATCTATCAGGGCAAGCGCGCCATCGCCGATATCCGCCGTCTGAACGACGAGATCCCTGACGAGCGCATAAGCGCCCAGATCGATCTCATCGAGCGGCTGACGGCGCAGATCTTCGACTGCGTCCGGAAAAACCCGAAAAAGCTCAGTCAGATCCGGCAGTTCCTCAACTATTATCTGCCGACCACGATCAAGCTTATGGAGCAGTACGTCACGCTGCAGAACCAGAGTCTCAAAACGGAAAACATCACCGAGGGGATGCAGAAGATCGAAGACCTGCTCGACAAGGTCATTATCGCCTTCCAGCGGCAGCTCGACGCGCTGTTTGAGGCCGACGTCGTCGACATCACCGCCGATATCCGCGTGATGGAGCAAATGATGGCCAGCGAAGGGCTGACGAACAAAAAGGATTTTGCATAAACGGTACAAATAGATACAGGAGGAACAGATTATGGACGAATACATTCCCCAGCTCACCCTGACGCCGGATCTGAACGCGCAGCCGCAGCCGGAGGTCAAACAGGAAGCAGATCTCATCACGAAAGCACAGGCCGCGCCGGAGGCAGGCCCCGATCTTTCCGCGCTCTCCGAGCAAGAGCAGCAGGCCGTGCTGGCCTTCTCGAAGCAGATCGATCTGGAAAACGCGCAGCAGATCCTCGAATACGGCGCTTCCGCACAGAAGAACATCGCAGATTTCTCCGACACGGCGTTGGCCAAGGTCAAGACCGGCGATCTGGGCGAGATCGGCGATATGCTCTCCGGCCTGCTTGTCGAGCTCAAGACGATGGACGAGCCGGAAAAGAAGGGCATCGCAGGCCTGTTCCGCAAGGCAAAGATCAACGCCGAGGAGATGAAGAGCCGCTTCGCGACGGCGGAGGTCAATGTCGACCGCATCTCCGGGGAGCTGGAAAAGCACAAGATCACGCTGCTGAAGGACGTAGCCGTGATGGATCAGATGTACGAGCGGAACCTGCAGTACTTCAAGGAGCTGACCATGTATATTCTGGCCGGTAAGCAGAAGCTGGCCGAGGCCCGCAGCACCATGCTGCATGAGCTGCGCGCAAAGGCCGAGGCTTCGAATCTGCCGGAGGATGCGCAGGCGGCCAATGATTTTGAAAACAAATGCGTCCGGTTCGAAAAGAAGCTCCACGATCTGGAGCTGACGCGCATGATCTCGCTGCAGACCGCGCCGCAGATCCGCATGATCCAGAACAACGACACCGCGCTTGTCGAAAAGATCCAGACCTCCGTGCTCAACACCATCCCGCTGTGGAAGAACCAGATGGTGCTGACGCTCGGCATCGAAAATTCCCGCCGCGCCATGGAGGCCCAGCGGCAGGTCACGGACATGACGAACGCGCTGCTGCAGAAGAACGCCGATATGCTGCATATGGCCTCCGTCGAGACGGCGAAGGAATCCGAGCGCGGCATCGTCGACATGGAAACGCTCAAGCACACCAACGAGCAGCTGATCTCCACGCTCGACGAAGTCCTGCAGATCCAGACCGACGGCGCAAAGAAGCGGCAGGAGGCCGAGGCTGAGCTTCGCAGGCTGGAGGGCGAGCTGAAGCAGAAGCTTCTGCAGCCGCGCAGCTGAAACTTTTAAAAGGAGCAGGCATGAAATTCTTTCAGAAACCAGGCGTTGCGGTCGTCTTTACAATCGTGATGATCGCCGCGGCGCTCTTCATCGGGCTGTCCCCGGTGCTCAAAAGTGACAAACCGGCTGAGACAGCGCAGACAGCCGTGCCGGAGCAGACTATCTCCCAGACACCTGCGGAAGAGCAGACATCCAATACAGCGGGAGACGAGACGATCTCCGACAAGTATATCCGCGACGACGCAGGGCTGTTTACCCGCAGCGGCGAAAATGCGATTCAGGACTACAACACAAAGATCTATAACAAAACCGGCAGCCATATCGCCATTCTGACGACGGACGGCACCGGCGGAAAAACGCTGGAAAGCTGCACGAACAGCGCGTTTGATTCAATGGGACTGAGCGAGTATGATATGCTCTTTGCCATTGATACCAGCACAGAGCAGTGGTACGTGACGACTGGCTCGTATGTCGCGGATTATACCGACAGCAAGCTGGAGTCGATCTTTCAGGACGGCTTTGCCGCCATTCTGGACGGCGATGCAGACGACGCGGCGAGTGATATGTACAAAGATTTGTACAACTGGTGCCAGACCAGTCTGAACGGTGCCGCGGATATGGAGTATACGCCCGCGCAGGACACCGGACGTGGCAGGAGGAAAAGCATGATCGGTACAATTATCACGATTCTGGTCATTTTCTGGATCATCAAGGCCATTTTCGGCTCCGGCCGCAGAGGCGGCGGAGGCGGAGGCTTCTGGTCGGGCCTGTTTTTGGGCTCACTGTTCTCGAACCATCATCACCACCACGGCCCCGGCCCGGGGCCTGGCCCCAGACCCGGCGGTTTCGGCGGCGGCCCCAGACCCGGCGGCGGCAGCCGAGGCGGCTTTGGCGGAGGCCGCGGAGGTTTCGGAGGAGGTCGAGGCGGGTTCGGCGGTGGCCGCAGATAAAAAATTTTCCAGCATGAACAGGCCGTTTGCGCACATACTAAGTCCGTACCTTAAAAAAGGAGGAAGTTTTGTATGAGCTTTGCAAACGAAAAGGCCAACCACGCAATCGAGTGCCACGTGAGCCAGTGCAACAACCACTGCGGCTGCGAGGATTACTGTACCCTCGATAAGGTTTGTATTGGAACCCATGAAGCCGATCCGACGGTTGATCAGTGCACGGACTGCCTGTCCTTCGTCAAGAAGTAAATCCCAGCCCCTATGAAAATACCCCGTGCCGCAGCACTGCGGCACGGGGATTTTCTGTCTGCGCTGCATTTCGCCTGCAGACGCTTTTCACGCCTTATGTCCGCCGATCTGCTCATTTCTCTGGCGGGCAGTTGCGCCGTCGCGGAGACTCATGGCCTTCAGGATGGCGTTTTTGCCGTATTTTTCGCGGATAGCCAGCACGGCGTCCTGCATTCGCCGTTCGCGCGCACGCGCGGACTGTTCCTCGCGCCGAGCCGTGAGCGCCGCTTCGTCGGCAAACAGATCGAGCTGAACGTATTCCGGCTCGGCCTGCACGTCCCGCTCCCGCTGCACATGGTTCGCGACGACATACATCCGGCGCACGAGCAGCCCGCGGTCCACGATCCGGTCAAACAGCACCGTCAGCGCCTGCAGGAGCTCTCTGGAGGAGGCGGTCGGCGCCCGGAGCGTTTCTGACCCGTGCGCGGCTTTCGGGACGCGCCGCCCGTAATGGTCGACTGTGACCGGGGCGTGATACGGCGGACAGGACGGGTCTGTCAGGCTTTCACGGTCATAGCCGACGGTCAGGACCATCTGATCGGTCACAAGCCCCTTCCGGGCCAGCTCCAGCGCCAGCGCGTCCGCCATCTCCCGCGCGACGAGCCGCGCCTTTTCAAACGGATACGGGCATTGCAGCACCTGACCGGAGCTGACGCTGTGCGTCTGGGGCCGGTAGGCCTTGATGTCCGCAAGCGTGCACGGCTCGCAGCCCCATGCGTGGTCGATCAGCAGCTCCGCGTTCACACCGAACATCCGGTACAGCAGCTCCTCGTTGTAAAATTCATCCGGCCTGCCGAGCGAACAGCGGGCGATATCGCCCATCGTGAACAGGCCCTTTTCCTCAAGCTTTTTCGCGATCCCGCGTCCGACGCGCCAGAAATCCGTCAGCGGCCGGTGCGTCCAGAGCGTTTCGCGGTAGCTGCGCTCGGTGAGGCAGGCAATGCGCACGCCGCTTTCATCCGGCGCCACGTGCTTGGCCCCGATATCCATGGCGACCTTCGCCAGATACAGATTCGTGCCGATCCCGGCGGTCGCGGTGATGCCGGTCGTGCGCAGCACGTCCAGAATGACCGTCCGCGCCAACTCCTGCGGCGTCTGGCCGTAGGTGCGCAGATACGGCGATGCGTCGATGAAGACCTCGTCGATGGAATAGACGTGAATGTCCTCCGGCGCGAAATATTTGAGGTAGATCTGATAGATCTGCGTGGAGACACGTATATAGTTCGCCATCTGCGGCGGCGCGGTGATGAAGGAGAGCGCAAGCTCCGGGTGCGCGGCAAGCGTGTCCGCGTTTTCGCTCTGGCCGCGCAGCTGTCGGCCCGGCGCGTGCTGCCGCCGCATGGCGTTTACCTGTTCGACGCGCTGCACCACCTCGAACAGCCGCGCCCGGCCCGCGATGCCATACGCCTTTAAGGACGGCGAGACGGCCAGGCAGATCGTTTTCTCCGTCCGCGCCGCGTCCGCCACAACGAGATTTGTTTTTAACGGGTCAAGCCCCCGCGCCGCACATTCCACCGACGCATAAAAGGATTTCAGATCGATCGCCAGATACACCCGTTCCGCCTCCCTTCAGGTTCTGTCCCTATCATACCACCGAAGGCGGATCCAATGCAAGCATTATTAGAAAATTTGTTCGATTTAGAAGATAAAATAAAACTACAGCTGGTAAAGGGCAGGAGGTGTGGGCCGAATACGATGCAATTGTCACAGAGGGGGGTTGGGCTTCCCAGCCGAAGCAGGGAAGCCCGGATTTGCTTGCTTGAAGGAGAGAGGGTTAAAACGTTTCCAATGCCATAGCCGGAGGGAATGAGGGATGACTCCGCTGGCATATATACCAATGATAGCATACACTACAGCCTTTTTCAAGTCCTTCCGTGCGTTTTTGATGGGAAAATAACAGATTCCCCGCCATGCGGGCGGCATGGCAGGGAAAATTGTAAAAATATTGGAACCTCAGTTAAAGCTGCCCAGCTGCTTGCCGGAGAGCACGTGGAAGTGGATGTGATGGACGGTCTGCCCGGCCAGCTCGCCGACGTTCGTTACCACACGGTAGCCGTCGGCAAAGCCCATTTCCCGGGCAAGCTTGGCAATGACAGTATAGATGTGGCCGACCACGGCTTCATTTTCCGGCGTGACCTCAGCGGCGGAGGCAAAATGCTGCTTCGGGACGACGAGGAAATGTGTGGGGGCAAGGGGGCTGATGTCCTTGAAGGCATAGCAGAGGTCGTCCTCGTAGACCTTTGCGGACGGGATCTCGCCCGCGATGATTTTGCAGAACAGGCAATCAGACATGGTGCTTCCTCCTTAGTCCTTGACATTGGCCGCGACGTAATCGTCGACAGCCGCCAGCGCGTCGTCGAGCTTGAGGGCGTTCGTGCCGCCGCCCATGGCGGAATCCGGCTTGCCGCCGCCCTTGCCGCCGACGATGGGCGCAATATTCTTGATGATATCGCCCGCCTTGATGCCGCGTGCGACGGCGTTTTTGCCGCAGACGGCCAGCAGCGTGACCTTTTCGCCGTTGACAGCGCCGAGAGCCGCGACGGTGTTCGGGTTCTTGTCGCGCAGGAAATCGCCCAGCTTGCGCAGATCGTTTGCATCGGTATTTTCACGGCTGGCCGTGACGACCTTGAGGCCGTTTACGTCCTTGGCGGAGAACATGAGGCTGTCCACATCGCCCGCGAAGAGCTTGTCCTTCATGCGCTCGATGGTCTGGTGCAGCTCACGGATCTCGTTCATGCTGCTCTGGGCCTTGTTGATCAGCTCCACCGGCGTGGTCTTCAGCAGCTCGGCAGCCTTGACCAGGCGCATATTCATCTCATCGACGAGATTCAGGAACGCTTCGCCCGTGACGGCCTCGATGCGGCGCACGCCGGAGGCAACGGAGGATTCGCTCGTGATGCGGAACGGGCCGACCTTGGCGGTGTTATCGACATGGGTGCCGCCGCAAAGCTCAACGGACTTGCCGCCCATGTTCACGACGCGCACGACATCGCCGTACTTTTCGCCGAACAGGGCGATCGCGCCGAGCTTCTTCGCCTCCGCGATGGGCATTTCCTTCGTCTCGACGGACATGCCGTCCAGCACAAGCTCACTGACAAGGCGGCTGATCTTGACCAGCTCGTCTGCGGTGACGGCGGAGAAGTGTGTGAAGTCGTAGCGCAGGCGGTCCGGCTCGACAAGGGAGCCTGCCTGATGGGCATGGTCGCCGAGAACCGTGCGCAGAGCATAGTCCAGCAGATGCGTTGCGGAGTGGGCGCGCATGATGGCCTTGCGGCGGGCGGCATCGATGGACGCGGTCACGGTATCGCCGACGGCCAGAGAGCCGGAGACGAGCTTGCCGTAGTGCATGAACTTGCCGCCCTTGTTCTTCTGCACGTCGGTGACGGTGAATTCGGCGGTTTCGGTGTGAATGGTGCCATGGTCGGCGACCTGGCCGCCCATTTCGGCGTAGAACGGGGTCTGGTCGAGGACAAGAATTGCATCCGTGCCGGACGTGATCGCACCCTGAAGCTCTTCGTCGGCGACGATGGCGACGATCTTGCCCTCGGCTTCCATGTTGGTATAGCCGATGAAGGTCGTGGCGGGGATCTCCTTGCCGAATTCCACACCGGCCCAGCCGAGGTCGCCGAGCGCCTTGCGCGCCTCGCGTGCGCGGACCTTCTGCTCCTGCATGAGCTGCTTGAAGGCCGCTTCGTCGACCTGCATCCCCTCTTCGGCGACCATTTCGTTGGTCAGGTCGATGGGGAAGCCGTAGGTGTCATAGAGCTTGAACGCGTCCGCGCCGGAGAAGGTCGTCTCGCCCTTGGCCTTGTGGCTCTCGAGCATTTCGGAGAAGATCTTCATGCCGCCATCGATGGTCTTGGCGAAGTTTTCTTCCTCGGTGCGGATGACGCGGGTGATATAGGACTGCTTTTCGCGCAGCTCGGGGTACTGGCACTCGTTTTCATGGACGACGGTGTCCACGACCTGATAGAGGAACGGTTCGTTCACGCCCAGCAGCTTGCCGTGACGCGCGGCGCGGCGCAGCAGGCGGCGCAGGACGTAGCCCCGACCCTCGTTGGAGGGGAGAATGCCGTCGCAGATCATGAAGGTCGACGAACGGATATGGTCGGTGATGACGCGCAGGGACACGTCAGTCTTGTCGGACTCCTCATAGTGTGCGCCGGTGATCTCGGAGACTTTATTCGTGATGTTCATGACAGTGTCGACGTCGAACAGGGACGCGACGTTCTGACACACGCAGGCAAGGCGTTCGAGGCCCATGCCGGTGTCGATGTTCTTCTGCTTGAGTTCGGTATAATTGCCGTGGCCGTCGTTATTGAACTGGGAGAAGACGATGTTCCAGACCTCGACATAGCGGTCGCAGTCGCAGCCGACGGTGCAGCCGGGCTTGCCGCAGCCGTACTGCTCGCCGCGGTCATAGTAAATTTCCGAGCACGGGCCGCACGGGCCGGAGCCATGCTCCCAGAAGTTATCCTCCTTGCCGAAGCGGAAGATGCGGTTTTCGGGGATGCCGATCACGTCGCGCCAGATGGCGAAGGCCTCGTCATCTGCGGGGGTCGTCTCGTTGCCCGCGAAGACGGACGGATAGAGGCGGTCCGGCTCAAGGCCGACCCACTCGGGGCTGGTCAGGAATTCCCATGCCCAGGGAATGGCCTCCTTCTTGAAGTAATCGCCGAAGGAGAAGTTGCCCAGCATCTCAAAATACGTGCCGTGGCGGGCCGTATGGCCGACGTTTTCAATGTCGCCGGTGCGGATGCACTTCTGACAGGTGGTGACGCGGTGGCGCGGGGGCTCTTCCTCGCCGGTGAACCACGGCTTCATGGGAGTCATACCCGCGTTGATCAGCAGGATGGATTTGTCGTTCTGCGGAACGAGAGAAAAGCTCGGCAGACGCAGATGGCCCTTCGTTTCAAAGAACTTCAGGTACATCTCGCGCAGCTCATTGAGTCCGTATGCCTTGTGTGCCATGATGAATAACTCCTTCTATATACATTAAAAATTAAACGATACACGGTGCCGGAGACGGCCCTTGGCTCTCCCTATGGGAGAGCTGTCGCCGCAGGCGACTGAGAGGGCACTTGGCTCTCCCTCCGGGAGAGCTGTCACCACAGGTGACTGAGAGGGTTTTGGTCATTGTTTCCCCTCTCCGTCCTCGCTTCGCTCAGACACCTCTCCCAAAGGGAGAGGCAAGAGGTGCAGTGGAAAGAAAAATTCTGAGTAAAATATAAAACCCCGCCCCTGTGACAGGGGCGAGGTCAGTCGCGGTACCACCCTGATTGTGCTTGCGCACATCTCGGCGCTCCTGTATCGGGAAGCACCCGCCGCGCTTTCGCGCGGCCGCTCCAAACTGGCTGCGAACAGGTTTGCTGAAGGGCTTTCACCGTCCCCTTCTCTCTGAAAGCTGCACCGGAACGCTCGGTTTTTCAACGCGGTTTTCCAATATCGCAGATATTTTACCACATTTCCTGCGATTGTCAACATGAAAATTCATCCGTAGACCCATGCGTTCGGCAGCGGGCGGCCGCCGGTGTAGCGCAGGAACGAGGACGACGACTGCGTGACGTATTCGCCGTCGTACCACAAGATCGCGCTTGAGCCGCCGTCCATGTTTAACGCATTCCGGCAGCCGTAGGCCAGCAGGATATCCGAGCACGTGTTGACGCTCGTGCCCCGGATGCCCTCGTCGGGGTAGCGGCCCTCGATGATGAGCATATAAACGCCCTGATCGCCGGTGCCGAAGCACGCGCGCGGCTGTTCGCCCGTCCAGAAGGAATCCTCAATTTTTTCGCCGTCTTTGATCAGCGCGGGCGTGAATTCGGCGGCGTTGTACGTTCCCTCCCCGATCGGGTCGGACGCGGGCACGATGCGGCAGTCGAGGCCGTTTTCGCTCAGCTCGACGCGCTGGTAGACGTCGCCGCCGAAGTGATAGCCGTGTTCTTCACCCTGCGCCATGCACCAGCCTGCAAGCTGGCCGCCGTTGCCCTTGCCGTTGGGGTCCTGGAAGCCGTTAGCGTTCATGGCGAGGATGCCGCCGTGGTCGGACGCGATCTTGCCCGCCAATTCCCCTTCCGTGCCATAGGTCGAAGCCATTTCCAGCCGCAGAAGCTCCGGGTACCGGCAGATGGCCAGCACGCCGCGATAGCCGTCGCCGGTGATGCGCACGAGCACAATACCGTATTCCGCATCGACGGCCAGCACCTGATCGCCCTGCTGCGTCTCGATGCTCGTGCCCGCGTCGTCGAAGCCCGCTTCGTTGATGCGGATATGCTCCCAGCCGCCGTCCAGCGTCTCGGGGTGCTCGTCCAGATAGCGCTGGAACGACGCGTAATTCAGCATCGGGAACGCCATCTGGAAGCCTGCCTCCGGGTCATCCTCGACGGGCTGGGGCGCTTCTGTATCAGCCGGCGGTTCCTCCGGCTGTATCGGCTCCGGTTCTGTCTGTACGGGTTCCGGTACAGGTTCCGACTCCGGCTGCACGGGCGCGCCGGTAAACGTGCAGGCCGTCAGAACAAGACTTAAGACCAGCACAAATACAAGCGTATACGCCGCCATTTTCGGCTTTTTCGCGATGAGGGTGATGCGCTCTTTGAGGCTCTTTCGGCCCAGTTGCATCGTCGTCGCGCAGGACAGCAGCTGGCCCCGCGCCCGCTTCGGCGCGACAAGGCTGAGCAGCGCGCGGCCATAGCTTACCCGGCTGCCGGAGTCGAGGTCTTTCAGCACCCGCTCGTCGCAGGCCAGCTCGCAGTCGCGCCGGGAAAGCGCCGCGGCAAGCCACACGAAGGGGTCAAACCAGTACAGGCACTGGCAGATGAGGCGCAGGAGGCTCCAGAGCTGATCCCGCGCGTGATAATGCGCCAGCTCGTGACGAAGGACGAATTGGCGTGTCTCCGGGTCCTGCGCCGCTTCGGACGTGAGATAAATTTCAGGCCTGAACAGCCCCGCGAGGCACGGCGACGGCAGGCCATAAGCCAGCCAGACCGGAACCGGGCTTTCCGGGCAGGCAAACGGCCGCCGGATCCTTTTCAGTCTCCGGAGAAACAGCAGATTCTGCGCCAGAACGGCCAGCGCCATCGCTGCCGCGCCAGTCAGCCAGACGAGTTTCAAAATCGTGCTGCCCGTCAGCTGCATCTGCGCCTCTGTGGGCGCAGTCTCCGTCTCAGAGGCAGTCTGCACCGGGGATTGCGTATTGTCCGTCTGCGGGGCACGGCGATTTTCCGGAGCAGTCAGCCGCTGCACGGCGGCGGGCACGTCCGGAACAGCGTTCATCACGCTGACCGGACTTCTGACCAGCGAGACCGGCAGCAAAAGCCGCAGCGCGGCGAGCAGCCAGAGCGCGTATTGCAGGCGCGGATTGAGTTTCCCGCGCAGGAAAAATCGAAGCGCGGTCAGCGCAAGGATCAGAACAGTCGATGAAATGAGAATTTCCAGCATGACTCCCCTCCCCTAGTCTTCGCGGCCCGCAGCCTTGTCCAAAATGGCATAGAGTTCTTCAAGTTCATCCTTTCCGATTTTTCCGTGGTCAGCGAAATTGCTGACCAGCAGACCGAGCTTCCCGCCGAACGCGCGGGAAAGCAGCTGCTCGGTTTCCTCCAGCCCGGCTTCCTCGCGGGTGACGTTCGGGTAATAGCGCCGGGGCTTGCCCTCGTAGCGCAGAAGGCCCTTTTCCGTCATGCGGGCGGCCATGGTCTTACTCGTGCTGGCCGACCATCCGGCGCGGAGCTTTAAATCCTCCACCAGCTGCATGAGCGTCTGCGGCTGCCGCTCCCACAGGCTTTGCAGCACGGTCCATTCGCTTTGGCATAATTGCACAGGATATCCCTCCTTGGTTTACTTTTGTAGACCCATCATAGCACGCAAGGCTACATTTGTCAACCTATTTCTTGAAAGTGCTTACCAATTTGGGCGTAGGGGCGGACGACTCTGTCCGCCCGCAGAACGCAGCGCTTTAACGAAAATTCACGGCAAATTCGCAACATTTATCGGGCCGACAGAGTCGTCGGCCCCTACAGCAGAGCAAGCAGCTTTGCAGCTGACCATCAAGGAAGCCGCCGAAAATCCCGCTCTGGTTATCCATCACTGGCCGACAGGAACTGGAACGGATACAGCGCTTCGCCGGTCAGGCGGACGGTCACGGTCAGCTCCGTCATGCTGTTTCCGGTGGGAATGACGCCGTCGGCGAACGCGCGGTACACGGCCCGACGGAATTCCTGCGGCTGAAGCTCCTCCGCGCCCGCGTGGTCATAGACCGCGCGCACGTCCGCAGACGCGTCCGCGTACTCCGTGAGCTCCGGCACGTCGAGACAGCGGAACACCAGCTGGAAGCTCCCGTCTGTCAGACTTGAGACGCTTTTCAGGTAGCAGTACCGCGCGCCGTGGTTGTCGTTGACGGTGCGGGTATAGGTTCCATCCTGATAGGTCAGATAGTGCGAGCTGCGGTCTTCCCAGCCGTACCGGCCCAGCGGGAAATAGCGGACGAGCGTATGGTCGAAATCCGTCTCACTGATTGTCAGCGGCCAGTTGTTTTCGCGCGCATAGCGCTCGTAGACGAACAGGGAAAGTCCGTCCCACGCGTCTTCGGTCAGCGGCAGCGCTGTCCAGTCGCCGCTTGGCAGACTGCCCAGCAGATTGCGGTTCTGGCTGTCATACGTCCAGAACAGCTGCGCCAGATCGTCCGTCGTTTCGCCGGTATGCAGCTGCAGGGCCGCCCGCAGATCGTCCTCCGAAAGCGGCATGAACCGTGCCGAATGGAACAGCACACCGGTGCTGTAAAATTCGAGCATATAGACCTTACGCGCATAGCGAATCTCACCGCCGCTGTTGTCAAAGAACGGGTTGGCGTTATAAAAATCCGCCGTGACCTGTACGGTGCTGCCCTCCAGCACCTGCACGTCCGCAATGCGCAGATCCGGGCCGCCGCCGAAGCCGGACACGTTCTCAATGACTGCCGTGCCGTCTGATGCGTCATAGTCTCCGCACTGCGTGATGTCAAATAGGAAGCAGCCGGTGCCGAAGTGCTGCGAAAGAATATCGTTGATAAAGTCCTGCGTGAAGTGATATTTCCCGTCGGCCTGAATGTAGTCATCGCGCGTGGAGTCCGCCGACCAGAACAGGAACAGCATAAGCAACTGCTGAGAAGACAGATTGGCAGGCGTATTGAACGTGAATCCGTCGTTGACGAGCGCAATTTCCGGGCCGATCAGAATGCGTTTCAGGTTTTCATCCGTCAGAAGGCTCGGGTCGATCGTCATGCGCTGCTCCGCGATGGGCAGCTGCATGGATTCCTCCGGCGCCATCCAGCTGACGGCGGCGATCACGCCGTTTTCAATATGGAACGTCATGACTGTCTCGTCGCACACGACAAGCATTGTGGGAATGCCGTCCGTGTACGCAATGCAGCTGTATTTGCCCATGTAACTGACCTCGCCGCCGAGCATCAGCCGCGCCGTGTGTTCGTCGAACTGCTCGAATACCGGCTCGGCGTCACGCGGGAAGCGGTTCGCCGCCTCGCGGTAATCCTCGCCGAAGCGGACGCCGCAGGCCTCGACCCCGGCATCCAGCCGCAGATATGCGGCGTTCGGATAGTGGATTGTGCCGTCCTTGTTCATCCAACCCGCAGCCTGCGAGCCGTCCGCAAATTCTACGACGTCATAGTAGTCTGTCTGGATGTACACCCAGTGTAAAATGCGTTCATATGTGCCGTAAACATTTTGGATATCGTCCAGTGTCAGATCATAGATCGACGTGCCGTTCACGGTAAATTTGGGCCACTGCTCCACCGGCTCGCGCGCGGCGAACCATGCCGCGTCCGCGGCGGGGTCCGTTTCGGCCTCAATGCGCGGCAGAATGAATTCCTGATACCACGCCTCCCAGTCGACCGCGCCCTCCACCGGCGCAAGGCCGTTGCGGACAACAAAATCCTTTAAGATATCCAAGCCGTCGGCTGCGTGCTGGTAATACGAGCTGACCGCCGCTGTGTCCGAACTGTCATACTGCCGTACCGCCTTGTCCGACGGGCTCAGGCAGAAGAAATAATATGCCGTGCTGCCGCGTGTGCCGAGCAGATGCGTGTTCAGCGCCATAAGATTTTCCTCGACCCATCGGTCTGCGCCGTCCTTGACCAGCTCCGCCGGGTCTTCAAACTGGAACGCGCGGATCGCCCAGACGAGGCCGAGGCGGTCTTCTGCCGCCTGACTTTTGTCGTAGAAGGAGAACAGCACATCGTCCAAGTCATGCTCACCGGTCTCCGGCGCTTCGATCATAAACGAATCGTCCGCAGTGATTTCGTTTTCGTATCGTGCCGGGACACTGAGCGTGACCGTGTCCTGTGTGGTGGTGAATTCCACCGCCGCTTCCGGCTCCTCGCGTGTATCTGCCGTTGCTTCCAGTTCCTCGGGCGTGTCCTCTGTTTTTTCCGGCGTCTGCTGTGCAGGCGCGGCATCCTTCGCGCCGGTCATGGTGCAGCCGACTGCCGCGGCGCAGAGCAGAAGCACGAGAATCAGGACGGGAATTGCGGTTTTCGGGTGCTTTGTGATGGAAATGATGCGCGTTTTGAGCTGCCCGCCGCGCCCCGACATTGTCGTCGCCGCGCTGAGGGGATCGACCCGCTCGCGGCACGTCATGCGGATGAGCGAGCGGCCATAATCCACACGTGCGTCCTCGCCGAGACGGCGGACGGTATCCTCGTCGCAGAAGAGCTCCGCGTCGGTGCGGGAAAGCGCCGCTGCCCACCACACCAGCGGATCAAACCAATGCAGCGCGAGGCACACGCCGCGCAGGACGGCCCAGATGTGGTCGCGGTGGAGATAATGCGTATATTCGTGCTCCGCGCAGTGGTGCAGCAGCTGCTCGTCCTGCGCGCAGTCCATTGTCACGTAAATCGCGGGCGGGAAAAGCCCGAACAGGCACGGCGACAGCGCGGTTCGCGTCAGCCGGACAGCCGGACGGCCCTCCTTCGGCGCAATCGCGTGCAGAACGCCCGCCCGCAGCTGCCGTCCGTACCGGAAGTTGCAGAGCAGGAACCATAGGCCCAGCAAAGCCGCGCCGGAGGCCCATACAAGCATGAATATCTTCCGCACGGAAACGGCGGGCTTCTGTGCAGCTTTTGCCGGTTCCGCGCTGCTCGTTTCCGTCTGCGCAGGCGTAGACGCCGGGCGCTGCACCGGCTGTGCGGGCGTCTGCACCGGCGCTGCGGGCGCAGCCGGTTCCGGTGTACTGGCCGCCTGCGCGGGTGGCACAGCGGCAGGTTCCGCCTGTATGACAGCGGCCGGTTCAGCCTCCGGCAGGAGATTTGCCACGCTGAGGGCGGTTTTCCCGACGGAAAGCGGCAGCAGCAGCCGCACGAGCAGCACCAGCCAGAGTGCGTACTGCAATCTTGCGCTGATTTTCCCGCGCAGCAGATAGTGCGCGCCGATGAGCAGCGCCGCCAACACGGCGGACGAAACAAACCATTCAGCCATGGTGCTTTTTCTCCTCCATCTCCTGCAGCAGTGCGTGCAGCTCGTCGATCTCGCGCTGTGGGAGCGCCTCGCGCTTCGTCATCTCGCTGACGAGCATACTCAGGCTCCCCTTATACACGCGGCCAAGCAGATCACGCGTCTGCTGCGCGGCTGCATCCTCGCGGCGGACGGCGGGATAAAAGACGTTTTTGCGTCCCTGCGCGTCACAGCGCACCGCCCCCTTCTCCATCAGCCGCCGCAGAAGCGTCAGCGTCGTCGAGCGGTTCCAGCCGGTCTGCGCCGCCATCGCCTCCGTCAGCTCACGCCCGGTCTGCGGCGCGTGCTCCCAGAGCTTCTCCATAAGCTGCCATTCCGCTTGTGTCAGATCGATTCTGTTCACCGTGTCGCCCTCCTGTTGTTTACGTCTGTAATCATAGCATAGCACCTTTGATTACGGTTGTCAACAGAAAGAACCGGGCGGCATATCCGCTGCCGCCCGGCTGTATCATCCTGCTTCCGCGATAAACAGCGCCGCACGCCTGTCCATGACCTGCGCCGCCTCCTGCGCGGTTTTCCGGCCCTTGAAAAAGGCGTCCGCCTCGTCAAGAATGATCATCAGAATTTCCTGACTGCCGCAGGAGCGGCAGTCTGCATGCTCCAAAACGTTCATCAGATCGTCAGCCGCGGCTTCGTCAAACAGGAATGCAAGATCACCCGCTTCTCCAATCTCGACGCGGCCCTCCTCTCGGATGGCCGTCTGCTGCTCGGCCTTCTGCGCTTCGATCTCCTTCTGCATCAGCTCGCGCAGCGCAGCGCGGTTGACGGGGAACGCGTCTGCAATGGTCAGCTGGAAGTCTTCCTGCAGCATATTCCGCAGCGCCTCCTCCGCCGCTTCCTGCATGGTGGAGCCGACGCAGACGCCAAGCTGCAGAACCGGCTGATATGCCGTCCCGCCGTCCGAGTCGAGGGCAAGCACACGGAACGCGCCGCCGGTCTGCTGGTACCAGGAAATCTGCATGGACCGGTACATCGCGGCGGAGCGCATCGGCTGCTGCATGATGCTGTCCGGGGCAGGCACCGCGGAAGAAATGGCCGCGCAGGCCGTCAGAATATTCAAAAATTTCTCGCTCTCGAAGGAGGCGGTCTGTGTATCATAGTCCAGATACTGCTCCGCCGCGTGGCGGCAGTAGACGCTGAGCAGATCCTCACCGCCCCAGAAAAAGCTAACGTCCGGAACTGCGCCGCACAGCACGTCCTCGACCGACGTTTCCAGCGACGCGCCGAGCTTCTCCGCCGGGCCGAACAGCGGGTCAAGCGCGAAAGCCCCGACGACGGAATAGAGCGTCCCGTCCACATAGCACGGCTTCAGAATACCGGACAGAAGCTCCGCGTCCGGCATCCCGTCCAGCGGCAGCAGAATGCCGTTTTTTGCGTAGCCCGCGTACTGCGCACCACTCAAATCGCTGCAATCGAGCAGGTCTGGCACGTTTCCAGCCAGCAGCTCCGTCGTCATGCGCGTCACGGCGTCTGCGCGGCTTTCCGCGCCGTCGGCGTAGTTGAGGATTTCGATTCTGAACGGTGCGCCGGAGAAATTATAGCTCTGGATCATACTGCGGAGCACGCTCTTCTCCGAGTCAAAGTCGATCATACCGAGCGTCAGCGTCTGCTCCGGTGTCTGTGCAGCGGGTTCGGTGTTGGCTTGTGTGTCAATTGTCTCCGCAGTGGGCAGTTGCTCCGGCTGCGTCTGCTTCCGGCAGCCGGTCAGGAGCAGGCCGAGCAGCAGCATGAGAATCAGACAGCGTTTCATGATGCATTCCTCCTTATTTTTCTTCCAGTGTATCACAACTTTTCCCTGAAATCTCTTAATTTTTCCTAAATATTTACTGGATCCGGTATCCGCTCAGGACGAGTTCGAGGATTGCAGGCCAGAAGACGGGCTCCGGGGCGGTAAAATAGCGGGCGTCAGGGATGGCGTGGAAGGAATCGTAACAGAAACGAGGCCGCTGCGGTGCGCAGCGGCCTCGTTCCAGTCTGTCAAAAAACTATTGTTTTCCTATTTTGTGTAGAGTTTCCGAGGCTGGCGTAGGGGCGGACGCCTCTGTCCGCCCGATGAGCAGCCGCAAATTCTCGCAGTACTCTGTAGGGGCCGATGCCGGTCACAGCCGTTCGCGACGAAGGAGAGTTACCCGATGCCGGTCACAGCCGTTCGCGACGAAGGAGCGTTACGGATGTGGGTCTGCCGCTTGCCGGTACACATCGGCCCGTCGGGAAGTTACGAATTCGCCGCAGATTTCCGTAAAAACGGTGCAATCTGCCGGGTCGATGTAGGCATCGACCCCTACAGGCAAGTGGAGAAGTGCATACGGATTCGCTCTGGATTTCCGAAAAAAGCACTGCATCCAGCGGGCGGACAGAGTCGTCCGTCCCTACGAAGCAGCGCTATATCGATTATGATCGGACTTTTTTGACACGCTTAAACGAGGCCGCTGCGGTGCGCAGCGGCCTCGTTCTAAAATTATTACAGTGTGAATTCAAAGCGCATGGCAAGCGCCTTGAACAGCTCGTGCATGACGCGCTCGGAGACGGCGCGGATGTCCATGCCGCCGATGAAGTCCACGGCCTTTTTGATCTCGTCCTCCGGGACGTGGTACGACCGCAGGCTCATGGTGAGGAACGTACGAAGCTTCTTTTCCAGTGTCAGCGCCTCGTCGCACGGGTGCGCCATAAAGCCCCGCATGATCCCGGCGGAGCCGATCTCCATAAAATAGAAGTCCTGCTCGGTCAGCTCCGGCTGATAGGGGCTAAAGATCTGGTAAAGCTCCTTTGCTGTCTCGCGGAAGATATAGTCCGACGCTTCCTTCTGCGTGTACGCCTCAATATAGATCTCGCGCAGATTTTCGTTCAGCTCCGTCAGCGTCATCTGAATGGCCGTCTCCACGGCGTAGACATAGATCGGCGGCAGCTGTGTGCCCGCCGTGCTGCGGGCCATGGCGAACTGATTGGAGAACATGAACTGCGCCAGCTCGGTCAGTACGCCGTCCTTGGCGCGGAAAATATTCTGAAAAATACTGTTGGAAACCGACGCCTGCTGCACGATCTGGGCGACGGTGGTTTTTTTATAGCCCTGCTCAAGAAACAGCTTGACGCAGACCGTCAGGATCCGTTTCTTGGACGGCCGGCTGGCATTTGTGCTTGCGATGAGGATCGCTTCCCTTCTGTCTGGCATTTGTCCGCACACATTGTAGCAAAGCCCCGCCGGAAACGCAAGAGGCGTGCGGTCTGACTATGCGCAAATTGCAGGATCCCGCAGACTCAGACTACAGTATCGTACTCCCCCGCTCCGCCGCCGGCGAAGTAGTGGTGCAGATCGAATGGGGAGAACACGCCCCGGTCGGTGACGATGCCGGAGATGAGGTGCGGCGGGGTCATATCGAAGGCGGGATAATAGCCCTTCACGCCCTGCGCCGCCGTGCGCACACCCATGGCCTGCAGGGTAAATTCCGGGTCGCGCATCTCGATTTTGACGGTGTCCTTTGTCTCGTGGCCGATATCCGGCGCGCCGGTAACGAAGGTTGGAATGCCGAAGTGATTGGCGCAGATGGCGATCTGGAGCGTCCCGACCTTGTTGACGACATAGCCGTCGAGGCAGATCGCGTCCGCCGCGCAGGTAAAGAGGTCCACGTGCTCGCGCTCCATGACGAATGCGGGCATATTGTCGGTGATGACGGTCACGTCGAAGCCCATATCATGGCAGACCGTGGCCGTGAGGCGCGCTCCCTGAAAATAAGGCCGCGTCTCCGGGCAGAACAGGCGGAAGGTCTTCCCGGCCTGCCTCGCCTCCTTCAGCATCATGCCGACGATCGTTTCACCGAAGCACTGCGTCATGACCGTGCCGCCGTCTGGGATGAGCGGCACGAGATACCTTGCGATCTCATTTACCTTGCTGTAGCGGCGGTTGTTGGCGTTTACGGCGTGCTCCCGGATGGCAAGATCGACAGGACGCCTCTCACGAAGCGCCAGCTTTGCCGCCGCCAGACAGCCGTCGCAGACCAGCTTCATCCGCTTGTAGGTTGTGGGGCGGGCATTTGAGATTGTTTCGTCCGCTGCCTGTAGATAGGCCAGCTGCTCCTCCGCCGGTTTTTCCCGGCACTCATATGCGGCCAGCGCCATGCCCATGGCCGCCGCCGTATACGGCCCCGCGCTCTGCGTGACCATGTCGCGGATGGCCTGCATGACCTCCACGTGCGTTTTGCAGCGGACAAACTCGATTTTCGCCGGATAGATCCGGCGGTCGAGAATCCGCACCTCGCCCGCATCGTACCACGCAACGTTTTCATATTGCAGCATGAAGGCCAGCCCTTCATCGGCCCGGAACTGTGTCATACATCCATCTCCTCCAGAATTTTTTCAAGATAGCGGCTGAACC
>HF990656.1:32857-39690 GCA_000432135.1 Firmicutes bacterium CAG:124
CCGCCCCGCCCCCGCCGCGCCCGTCTCGTTGACCTCCTCGCCGGAGACGGCCTCGCCCGTGATGCCGGCGGCCATGTTGGTGATCACGGAAATGCCCAGCAGCGGCAGACCACAGTGCGCCGCCGTCAGCGCCTCCGTTACAGTCGACATCCCCACGGCGTCGCCGCCGAGCAGGCGGATGGCGCGAATTTCGGCAGGCGTTTCAAACTGCGGGCCGGGCATGAAGAAATACACGCCCTCGTGCACGGAAAAGCCGAGCTTTGCCGCGCAGGACTTCGCCAGCTCGCGCAGCTCCGGCGTGTACATCCGCGTAACGTCAAAGAAGCGCGGGCCGAATTCGTCCACGTTCCGGCCCCGCATGGGGCTGGAGCCGTTGAGCTTGATGTGGTCGGCGATCAGCATGAAATCGCCGCGATGATAGGCAAGATTCACGCCGCCCGCCGCGTTCGTCACGATCAGCGCACGGACGCCGAGCAGCTTCAAAAGCCGCACCGGCTGCGCCAGCTGCTCGAAATCGTAGCCCTCGTAGCTGTGAAAGCGTCCCGCGAGGCACACGAGCTTCTTTCCGGCCAGCTCGCCGAACATCAGCTTTCCGGCGTGGCCGGGGGCCGTGGAAACGGGGAAATTCGGGACCTCGTGATAGTCGATCTCGACGGTATTCTGAAGTCTTTCCGCAAACGGCCCAAGCGATGAGCCGAGGATCACCGCGATCTGCGGCGCAAACGGCATTCTTGTCCGGACATAGTCCGCGCCTGCTTCATAAAATTCATACGGTTCATTCATTGCACTGTCCGCCTTTCTTTTTTCTTTATCATACCGCGCGGAGGTGCGTTCCGTCAACCAAAACCGCAGCGGCGGCGCAATCGGCAGGGGTGGGTGCTGTCGAATGCGGTTGACTTTATGCGCGGCGTGTGATATAATTGTATCAATACAGTTCATACAGTTGGGGAGGAAAACTTCCGTGATCGCGATCAATTACCGGGATCCGAGGCCCATTTATGAGCAGATCCAGGCCGAGCTGCGCAGACTGATGCTGACGGGAGCGCTGCCGCCCGGCAGCCGGCTTCCGTCTGTGCGGGAGCTGGCCGGACAGCTGGCCATCAATCCCAACACCATCCAGCGCGCCTACCGGGAGCTGGAATCGGAAGGGTACATTCTTTCCGTCGCCGGGAAGGGCTCGTTCGTCACGCAGGTCGACCGGCTTGCCGAGCAGCAGAAAAAGGAGGCCCTCAACGCATTCCGGGCAGCGGCGCAGCGGCTGCGCGCGCTCGGACTGAGCGCAGAGGCGCTCGCGTCACTTCTGACGCAGGAGGAACCGACAGATGATTGAACTTTCGCACGTGACCAAAACCTTCGGCGGCGCAACGCGCGCGCTGGACGATCTGACGCTCACCGTGCCGCAGGGCGCGGTCTACGGGCTTGTCGGCTCAAACGGCGCGGGAAAGACCACCGCCATTCGCCATATTACAGGCATTTTCCGGCAGGATTCCGGCAGCGTGACCATCGGCGGTCTGCCGGTCTATGAAAACCCGGCCGTCAAGAGCCGCATCGGCTATATCCCGGACGATCTCGGCGTATTCGGCGGCGGGACGCTCCGGGAGCTGGCGGCTTTTTACCGCACGATGTACCCGCGCTTTGACGCAAAGCGCTACGCGGCGCTGCGCGACGTGTTCCGGCTGGACGAGGCGACACCTCTGCGCCGGTTCTCCAAGGGGATGCAGAAGCACGCGGCCTTCTGGCTGACGCTGAGCCTGCGGCCGGACTATCTCGTGCTCGACGAGCCGGTCGACGGGCTTGACCCCGTCATGCGGCGGCAGATCTGGAGTCTGGTCGTTGAAGACGTGGCGGGCTACGGCACGACGGTGCTGGTATCGTCGCACAATCTGCGCGAGCTGGAGGACATCTGCGACCATGTCGGCATCATGCACATGGGCCATATGCTTCTGGAGCGGTCGCTGTCCGACCTGCAGGACAATTTCGTCAAGGTGCAGCTCGTGACGGAGAATCCGCTGCCGCCCTCGCTTCACATTCTGCACGAGAGCACGCTTGGGCGGGTGCAGACGCTGATCCTGCGCGGCGATCCGCAGACCGTCGCGGACGAGCTGGCGGCCAGCGCGCCGATGCTCTGCGATCTGCTGCCGCTGAGTCTGGAAGAGATCTTCATCTACGAGTTGGGAGGGACCGGCTATGACGTCAAAAATCTCGTGCTTTGACCACGCAGTCTTCCGGCGGGCACTGAAAATGACCGCGCCGGTCTGGATTCTATACACGCTTTACGAGCTGCTTCTGCCGCTGCGGCTGTTTTCCTTCTGCCGGGGCCTTTCGTCCGGTGCGGATAATTATATCGTGCAGATTGAAAAAACGCTCCTGAGCTATGCGCGCTTCAACGCCTCCATCGTTCCGTTCCTGCTCGGCGGGCTTCTGGCATGGGTGCTGTTTTCCTGGCTGTTCCGGGCGGGCACGGCCTATTTCTACGCTGCGCTGCCCGTGCGGCGCGAGACGCTGTTTCTGACGAATTATCTGACGGGCGTGCTGCTGTGCGCTGCGCCCGCGCTCTTGTCGTCGCTGCTTTTATGGGCGGTGGGCGCAGGCTTCGGCGCGGCGGCGTTCGTGCCCGCGATGCAGGTCTTTGCCGCGGCGATGCTGGGCTTTTTGCTGTTTTTCTCGTTCGCGGTGCTGGTCTGCTGCGTTGTGGGGCAGATGGCTGCGATGCCCATCGTCTATGTGATCCTGAATTTTACGTTCTTTGTTCTGGAAGCCATCGTGCGGCACCTGCTTTTTACGTTCGTCTACGGTATGCCCTACAGCCAGAGCAGCACCATGCAGTCGTTTGCGCTGCACGCCACGCCGGTGCTGGGGCTGCTGCAGGGCGGCTTCCGCGTTGCGACGGACTGGGCCGAGCGCGACGGTATGTACTATATGGAATTGAACCCGCAGCTGGAGGGCTGGGGCTATCTCGGCGCGCTGGCCGCGCTGGGGCTGGTGTTCGCGCTGTGCGCGTTCCTGCTTTTAAAGCACCGTGAAATGGAACGCAGCGGCGACGTGATCGCGGTCGGCTGGCTGCGCCCGGTCGCACTGTATGTATTCACGATCGGCTGCGCGCTGGTGCTCGGCGCACTGATGGCAGAGCTGTTTTCCAGCCAAACGGCGGATAACTTCTGGTATGTGCTGCTGTTTCTGTTTGTGGGTGCGTTCGTGGGCTATTTCGTGGGAAAAATGCTTCTGCAGAAGACGATCCACGTGTTCCGGTCTGGCTGGCTGGGGCTTGGCATCTGCTGTCTTGCGCTGCTGCTCGCCTTCGGCGCGGCGGAGTTTGACCTGTTCGGCTACTCGCGGTATTTGCCGGAGCGCGGCGCGGTGCAGGCTGCCGGGCTGACGCATTACCAGTCGAGCGGCCTGTATACCACGCAGGACGATGCGTTTGTGCAGGATGTTCTTGCCCTGCACACGGCAGCCATTGCGGAAAAAGGCGCGCAGGAGCACCGCAGACACGCATATCAGCTCGGCGCCGATTACACGGAGCAGTTTTATATCACCTACCGTATGGCAGACGGCACGCTCACCGAGCGCTATTACAGCATCGTCTACAACGACGCCGAGTTGAAAGACCCGGACAGCCTCATTTCGCGCTTTTCCGCGCTCTATAACAGTCCCGTCTGCGTCCGCATCCGCGCGGGCTTCGACACGCCGCGCACGGAGAAAAGCGTGCTCTCGTGCTACGTCTCCTCCTACGACACCGGCGCAAGCCTCGATTTGACCGGCAGCGACGCGTGGCGGGTCTACGAGGCCTGTCTGGACGATATCAACGCGGGACGCCTCGGCGCGGCGGACGTGAGCGGCAGCACAAAGCAGAGCGATGGCAGCAATTATACGCCCCTGACCCTGATCTTCACCGTCAGCACGGACGTTCCCGGTCAGACGGACAGTTTGTATGTCGATTCCATCCCCCTGTCCGCCGCTGAGACGGTCAGCGCCTTGCAGGCGCTCGGCGCAGACCCATACTGGCGCGCCGCCGGATAATGCAGAAACGTAAAAACGCCAATGCCCGATGCGGCATTGGCGTTTTCTGTTATGGCTGATCCATGTCGGAAATGAGAATATTGTCCGTCCCGTGGGCCTCGAATTCCGCAATGTAGTCGTCCATGCGGGAGACAAGCTCCTCGTAATTGTCGTTGGATACCGGCTGATACTCCATATCGCGCCGCGCAAGCTCCTCGGCCAGAATTTCATAGAACACCGTGTCCTCATAGTCCATGATGGCCTCGTGGATGCCGCCGTCGGAAAAGGCGCGGGACGGCACATCCGTCCCCTCGTACCGTTCGACGAGCGTATCCATGCCCTGCTCCCGGCACAGCGCGAAGAGCTTGGATTCCAAATCATCGTAATCCGCAAAGCGGTCGTCCCCGCGGGTCGAGTTGAGGATCCAGTTTCCGATGTAAACCATATCCAGAAGACGGCGGAACTCTTTTTTCGATAGATCGATCTGCATACCAAAAGCCTCCTCTGCGATGTTACTCTATTATATACACTTTGGTCTTCATTTTCCACTGTAAAAATATGTAGCAGCCGAAAATCATTGCAACTCAAGAACTTTTTATTTCAAATGTATGATATGCACGAAGTTCTGATAATCTGAAGCAAAACGCGGCTGCTGTCGTCCCTCATCTGTCTGCTTCGCTTCGCTCCGCAGCCAGTTTCCCGAGGGGAAGCCTTGGGCGCTCCCGCGCCGCAAAGCAGGAAGGACGCGCCCTGCGGCGCGTCCCTTGGCGGTTATAAGGTTCTTGTGCAGACCTCGCGGACTTTGGATTGGAGGGCCTTGAGATCTGAAAAGGTGTCCGGGCGCTTGGTTTCGTCGCGCAGGAGGGCGGAGGGGTGATAGAGCGCGGTGAAGAGGATGCCGCCCTTTTCGGTGAACTGTCCGTGTTCGCAGGAGATCTTGAAATCCGGACGGATGAGGCGCATGGCCGCGATGCGGCCAAGGCAGACGATGATCTTCGGCTGGATGAGCTTCGTCTGCGCACGCAGAAAGCTGATGCACGCATCCTGCTCGGTCTGCATCGGGTCGCGGTTTCTGGGCGGACGGCACTTGACGATGTTCGTGATATAGCAGTTTTCCCGGCCCAGATCGATGATCGAGAGCATTTCGTCGAGAAATTTCCCCGCCGCGCCGACAAACGGCTCACCCTGCAGGTCTTCGTTTTCGCCCGGCCCCTCGCCGACGAACATGACCTCCGCGTCCTGCGGGCCGACGCCGAAGACGACGTTGTGCCGCGTCTGCGACAGCGGGCAGCTGGTGCAGGACAGGCAAGCGGTCTGAAGCGATTCCCAGTTCAGCATATGAAGCGCCCTCCTTTACCGTTGTTCCAGCTCATCGACCGGCAGGTCGTAGCCCTCGCGGAAGCGGCGGCGCTGGTTCTCCAATGCGCGGCGGCGCTGCTCCATGCGCTTGCGGCGGTAGCGGCGCTTGCGCAGCTGGTACAGCACGATCAGCACCAGAATCACGCCGATGGCGGCAAAGATCGCGATCACGACCCACTTCCACCAGTTTTTCTGGATATATGCCTCCGTCCCGGCTGCGGCGGACGAAAATTCCGAGCGCGCCACATCGGTGATGGCAAGCAGCTTCGTCTGTCCAAGGATCTCCCCGGCATAGCTGACCGTGACCGAGCCGAGCACATCGCCCTCGCGGACGGGCGCGTCGACGCTTTCGCTGTTGAGCTGGATATCCGTGACCATCTTATCAGGGTCATAGTCGTTCGGAAGCAGAACCTTGATCTCGTCCTCCGGCGCAACGGCGACCGCCTCGGCGCCGGCGGAGTTGTTGATCTTCACCTGGTCGACCGGGTACAGAGGCGACATGATCGGCAGGTATGAGTAATTGTCAAAGCCATAGTCGAACAGCCGTGCGCACTCCGTAAAGTTCTCCATGAGCAGATCGCCGCTGTCAAGCACCGTCGTGGCTGCGCCGCAGACGATGCCCAGAAGATCAAGACCGTCGCCCGTCGCCTCGGAAATGACGCAGCGGCCTGCCTGACTGGTATAGCCGGTCTTGATGCCGTGCGCGCGCGAATAATAGAGCGTATTGGACAGGGAGCGGTAGATCAGCATATTGGTCGTCTTGAGCTTAGGGATGTTCTGCCGCATATTGTCGTCAGGCAGCTGATATTCATAGGTGTCGACGATCTGGCGGAAGTTCTCGCTCTTGAGCGCGGCCTGCGTGATGATGGACAGATCGCGCGCAGTGGTGTAGTGGCTCTCGTCGTGCAGACCGTGGGGATTGCTGAAATGCGTGTTGAGACAGCCAAGCTCATAGGCACGCTGGTTCATCATGCGGACAAAATCCGCCACGGAGCCGGCAATATGCTCGGCAATGACGTTGCAGGCGTCGTTGCCGGAGACGAGCATCATGCAGTACAGCAGATTTTCCAGCGTCATCTGCTCGCCGACCTGCAGCCCCGCGACGCTCGAATCGGCGTCCAGATCGTCGAGCGCGGAGGCCGAAACGGTCACAACATCGGACAGATTGCCGTTTTCCAGCGCCAGCAGGCAGGTCATGATCTTGGTCAGGCTGGCAGGATACACGCGCTCGTCCGCGTCCTGCTCATAGACGGCGCGGCCCGTGTTGAGGTCGATGAGAAGCGCGGCCTTGGCCGCGACGGAGAAGCTTGTCCGCGAGGAAAGCAGCCGATCCTCCGGGACGCTGTCGTCCTCTGCGGGAGCGTCCGCGCTGTCGGTCTGCGTCTGCTCCGGGTCTGCCGCCGTCTCGGCATCCACCGCAAGAAGCGGCAGCGTCAGGGAGGACAGCAGCAGGAGCAGGGAAAGCAGCAGGGAAA
>HF990656.1:39715-41248 GCA_000432135.1 Firmicutes bacterium CAG:124
AGGGAAAGAGCCTTTGTTTTTTTCATTTTTATCTCCATTTTATTCTGTTCGGATTGTACAGAAGCAAAAAAATATGGTATACTGTTTTACACATTATATAACAGGATGGCCCGGTATGTCAAATGGAGGCAGCTGTATGCGGAAAAAGCGTGTTGATCCGGCGCTGGTTCTATGGAGCGCGGCGATCGTTCTGTTCGCCGGCGCGTTCTTTCTCGGCCGCGCGACACTGCGCGGGCCGCTTCTCGAAACGCAGCGCACCGCGCCCGGCAGCACGGCGCAGGATGAATGGCGCAGCCGGGTCGAGGAAAAGGCGGCCACCGCCGCCGAAAAAAGCGCCCGCGTCTGCCTGAACACAGCGGCAAAGGAAGAGCTTCTGGCCCTTCCGGGCGTGGGCGAAAAGACGGCGGAGCGCATTCTCGCGTACCGGGACACGTATGGGAAATTTGTCACGGTCGAACAGCTGCTGGACGTCGAGGGTATTGGAGAGGGACTGCTGGAACAGCTGCGGCCATACGTCTATGTGGAGGAAAGCGAATGAAAATTCTGGTTGTAGATGATGAAAAGCTGCTCGTCAAGGGCATTAAGTTCAATCTGGAAAACGACGGCTACGAGGTCGTGACCGGCTGCGACGGCATGGAGGCTGTGGAGCTGGCGGCGAGCGAAACGCCGGATCTGATCGTGCTCGATCTGATGATGCCCCGGCTCGACGGGCTGGAAGCCTGCACGAAAATTCGGGAGTTTTCGCAGGTCCCCATCATCATGCTGACCGCCAAGTCCGAGGATATGGACAAGCTGCTGGGCTTTGAGCACGGCGCGGACGACTATCTCACAAAGCCGTTCAACATTCTCGAACTCAAGGCGCGTATCCGGGCGCTTCTGCGCCGGGCCGGTACGGCAAAAAAACAGACGCCGGAGCAGACGCTCGTCTGCGGGCACATCACGCTTGACCGCAGCAGCCGCAGCGCGTTTCGCGAGGACGTGCCGGTCGATCTGACGGCGAAGGAATTCGACCTCATGGAGCTTCTGATGCGCAATCCCAACCGCGTGTATTCACGCGAGACGCTGCTCGACGCGATCTGGGGCTACGACGTCAGCAGCGAGATCCGCACGGTGGACGTGCATATCCGGCGGCTGCGCGAAAAGCTCGAAAAAAATCCTGCCCAGCCGGAGCATATTCTGACCAAGTGGGGAGTTGGCTACTATTTCAAGTACTGAACGGCGCAGGCGGCTCATGCCGTCAAGCTCGCAGATCCGCAACGCGCTGGCGTATATGGCCGTTACGGTCCTCGTGCTCGTGTTTCTGAATATTTATTCCGCCTCCGCCTCTCGCGATCTGATGTTCAAGGCAAAATGCTCATCCGCGCAGGATAAGCTGAAGGTCGTCACGTCCTCGTTCTCCGGCGTGGACGCGCTGACGCAGGAGACGGCGGAGCAGATCATCGCCGTCATCGGCGATATGAACGTCACGCGCCTGATCGTGACCGACGCGTCGGGCCGCGCGCTCTATGATTCCGTCCCCGGCCAGAATGCCGA
>HF990656.1:41268-82010 GCA_000432135.1 Firmicutes bacterium CAG:124
GCCAGAATGCCGAGGGCAAATTCGTCCTGCTTGAGCCTGTCGTGCAGGCGCTTGGCGGCAGCGACTTTTTTCACTGCGTCTATGAAAACAGCACGCTCAAGAGCTACGCTGCCTCGCCGGTTCTGCTGCATGATACCGTCGTGGGGTGCGTGTATCTGATGGAATACGACGCCTCGCAGGGCAGCATCATCGCAAGTCTCGAGCGCACGATCTTCCGCGGCTCGCTGGTGCTGATTGGGATCATCTTTTTGTGCGCGGTCGTGTTTACCGTGACCGGTTCGAGCCGTATGCGGCGGATCATGACCTCCATGCGCCTCGTGCGCGAGGGCGAATACAGCCACAAAATTCAGATGCGCGGCTCGGACGAGTACGCGACGCTGGCGGCGGAGTTCAACAAGCTCACCGACAAGCTGCAGCAGACAGAGATCACCGAACGGCAGTTCGTCTCCGACGCCTCGCACGAGCTCAAAACGCCGCTGGCGTCTATCAAGCTGCTGTCCGACTCCATCCTGCAAAACGAGATGGACGCAGACACGATGCGGGAATTCGTCGCCGACATCGGCGCAGAGTCCGACCGGCTGACGCGCATGGCGCAGAAGCTGCTCACGCTCAGCCGGGCCTCGGCTGACGAGACAGAGGGCGGTGAGCATGAGGTCGTCGACGTCGGGCAGACGCTCTCGCGCGTGTTCCGTATGCTCGTGCCGCTGGCCGACCGGCAGTCAGTCAAGCTGACGGCCAGTGTGGAAAAGGGCTGCACGATTTTGTCCTTTGAGGACGATGCGTATCAGAT
This sequence comes from Firmicutes bacterium CAG:124, assembly GCA_000432135.1. Lineage (GTDB taxonomy): Bacteria > Bacillota > Clostridia > Oscillospirales > Oscillospiraceae > CAG-170. The sequence goes on from HF990656.1 coordinate 42,059, forward strand.
CCTGTTCAATCTCGTGGAAAACGGCATCAAATACAACCGGGAAAACGGCAGCGTCCATGTCCGGGTGCGGCAAGAGGACGATACCGTTGTCATCGATGTGGAGGATACCGGCAGCGGCATCCCCGAAAACGCGCTGGAGTCCATCTTCAACCGCTTCTACCGCGTCGACAAGGCCCGCAGCCGTCAGGCCGGCGGCGCGGGACTCGGCCTTTCCATCGTACATGAGATGGTCGGGCGGAATTTCGGCACGATCTCGGTTCGTTCCACAGTCGGCGAGGGCTCGTGCTTTACCGTCACGTTTCCAAGCTTCGGTTCCGGAGAGGAGGGCGACCCGGATGCGTAAAAAGAAGCTCCGCCTGCTTGCCGTGCTGCTGGCGGCGTGTATGCTCTGCAGCTGCTCCGCACCGGTCTATCCCCGCAGCACCGATGAACCGCAGCTTCAGTTCTATTACTGCACCGGCGAAGGCGCGGATACCGGGATCGGCGCGCTTGCCGCACGTCCCGTGTCTGTGCCGGACGAACGCCCGGACGCTGTGCTGCAGCAATATCTGACCGCGCCTGCCGGGGAAGGCTTCTCCCTCCCGGACGGGCTCAGCAGCAGCTGCGCCTTTGATTCCTGCGAGGACGGCACGCTGACGCTGCTTCTGGACGAAACCGCGCCGGAGGGTCTTCCGGCGTCGCTGGCGGCAGCCTGTCTGACGCTCACCATGACGCAGCTGGACGGCGTGGACCGTGTGCGCCTCGTGCGCACGCAGCGGCAGACGGAAGTCACTTATACGGCAGAGCAGTTTTTACTGTACGACACATCTGCCGACCAGCCGGAATATGTCGTGCAGCTGTATTATCCCGACAAAGATGGCCTGCTCGCCGCGCGCGATGCTGTTGTCCGTACCGCTGACATGGAGCAGCTTCCGCTGCTTGCGCTTCAGGCGCTTGTCAGCCGCGAGGTTCCCGTGAATCTGACGCGGGCCATCCCCTACCGGACGCAGGTGCTCGATCTTTCCGTCACGAATGGCTCGGCCAGCGTAGTCCTGTCCGACGACTTCATGAGCTGCGACGTCTCCGCGCAGCAGGCAGCGAACGCTGTGCGCGCCATCGCCGCCACGCTCTGCGCACTGGACAGCATCACCGCCGTGCAGCTGTCCGTCATCGGCGAAACTGGCCTGACCTATTACGATATCTCCCAGCCCATCACCCCGCAGGCAGATTGGTATGCGGAGTAGATCGCATCGTATAGCCGTTGTCCTGCGTGTGCAAAAAGCGCGTTTGTTTCAAATCTGTTTCAAAATAACGCGGGATTTATGCGATACTGTCTGCAAAGGATATGATAACATGACGATCCGGAAGCGCCCAAGCTCCTGCAAACCGTCTGGGGCGTAGGATACCGGCTGAACGCGGTGACAGGTTAAATAACAGATGCCCTGCAGGGAAGGCTTTGAAAATCGCCCGGCTCTTTGGATAGAGCCGGGCGATTTGTGTTCAGATGCCGCCTGCGATATAGTGTTTGCGTTTATTCTCCTCCACGCGGTCTTCAATGGCGTGGGAGGCTTTATAATAGCCCTTACGGACTTCGCCGGTGATGAATTTCACCAGCACGATCGTCAGGCAGACGACCGGCATGATGGCCAGCAGCGTCCCCAGCAGCAGGTACAATGCCGCGTAGCTTTCCGCCATGCGCGCGGCGTTTTCCCAATAGGGGTAGATCACACCGTTCGTCGTCATGCTGCGCTTGCCGAACGCACCGATCACGGAAATGAGGCCGGAGACGGAGAAGCGTCCGGTATTCTGGACGATTGCGCCGCTGCCGATGGGGAATTTCTCGGTCATGAGCTTTTTCGCGAAGCCCGAGACGGGGTCGGGCAGGACGATCTCATAGCAGTCGATGGGCAGTTCCGCCATGGCGTTCAGTGCGCTGTAACTCATATAGATCATGGCTGTGGACGTGCTCGAACCGCTTGTATCGCCCGAGGCTTCGTTCCCGGCAGCAAGGGCGGCGTTCGTCGCAAAATCGGACTCACTCTGCACCACGCCCGCGATGGGGAAAGTCCGGCCGTTGATCGTAACCTCCATTCCGGCTACGTCGCTGCTGCCGAAGAGGTTGAACGCCGTCTGCGCATCCAGCACGACGCGGTCGGCCATGTAATCCTCGTCCGAGATGTAGCCGCCGGACAGGAGTGTCAACGGGTGGAACAGAAAATAGTTCCCGCCTGCGCCGACCGCCGTGACCGTCACGCTGCCGGGCGATTTGCCGGAGACGGACAGGCTCGTCCGGCCGCTGTAGGCATCGGTGTAGAGGCTGCCGCCCTCAGGCGCTTCCATGGAGTTCTGGACGAACTCGTTTTCAAGCGTCGCGCGGAACGAACGGATATCGTCAAGGGTTTTCGTCTCTGTGGTAGGCCGGAATGCGGAGTCTGTGATAGGCGGGAATGCGGAGATCTGCGCAAAGCGGTCCTCGCTGTCTCCGCGCCAGACGTCGGCGGCGGACTGCGTGACGAGCATGCCGCGCACATGGCCGAGCATGGCGAAGCAAAATACCGATAGCGCCGTCTGGATCAGGCACGCGATCAGGAGGGCCAGCTTCCCTCCGTGGAGTCTCGGCAGCCTGTGCCGCCGTTCAAACCGGCCGCGCTGCTTCATCCGTTATCCGCAAGCCGTACCTGCTTGCCGGCCTCCACGGGCTTGTTGCTGGTCGTGATAATGAAATCGCCCTGGCTGATGCCGGAGACGGCGGCGGACTTATCGTCGCGGGCCAGCTCCTGCACGGTGACGCGGGTGGCGATATAGCGGCTGCCGAGCGGCGAATTCTTCGACTGCAGGACATAGACGAATTTGCCGTTGGAGTCCTCGCGCAGACCGGAGAGCGGAATGAGCGCGTCGTAATTCGAGCTTTTCTGACCGATGGAGAGCGTGATATTCTGCCCGGCCTGAATGTCGCCCGTGAGTGTAAAGACGAGGGTGCGATTGCCCGAAGACTGGGAATTTGTGATCTGGTCAAGCGTCGCGACGGCGTCGCCGCCCCAGAAGTTCACCAGCTCGGCGGTATCGCCGACCTTGACCTTTTTGGCCTGCTCGTTTGTGACGTCAATTTTGACGGTAAAGCCCCGGTCAGTCACGTTGATGGTCGCAAGCGGCTGCTCCTCGCCGCCGATGGATTTACCGGCGGAGGCGTTGATGGTCGCGATGGTGCCGGACACGCTGGATTTGACCTCCAGCTCGTCGGCATTCTCGCGGAGCTTTGCGACCTCCTCCTGCTTGCGCTCGATGGCCTTCTTGGACGCCTCCATGTCGATGGAGGACGAATCGCCGAGATTCTGTTTGAAAACAAGGTCTTCAAGGGTTTTTTTCGTAGATTTGACCGTTTCAGCTGCGGAAGACGCGCTGGTGAGTTTGTCCACTGCCGTCTGTTGATCGGTGATCTGCGTGTCAAGCGCCTCGCTCTGGCTTTCCAGAGATTCGATGGAGCGCTCATAATTGCCGACGATGGTTTTCGCGGTGCTCATTTCACTGTAGGCCGCTTCAATTTTATCGTTGATTGTCGCAACTTTTATCTTATCTTGCAAAATGAGCAGTCCCTCTGTTCGCGGGTTCTCATAGCCGTAGTAATAAGGAGCAAGTTTGGCAAACGCCTCACGATATTTGATTACAGTTTCTTCTGTCGATCCAGATGGAGTCTCAATTGGATTTCCATCCTTATCATACCTTGCAGACGAACTATTCCCCTCAATTCGTTTAATCATTGAGACATCTGATCTATCCTCATAGCACTCTTTCATAATTGCGAAATCATTGTCACACAATGTACTAAACGCCGCAAATACCTTTTCATATCGTGTAAGGTTCTCTATATATAGTCTATCTTGCAGTATTTTATCTATTTCTGTCTGATAATACGATGCATTGCTACAATCTTTGTACGACAGCGGAAGTGATTCCAGCAGCTTTTCTTTTTCCGCTTCCAGCGACTTCACCGTCGCTTCGTGCTCCGTGACCGTTGCCTGTGCATCCGTATACTCTTTTTCGGCCTTGATCTTCGTGATCTGATTGTCGACTGTGGTCTTCGCCGTCTGAAGTTCCTTCAGCTTCGCTTCGGACGCCGCCTTCTGCGTGGCGAGCTGCGAAGCGTCCATGGTGCTGTACTGACGGTAAATCGCAAGCGCTTCATTATAAGCATCGCGTGCATTCTGCACGTCGCGGTTTTCCTGCGCCGCCGTGTTTCCGGCTTCAATCAGACTCTTGTCGTAATTCTGCTGCAGCGTTTCCAGATCAGTCTCGGCCTGCTTCAGTTCATCCGAATCCTCCGCTTCCAGCACGAAGAGGGTATCGCCGACGTTGATCTCCTGGCCGGTCTTGACCAGCACGCTGGAGACCTTGCGGGTCTGCTTGATCGTGACGTTATAGACCTCGCTGGCCTCGACGGTACCCTGGCCGCGGATGCGGGCGTTGATCGCGCCGGAGGACACCTGCTGCGTGGCGACCTCTGGCAGCGAGGCGTTCATGATCGTTTTTGAGAAAAAGGTCAGCACCAGCAGCACGGCCAGCAGGATGATGGCCGCGGTTTTGACCCATTCGCGTTTTCTTACACCGTTTTCCATATCTCGTTTTCCCTTATCCTTTCACAGAGCCAGAATGTGCGATACCCTCCACCAGATATGCCTCGCCGTGCAAAAACAGCAGCAGACCGGGGATCATGTAAATAACAGCGGCGGCGAAGGCAATGCCGATCTCGCCGGCGTTGATGCTGGACAGGAACATCGAAAGCGGCTGCTTTTCGACGTCGTTGAGCAGGATCAGAGGCTGCTCGACCATGTTCCAGTTGTCGATGAACACAAGGATCGCAATAGAATAGAGGGCGCTCCGGCACTGCGGCAGGCAGATGTTCCAGAAGATGTGCCACTCGTTCGCGCCATCGATCTTGGCCGACTCAATGACGGCCATGGGGATGCGGCGCATGAATTTGGTGAGCAGGAATACCGAGAACGGCGCGAACGCGCCGGGCAGGAAGATCGCCCACCGGGTATTGAGCAGGTGCAGCCAGTCACTGACCAGATAGTTCGGCACCAGCGTGACCTGATACGGCATGAGCATCAGGATCACATAGAAGAAAAACAGACTGTCGCGCACCTTGCCGCGCCAGCGCGTGAAGCCATAGGCCGCAATAGACGCGACCATGAGCTGTGCGAAGACGATCGGTGCGGTTAAAATCACCGAGTTCCAGAATTTCAGCAGATAATCCGGGCTTTTGAGCAGAACCGTGAAATACTGCGTGAAGCTGACCTTATCGGGAATGAATTTGAGGTTGATGGTCTTGGAGATATAGCTCTTGCCGTCGTTGGCATTCTCGAAGACCTGACCGTAGCTGGCCGTGATCTCGCTCTGGGTCATGAACGAATTTGTAATCGTCAGAACCGTCGGCAGCAGAAACAGCAGCGCGAACACCGCGCAGAGCACAAAGCACGTTGCCCGGGAAAAGTACCGCTTTTTCTTTCTCATCCCTCCACGTCCTTTCCGAAGATGTTCTCCACAAAGAACAAAAGCGCAATGAGAATGACGATCACGATTGCCAGCAGCACCGCCGCGGCGGAAAGCCGCTGATAGTCGGCGGAGTTGAACATATTGTTCATGAAATGCTGCATCATGTAAAGCCCGTCATAGGGATAATTACCGGTGAGCAGGTAAATTTCCCGGAAGACCTTGAACGAGTTGATGATGGACAGGATCGTCACGAACAGCACCGTCGGGGAAAGATACCGGAGCTTGATGTGGAAGAACTGGTACGCCGCCGACGCGCCCTCGACCTCCGCGACCTCGAGCAGCTCCCGCGGAATATTGCTGAGCGCGGCCATGAACAAAATCATGTTGTATCCGAGGTTTTTCCACAAAAACAGCACGACAATGACGACCATGCAGTAATCCGATTTCAGCCAGTCGATCTTGTCCGCGCCGAACACGGCGAGAAATTCGTTCACGACGCCGTTATAGTGGAACAGCACCTGCCAGATGAGGATGATGGACGCGATGGGCACCATCATGGGGCTGAGGAAAAACGTGCGGAACTCGCTCTTGAGCGGAATGCGCGCCTCGAGCATCAGCGCCAGTCCCAAAGACAGCACAACCGCCAGCGGCACGGAAAGGCCGGTGAACGTGAACGTATTCTTGACCGCGATCTTGAACGCGCCGTTCTGCCAGACGTTGATATAGTTTTTGAGACCCGCGAAGCTGTGGTCGGTCAGGCCCGCGGTGAAGGAATAGTAGACGACGATCAGGAACGGGATAATATAAAACGCCAGCATACCAAGAAAGCTTGGCCCGGAGAAGCACATCGACGCGAGAAAATCGCGCACTTTGTTATTCATCCGCGTCCAAAGCCCTTTCCCGGACGGTCTTGTTTCATATTTCCCGCGCGACCGGAGAGATAGCTTCTGCACGTTTTTCGTGTCTCCTTTGCGTTGGAAAATGCTCATAACTCCCGACTGAATCTCAATCGGAATTTATCGGCATTTTCGTTTTTCAGGGAATTCGTATACTCACGCATTCCAGCGTAGGGGCGGACGGCTCTGTCCGCCCGCAGTATGCAGTGACTTTTCGGAAATCCACGGCAAATTCGCAGCATTGCTCGGGCCGACAGAGTCGTCGGCCCCTACAGGCTGCTCCGCAGCTTTCCCCTTGCCGCGTAAGGCGCGGCAAGGGGAGCTTTTTTTGTTGTTTTACCGCTGCTCCTGTACGTACAGGTTCACGCGGCTCTGGATCATGTTGGCGGTGGTCTGGACGTCCTTGTCGCCGGCGAAGTAGGCGGCGACCTCATCGGTGATGATATCGAGGATCTCCTGATCGTAGTCATAGACGCTGCGCGTGCTGTTGATCACGCCCAGGATCTGGTCAATGTCCTCCTGCGTCAGCGCATAGACATCCTTATAGACCGTTTCGCCGTTTTCCATGGTTTCATAGCTGCCCCGGATGGCCTTGTCGGGCTCACCGTCGCCGTCCCAGTCGACCTGTTCGCCGTTTTCGTCCAGCTGGTACTGCTCGGTCATGATGTCGGTCATTTCTGCGTCAAACGCGGCCTGACTGATGGGGAAGCCGTAATAGTAATTGTTCTCGTCTATCGTGTTCATCTTTTTGATGATCGAGCAGACGAAGTCCCACGCGGCGTCGGGGTATTTCGTGACGGAGGAAATGGCCATCGGCATCTGAAGCTCGAACGAGCTGCCGGAGCCGTCCTCGGTCGGATATCCGGTAAAGGTGATCTTGTCGCGGATCGCGTAGACGTTCCAGATATAGGAGTCAAAGCTGTACATCCCGATCGTCGACATGAGCTGCTTGCCGTTCGTGATGCGGGTCGCGTCGGAGTCCCACATCGCGTCGTCAACGGCGATATCGGCGGAGGAGGCATAGGCAATCGCGCCGTCACCGTCACTGGTTTCTGCCGGGAAGGAATTGCAGAAGGCCAGCAGCTGCTGGAACGCCTCGGAGTCAAATTCGCACTTGCCCGTCGTCCAGTCGACGAAAGCAGACAGGTTGCGGGACAGGCAGTTCGACAGAGCCGTGTTCTTCGTCCAGCCGTTGGAGAAGACCGTCGCGCCCTCCTGCAGCTGTGTCATGGCGTCCTGCACGGCAGCGACGTTCCATGTGTCATACTGGCTCGCGATGGAAGACAGCGCGTAGGCCGTCTGCACGGAGAAGCTGGTGGGCAGCTCATAGAGCTTGCCGTCCTTTTCCAGCGCACTCATGACCTGCGGGACAAAATAGTCGCGGCTCAGGCCGTTTCCGCCGTCCATGAAGGTATTGAGGTCGGCGATGACGCCCTTGGCGGCATACTTATCAATCGGCAGGTTGCTGGTCAGGAAGATATCCGGCACGCTGCCGCTGATGATCTCGGTGGTGAGCTTGGTGACGCCGGCGTTGTAATCGTCGTCGGTCGCGTACTCGCTGTAGTCGACGACATTGATGCGGTACTCGTCGTTCGTCTTGTTGTATTCGACGATCATGCTGCGCAGGTTCCAGTCGAGATACATGCACGCGAGCGTCAGAACCTTCTTTTCCTTGATCTCAGACGCGTCCACGCGGTGCAGGACGATCAGCTGATAGGTCGTGGGGTCGGTGCTCCAGTCCTGCATGAGGGCGGCCACGCGGCTGTCGGAGAGCATGGCATAGCCCGACATATTGTTGGTGTCAACGTCGCAGGCCAGCCAGTCGACGAGCTTATCCTTCGTGTCCGTTTTGGCGGCATAGCCATAGATGTTATTATTGTAGGCGTAGTAGAAGTCATAGGCATCGTCGCCCGGGAAGATGCTCCACACGTTGGACGGCAGCTTGACCTTCTCGCCCCAGTCCTTCGTTTCCAGATCGATGGGGACGAAGTACTGGCCGTTTTCATCGGAGGCGTTCACGTCGTCCGTGTAATTGTACCACATAACGCCAACCTGCTGTGCGTTCAGCCGGCACAGACTACCGTTATACTGGCTGCCGTCGAGCTTGAACTGCACGTTGCCCTCTGCATCGAGGACGTAAATATTATTATAGTCGCTGACATAGAGATTGCCGGCGGCGTCGACGGCGAAGGAGCTGAGGTTGTCGCTCATGCCGTCCTCGTTGTCCTCGTTGTTCGTGTCGGAAAGGTCGAGGCTGGCGATCGTGCTGCCGTCGGCAGCGATGTGCATCAGATACGAGCCGTTGATATCCGTGGAGGGGTAGTTCCACTTGCTGTCCGTGTTGGGGTCAAAATCGTCGGGCAGCTCATACTGCGTCGCATAGACGTTTACAAGCATCCAGAGCGTTCCGTCGTCCGAGCCGATCATGTTGTAGCAGTTGACGCTGCCCTCCGCTCCCTCCGGAACCTCCGGCAGCTGCAGGTTGGAAAGCTCTGTGCATATGCCGGTATCCGGGTCAATGGTCAGAACGCCCAAGCGGGAGTCGTAATACGACCAGGTTTCGCCCGTGTCGGGGTCAGTGTTGGTGATTTCTTCCCCCTGCATGCTGGCCGTCAGATAGAGCGTGATGCCGGCGGCGCAGATCTGGTTGACGTACTGCACGCCGTCCGGAACGGCAAGGTCGAAATAATCGGCCTTATAGGCGTATTTTGCCGTTGTCTGGGAGGGCTTGGTCTGGTCGATCAGAGAGCCGCTGGAGTCGGTCTTGCCGGGGTCCTTCGTCCCGTCCTTCGAGCAGCCTGCGAACAGGCCCACGATCATCAGCGCCGCAAGCAGCAGCGCAAAAATCCGTTTTGTTTTCATGTAATACTCCTTTTCATTTCATGCCCAATGTCCATAATCTATATCTTGTGCTGACGCACAGTACAGGCGGCCTATCTTGCCGTCTGTATCATACCAAAACAAAGACGCAAAAGAAAGCCCGGCGTTGCATTTTTCATATTTTTTTAAGAACTGACCTCGGCTGCCCGGATGGGCAGGATGACCTCGGCGGTAAATTTCCCGTTTTCCGTGTAGCGCTTGAAGCCGCCGGCCATCCGGGCCATGATCTTTGCACAGGTGCGCAGGCCGATCTTATTGGACTCGATGCGGCCGGAGGCGGGGTTCACGCTGTTGGACAGGCAGATGTGCAGCGCGCCGTCTTCGATCAGGGCGGCGATGGCGACAGACTGGGCGGGGTCGGCATATTTGCGGATGTTGTCAAAGAGATTGTCGAGCACCCGCTTCAGATACATCACGTCGGCCTCGATCTGCACCTCCTGCTGCGGCAGCAGCAGCTGCACCATAAAGCCCTGCTGCTGCAGCTGGACACGGCTCTCGCCCAGCAGCTGCTCCAGAAGCAGCCGCGCGTCATAGATTTCCATCTGCATGGGCAGCTCCTTGCATCCAAACAGCAGCGAATACCGGAACAGCTCATCCGTCAGCGTCTTGAGCTGCTCGGCCTTGCCGTAGGCGGCGTCCAAATAGCTTTGCAGCTCGTCTTCCGAGCGGTACTGCCCGTTTTTCGCAAGATCGAGATAGCCGAGCAGCGCGGTAAGCGGGTTGCGGATGTCGTGCGACATGGCGGTGATGAGGTCGCTGTTCTGCTGCAGGGCGCGCTGCTCCTCGCTGGTCTTGCGCAGGAGCGACAGGCGCATCTGCTCGACGCTGGCTGTCAGCTGTGAGATCTCGTCGCAGCCCTTCGGCTCGAGCTGCAAATAGAGATTGCCCGCGCCGATGGACTGCACCTCCTGCGAGACGGCGACGACTCTGCGCGCGACGCGGCGGTTATACGCCAGCAGCGTCAGCGCCAGAACCGCGCAGCCCAGCAGCAGCGAAACGATCCACAACAGATCGTAGAGCCCGGAATCGGAATTATCATAGATCACGGCGTAAAACGTGCCGTCGCGAAACACGATGGGATAGACGACGCTGGCCATCTGCTCCTTGAGCGAATACGCGTCGACCGCCGCGCTGTCCGCGCCCCACCAGCCGATCTCGAGGATCTGCCGCTGGTCGTGGTAGAGCATGATATAATAGTTTTTTCTCGACTCGCCCCAGCGGGCCAGCATATCCGTGTCGCGCGTGGAGATGCTGTTCTGCCGCACAAAGGACTGGAACTCCTGTGCAGCCCTGTTCGTGCGCTTCAAAACAGCCTTGTCGCTCATATAGCTGCGTTCGATGATCTGCTCGCCGGTGAAGTTCGCCAGCAGGCAGACGCACACACCCAGTACCAGCCCCAGCAGCAGCACAAACAGCGGCTTGACGCTCAGCGAAACAAAATGCTTCTTCTTTTCAGTCAATCTGATAGCCCTTTCCCCAGACGGTGCGGATCAGGCGCGGGTTGGCCGGATCCTCCTCCAGCTTCTTGCGCAGGTTCACAATATGCACCATCACGGTATTGTTTGACGCCGGCATATATGTCTCATGCCAGACCGTCTCATAGATCGTGCGCACCGGCACGACGCGGCCCCGGTTCTCCGCCAGGCAGTGGAGAATGGAAAACTCCGTCTCCGTCAGCTCCAGCGGCTGGCCGTTTACCAGCACGCGCCGGTTTTCCTCGTCGAGCACGATGCCGGGCCGGAGCGTCCGCCCGCTCGATTTGCTCTTATACACCCGGTAGCGCCGCAGCAGCGACTCGACCTTCATCATCAGCTCCGCGTGGGAAAACGGCTTGGCGAGAAAATCGTCGCCGCCGGAATCATATGCGCGGCGCTTGTCGCCCTCCTGCGTCTTGGCGGTCAGAAACAGGACCGGGGCTGTGGAATACGACCGGATGCGGCTGCACGCGTCATAGCCGCCCAGCTCCGGCATCATGATATCCATTAAAATAAGATCAAGCTCCGGGTGCTGCCGGACCTGCTCGACCGCCTCCGCGCCCGTCGCGGCCTCCAACACGGTATAACCGCCCGTCTCCAACAAGATCCGGCAGATACGCCGGATATCCGGCTCGTCGTCTACCACCAGAATGCGGATCGCCTCTTCCATGGCTGCTCCCTCCTTTTTGTGGCGCTATTATATCACACTTCCGCAAGCTTCCGGGCAGAATTAAGAATTTTTAAGACATTTTTTATCCCGTGCGCAAAACTGCGTGACGAAACGGGGAAAGCGTGCTATACTATAATAACTTGAGCATAGATGCACGCGCCCGTGCATCACCTCACAAATCACCCACCATAGGAACCGCAAATGGAGCTTTTATACACCGACAATCGAATCGTTGTCTGTCTCAAGCCTGCGGGCGTTTTGTCCACTGACGAGCCGGGCGGTATGCCGGAGCTGCTGCGCCGGGCGCTGGGAGAGGACGAAACCGGCTGCGTGCGCGTCGTGCACCGGCTCGACCGGCCCGTGGGCGGCGTGATGGTCTACGCGCGGTCGCGCATGGCTGACAGCATCCTGTCCCGGCAGGTGCAGGCGCATACATTTGAAAAGGACTATCTCGCCGTATTGGAGGGGATCCCGGACGCGCCGGAGGGCGTTCTGGCCGATCTTCTCACGCGCGACGCAGCGAAAAAGCAAACCTTCGTCACGCACACCCCCGGCCCGGACGCACGGCCTGCCCGGCTTTCGTACCGGGTGCTTGGCGTGAAGGACGGGCGCGCGCTTGTGCGTATCCGGCTGGAAACCGGCAGGACGCATCAGATCCGCGCGCAGTTTTCCTCCCGCGGCCTGCCGCTCTGCGGCGACCGGAAATACGGCGCACAGTCAGACGGCCCGCTCGGCCTCTGGTCGTATCAAATCGCGTTTTTCCACCCGCAGACGAATGAACGCCTCGTCTTCGCGCATGACCCGCCGCAGGCTGAACCGTGGCTTGCGTTTTTCGACACCCTGAAAGAAAAATAGGAGGGCACCATCCCCATGGCAGCAACAAAAGCAAATTCGATCGTGATGACCGAGGGCAGACCCCTGCCGCAGATCATCCGCTTTTCCGTCCCGCTGGCGCTGACCGGCATTTTACAGCTGCTGTTCAACGCCGCCGACGTCATTGTCGTCGGCAAATTTGACAGCAGCACGGCCCTTGCCGCCGTCGGCGCGACAACGTCGCTTATCAACCTGCTCATCGGCGCGTTCATCGGCATTTCCGTCGGCGTCAACATCCTCGTTGCCCGTTATCTCGGCTGCCGGGATGACGAGCGCGTCTCCCGCTCCGTGCACACCTCGGTCGTGCTGGGGCTTGGGCTTGGCGTCGTGGTCTTCCTGCTGGGCTTTTTCCTGGCCAGTCCCCTGCTCCTCCTGATGGATACGCCGGAGGACGTTCTGCCCCTGTCCGACCGGTATTTGCAAATTTACTTCATCGGCGTGCCCGCCTCGCTTCTGTATAACTTCTGCGCGGCGGTGCTGCGGGCCTTCGGCGACACGAAAAAGCCGTTTTTCTTTCTGTCCATCTCCGGCACAGTCAATGTGCTGCTGAATCTGTTCTTCGTGATCGTCTGCCGTCTCGGCGTGGCGGGCGTCGCGATCGCAACCGTCGTCTCGCAGTATCTCGCGCTGGCGCTCGTGCTCATCTGCCTGATGCGGCTGGAGGGCTGCGCGCGGCTGGAGCTCAAAAAGCTCCGCTTTTACCCGGACGAGGCCCTGCGCATGATCCAGATCGGCCTGCCTGCGGGTCTTCAGTCCGTGATCTTCAATATTTCCAATGTCATGATCCAGTCCTCGATCAACTCCTTCGGCGCGGACGTGGTCGCGGCGAACACGGCGGCAGGCAATCTCGACTCGTTCATTTATACGGCCTGCAACTCCGTTTATCACGCCTCCATGACCTTTACCAGCCAGAATCTCGGCGCGGGCAAGCCGGAGCGCATCAAGCCCGTCTACCGCGACTGCATCCTGACAGTCCTGCTCATCGGCGTGCCGATGTGCGCGCTGCTGTACTTCTTCGGCCAGCCGCTGCTCGGCATTTACATTGCAAAGGACGACCCGGCCTATGCCTCCGTCATTGCCAGCGGCATGGTGCGCGTGACGTATATGGGCATGACCTATTTCGTCTGCGGCATCATGGAGACGTGCTGCGGCATGGTGCGCGGACTTGGCCGGAGCTGGATGCCGATGGTCGTGACGATCTTCGGTGCGTGCGTGCTGCGCATCATCTGGATCTACACGATCTTCCAGACGCACCACACGCTTGACGTTTTGTATCTGTCCTACCCTGTCAGCTGGGTCGTGACGAGCGCGGTGCACGTGCTCTGCTTTGTTCTGATCTACCGCCGCATGATGGCGCGGTGGAACGCGCATAAGGAGGAAGAAAATGCGAGTTATTGACATTGAAGACGTTGTCTATGCCATGCGGAACCAGACGCAGTTCGTTCTGCGCTGTGAGGAGGTCTTTCACGACAAGATCAGCTCCGCTGCCGCCGCGATCCTGAGCGCACAGCCGCGCAAGCCCTTCGTCTGCCTGACCGGCCCCTCCGGCTCCGGCAAGACGACGACGGCGATGCGCCTGCAGACGTATCTCGAAAATCTGGGCGTCAAGGTCTGCCTGCTGAGCATGGACAATTTCTTTCTGCCGCTCTCCGAGCGGCCAAAGGACTTAACGGACTGGGAGTCGCCCCTGTGCGTCAACCGGGAGCTGCTGCTTGACACCATCGACCGGCTGTCGAACGGCGAGACGGTGCAGGTGCCGTGGTACGACTTTCCCAACAACCGCACCGGCGGCTACACCCCCATGCAGGGCAGCCGCGAGGCTGTGATCATCGCCGAGGGCATCCATATGCTCAATCCCCTGCTCTTCGATCCCATCCGCGACCGCGCCACCGGCATTTACGTTGCGCCCAGAACGCGTATCATCACGTCCGGCGACCGCATCATCCACCCCGAACAGGTGCGCGTGGCGCGCCGCATGATCCGCAATTATCAGGGCCGCGGCAATTCCCTGCGCGACACGATCCTCCGCGCCGAATCCGTCAACGCGGGCGAACAGAAGTATATCGCGCCCAACAAACCCAACGCCTCCATCCACATCGACTCGTTCCACGATTACGAGCTGTGCATTCTGGCAAAATACCTGCGCCAGATCCCACAGTTCGCGTCCGATCTGGACGACGCGTTTATTGCGGAGCACGGCCTGACCGTCCTGATGGACGTGGTACGGAGCCTGCCGCCGCTCGATACGCCGTATGTCCCGCGCGACTCCATCGTGCGCGAGTTTGTCGGCGGAAGCATTTTCCAATACTGACACAAAGGAGAACACACACATGACAGTCGTTGAACGCTTTTTGAAGCTCGTTTCCTATCCCACGACCTCGGACGAAGCGTCCGAGACGTGCCCGTCCACCGCGCGGCAGCTTGCGCTTGCGCAGGAGCTTGTCCGCCAGATGCAGGACATGGGCATTGCCGACGCGCACGTCGATCAGGACGGCTACGTCTACGGCACCGTGCCGGCGAACTGTGACAAAAAAATCCCCGTCTATGGCCTCATCGCCCACATGGATACCTCGCCCGACGCCCCCGGCGAGAACATCCGCGCACGCATCACAGAGCCTTACGACGGCGGCGATATTGTCCTGAACGAAGAGAAGCACATCATGCTTTCTCCGAAGGAATACCCGCAGCTGAAAAACTCTGTCGGCAAGCGCCTGATCGTCACGGACGGCACGACGCTGCTCGGCGCGGACGATAAGGCGGGCGTGGCGGAGATCCTGTCCGCTGCACAGCTGCTGCTTACATCCGAAAAGCCGCATGGAACCGTCAAACTCGCCTTTACGCCCGACGAGGAGATCGGCCGCGGTGCCGACCGGTTTGATGTGGCGGGCTTCGGCGCAGACTACGCTTACACCGTTGACGGCGGCGCGCTCGGCGAACTGGAATACGACAACTTCAATGCCGCCAGTGCGAAAATCGAACTTCGCGGCAAGTCCATCCACCCCGGCACCGCAAAAGGTCAGATGGTCAACGCCGCGCTCGTCGCCATGGAACTGCACGGCCTGCTCCCGGCGCTGGAGACGCCGTATTACACGGAAAAATACGAGGGCTTTTATCATCTTGTCGCCATGCGCGGCGAGACGGAGCAGGCGGAGCTGCAATACATCATCCGCGACCACGACCGCGCGAAATTTGAAGCGCGCAAGGCCGTCATGGAAAAAGCCTGCGCGGAAATTGACCGCCGCTACGGCGCAGGCACCGCAGCGCTCACGCTGCGCGACAGCTATTACAACATGAAGGAGAAGATCGCCCCGTGTATGTTCCTGATCGAGAACGCGAAAAAGGCGATGGAATCCGTCGGCGTCACGCCGAAGGTCGTCCCCATCCGCGGCGGCACGGACGGCGCACGCCTGTCCTTTGAGGGCCTCCCCTGCCCGAACCTGTGCACCGGCGGCGAAAACTTCCACGGCCGCTTTGAGTACATCCCCGCAGACGACATGGAAACCATCACGAACCTTCTGGCCCAACTCATGTGGCAGCTTGCCGAGTGATCTGCAAAGCCAACGGCTCCCGTATGCAGCTGCATACGGGAGCCGTTTGTTCTGTCGGCGCGTCAATAGCGGAGGGATTCTGCCGCAGAATTCAGCGCGCGCTGAACTGTGCAGGATACAGAAGTCTCTGTGACAGCGCATAGAATAAGCCTTATGAATGCGCTTCAAAATAAGCGCGCAGGCCGTTCAGAAGGGCGGTCTGGTCGCCGGGATCCGGGAGGCCGGAGACAGCGGCGACGCCGATGACGCTTCCGCCGCGGATGCGGATGGGGAACGCGCCGCTGCACGCGGCGTAGTCACTGCGCGGCAGCCGCCAGTCGCGTTCCTGATCCTCGCAATTGACCTCCAGCTCGTAATACGCGCGCTGGGAGCTTTTTTCAAGCAGGTTGACCAGATTCCGCTTGCGCCGCAGCCACTGCTCGTGATATGCGCCCGTGCCGTCCGGGTAATAGCGGAAGACGATCACGTGATTGATCTCGATCTCCACGGCAAGCGGCGCGCCCATCTTTTCGCACGCGTCCACCAGCGCATGGCCAAGCTCCCACGCGTCGCGGTGGGAAAAGCTCGTGAACTGATAGGCCTGCTCATCTGCGATGCAGGCCTGCAGCGCCTTCTGCGCCTCAGCCCTGTCCATAATAGGCGTTCGCGCCGTGCTTGCGCAGGTAATGCTTGTCGAGCAGCACCTGCGGCATGGGGCCTGCGGCGGGGTTCAGCAGTTTGGCGTGGAAGTTCATGAACGCGACCTCTTCAAGCACAACGGCGTGGTAGACCGCCTCGTCCGCGTCCTTGCCCCAGGTGAACGGGCCGTGGTTGTGGACGAGCACGGCGGGAACCTGTGCCGGGTCGATGCCGCGGCGCTTGAATTCCTCGATGATGACAAGGCCGGTGTTCTTTTCATACGCGTCCTTGATCTCCTCCGGCGTCATGCTGCGGGTGCAGGGGATCTGGCCGTAGAAATAATCGCCCTGCGTGGTGCCCATGGCGTCGATGCCGGCGCCGGCCTGCGCAAAGCTGGTCGCCCAGCGGCTGTGCGTGTGGACAATGCCGCCGATGGACGGGAAGGCCCGGTACAGTTCTACGTGCGTCGGCGTGTCGGACGAGGGCTTGAGACGGCCCTCGACGCGCTCGCCGGTCTCCAGACTCACGAGCACGATGTCGTCGGCGGTCATCTCATCGTACTCCACGCCCGACGGCTTGATGGCGATCAGGCCGCTTTCGCGGTCGATGGCGGAGACGTTGCCCCAGGTGAATGTGACGAGATCGTGCTTCGGCAGGGCCAGATTGGCTTTCAATACCTGTTCTTTCAGTGCTTCCAGCATAGTGATGCTTCCTTTCTTTCGGTATTACAGGCTCATTTCCGAGCGCTTGATGATATGGTTCTGATAGATCTCATTGAGTTCGACAAAGTAGCCGCTCCAGCCCCAGACGCGCACGATGAGGTTGCGGTAATTCTCCGGGTGCTTCTGCGCGTCGAGGAGCCTGTCGCGGTTGACGGCGTTGATCTGCATCTGGTGTCCACCCATGTCCATGAAGCTCTTGACGAACATGGCGCATTTGCGGATGGCGTCCTCATTGCGGAACATGGTGTCGGACAGCTCGACGGTCAGCGGGCCGCCGTTGGCAACGCGCGTCAGATGCGGCTTGGCGAAGGATTTGATGATGGAGATCGGACCTTCGCAGCGGGCGAAGAGGGACGGCGAGTAGTTGCAGGGCAGCGCCTCATGCGCGCTGCGGCCATCGGGCGAGGCAGGCGCGTCCTTCGAATGCCAGATATAATACATGGCCGAGGCCGTGCCCGCGCGGAAGCAGCCGCCGCGGTCGTTTTTCTTCCCTTCCAGCGCGTCGGCATACCAGTCGAGCAGCTGCACAGCGATGGAATCGACAAAATCATCGTCGTTGCCGAACTTCGGGCCTTCGTAGCGGAGCATATTCTGTTCGCGCTCATAGCCCTTGAAATCGGCGTGCAGCATGGCGAGCATGGTTTCCGGCGTGAAGGTCTTCTCGTCGTAGACGTATTTGCGGACAGCGGCCATGGAATCGGCGGCTGTGGCAAGCCCGTCGCCGTGGAAGCCGTAGTTATTATACTTGCCGGGCTTCGAGATATCGCGCATCTTTTCGAGGCAGTCCGGGCACATGAGGCTCACGAGGGGCGACGGCTCTTTATAGACGTTTTTCGTCTCCGCCATGAGCGCCCCGGCCTGCGCCTCGATATTCTGCTTCACAAGCGCCGCGAAGTCTTCATATGTTTTGCACTCCGGCAGATGCTCGCAGGCGTCCTGCACGGTCTTGAGGAAGTTCAGGCTGTCCCAGTTGACAAGATCCATATACCCCGTCACAAGAATTTCCCAGCAGGCGGCCAGCGTGTAGTTATAGGCGTCCTTTTTCTCATAGCCCCAGCGCAGCAGCGCGGGAATGACAATTTCGTCGTTCGTATACTGTGGGAAGCCGAGGCCCTTCTGTGTGAGCGTCGTGGCAAGCTCATAGACGGACAGCGGCGTGTTTTTGTGCACGCGCAGGTTGACCTTGGGGTCGATGAGGCACAGGTCGCGGCTGGCGATCAGGCACAGCTCGGACAGGTCGTTATACGCGTCGGAGCCGTCCTCGTTCGAGCCGCCCAGTACGATGGTCTGCCCGTTGTCGCCCTGCTGGATGCCGATGTAAAGGTCGCTGTCGCGGTTGCAGGAGACGAAAAACTCCTCCAGCAGCTCAAGCGCCTCGTCCTTCGTCAGAAGCCCTGCGTCCAGATCGTGCCGGTAATAGGGGTACAGGAACTGGTCGATACGGCCGATGGTATTGTGATAGTTGCCGTTGCACCACATGGCGTAATGCAGCAGGCGCAGGAACTGCAGCGCTTCGAGAAGCGTCTCGGGCGCGTTGGCGGGGATCTTGGAAAGCGTGTCCGCAACCGTCTGGTTGCCTACGCGCAGCGCCTCCTCGCGGTAGCGCGCGGCGAAGTCCGTCACGATGGAAAGCACGTCCAGCATGGCCTGCAGAAATTCCTTCTGCTCCGCCGTTTCTGCCTTTTCCAGCTGCGTGCGAATCTTTTCGGCCTTTTTCGTAAAGCCGTCCGCCATCAGCATCCCGTAATCGGGGCACATATTGAATACGCGGCCGTTTTCATGGAACGCGTGCGTCTCGTGCAGCTGCCTGTCCTCTTCTTCTGTGTGGATCTCCGGAATGGTGCGCACGGTGCGCAGCAGCGTGATGCGCTCATCCGGGAAAACGACGGGCGTTTCCTGCGCCAGCACATAGCGCAGCCGTGCGACGGAGCGCTGCATATCGTCAAGCCCCTGTGCCGCAAACGTCTCTGCGAGCGCGTGCGCGTCCCCTGCGGGCTTGCGGTAGGCATGGTGCGCCTTATCGCGGACGAAGAAATCCAGCTGCTTCTGAATATGTTTGGTCTTCATGAAGCTCCCTCCTGAAACGGTAAATCGATATACCGGGCTTACAGCTCGTAGTCGATCGCGCCGCGCGATTCGCGGATGGACTTGCAGAGCGTGGACACCGCGACATGGCGCGGGTCGTTTTTGTAACGGGACAGCGCGTCCAGATCGTCAAAATCGGCGATCAGACAGGCGTCGTAGGGATTGCCGGGCTTGCAGCTGCGGTGGATCTCCATATGGCGGATCTCCGGAATCACGCCGTCCAGCGCCTGCAGGCCAGACAGGAATTTTTCGCGGTTTTCCGCTTCTCCCTCGCGGAATTTCCACATGACGATATGACGGATCATGGCATATTCTCCTTTATGCGGTATTCAAAATTTTCAAAAATCAGCACCGTGCCCTCGGCAATGCCGTCCGGCAGCAGCGCCAGCGCGACCTCCGTTGTGCCGCCTGTCTCGTTTTCCAGCACGGCATAATCGCCCGCGATCTCGCGGACCGTCCGTTCCATACGCATAGCAGCGCCTCCTTTTTTCGTATTGTATCATACTTTTTTCTATTTTGGAACACAATACTCGCAGAAGGAGGAGATGTATATGAACGAAGATACCCTGCATCTGCTGTCGGAGTGCGCGGCGGGGACGGATATGGCCATCCGTTCGCTGGAGGATGTGCTGAAAAACAGCGCGGAAGGCCCGCTGCAAAAGCGCCTGCTTGACAGCAAGCGCCAGCACGAGCAGCTTGCCGCACAGGCGGCCGACCGGCTGCGCGGCCAGGGCAAGGAGCCGAAGCGCGCAGACCCGGCTGCGCGCGCCATGTCGTATCTGAAAACGCAGGCGATGCTTTCCATGAAGCCCGGAGACGCGACGACAGCCGATCTCATCTCGACCGGCTGCTCGATGGGCATCAAGTCGCTCGCCCGCTACTGCAACCAGTACCCCACAGCGGACGAGGACGCGCGGGGCCTCGCCCAGTCGCTCATCCGGCTGGAGGACCAGCTGGTCAAGGATATGCGGCCGTATCTGTAAAAACCAAATGCAGTTGGCAAGGGACGGGATTCTCGCCGCCCGGCAGGATGCACCGTTTTTAACGGAAATTTTCGGAAAATTCGTAGCTTCCCAACGGGCGAGCAGGCAGGTGCTTGCGAATTTGCCGTAAATTCCTATAAAACCAATGCAGTCTGCCGGGCGGAGCAGCGTCCCGCTCCTGCTGAGATCACGGAGACCATCGCGCAGGCGAAAATTTTTATTTGTCAACCCGCCGATTTTGGTGTATAATGAAGCCACCAAAATAAAGGGGGAGTTCCTATGACAAATAAGGTCATCACCATCAGCCGCCAGTTTGGCAGCGGCGGACGAAGCATCGGCAAGGCGGTGGCTGAGAAGCTCGGCATCCCCTATTATGACAAGGAGCTGGTTGACAAGGTCGCCAAAGAAAGCGGCTTCTCGCATGAGTTCATCGAGGAGATCGGCGAATACGCCTCTGTCACCAGCAGCTTCCTGTTTAATATTGCCGTCTCCTCGCACCCGATGGGTCTGGTCGATACCATGTCCGTGTCGGATAAGCTCTACGTCTGCCAGACGAACGTCATCCGCGATCTTGCCAGCAAGGGTCCGTGCGTTATCGTCGGCCGCTGCGCCGACTTCATCCTGAAGGATCAGCCGGACTGCCTGCACATTTTCATCCACTCCGACATGGCCCACCGCGCCGCCCGCGTGCGCGAACGCTACGGCGAGACGAGCAAGCCCATGGAAAAGCGCCTGCAGGAGAAGGACAGCAAGCGCAAGGTCTATTACAAGCATTACACCAACCGCAACTGGGGCGAGGCCGAGAATTACGATGTCTGCCTCGACAGCGGCACGCTCGGCGTTGACAAGTGCGTCGAGATCGTCTGCGATATCGCGCAGATGAAATGACCGGAGATAAAGCCATAGACGCGCAAAAGGCTCCCCTTTATGCAAAGGGGAGCCTTTTGCGTTCCCGCGCCAGTGCTGCACTGAAAAGAATGGAACAGCCCCAGCGGCGAAAACCGCTGGGGCTGCTGTGTATGGAATGGAAATAGATCAGAACACGCCCTGCTCGTACATGGCCTGTGCGACCTTCTTGAAGCCGGCGATGTTGGCGCCCGCAACCAGATCGTAGCCGAGGCCGTACTCTTCGGCAGCCTCTGCGGAGACCTTGTGGATGTTCTTCATCATCTTGTGCAGCTGCGCATCGACTTCCTCAGCCGTCCAGACCAGACGCTCGGAGTTCTGGCTCATTTCAAGACCGGAAACGCCGACGCCGCCCGCATTGACAGCCTTGGACGGAGCGACGACCATGTGCTTCTGCGCGCGCAGATAGTTCAGAGCGTCGTTCGTGGTCGGCATATTGGCGACCTCGATGTAATACTTAACGCCGGAAGCGGCGATCTTTTCTGCGGACTCCATGCGCACGTCGTTCTGGGTCGCAGCGGGCATATAGACATCAACGTCCTTCACGCCCCAGCACTTTTCGCCCGGAACAAATTCCACGCCGTACTTGTCGGCATACGGCTTGCAGTGCATCGGATCCTTTGCGCGCATCTCGAGGATGAAGTCGAGCTTTTCGCCGACGACGCCGTCCGGATCATGGATATAGCCGTCGGGGCCTGCGAAATAGGTGACCTTCGCGCCCAACTCGGCAGCCTTCTTCATGATGCCCCAGCCGACGTTGCCGTAGCCGGAGATGGCAAGACGCTTGCCCTCGATGGTGTCGTTCTCATGCTTCAGGACTTCCTGCAAATAGTAAACTGCGCCGTAGCCGGTTGCTTCCGGACGGATCAGGGAGCCGCCGTAGCTCATGCCCTTGCCGGTCAGAACACCGTTCTCCCAGACACCCTTGAGTCTGCGGTACTGGCCGAACATATAGCCGATCTCACGGCCGCCGACACCCATGTCGCCCGCGGGAACGTCGATGTCCGGCCCGATGTAGCGGTACAGAGCGGTCATGAAGCTCTGGCAGAAGCGCATGACTTCCGCGTCGGACTTGCCGGCAGGATCGAAGTCGGAGCCGCCCTTTGCGCCGCCCATGGGCAGGCCGGTCAGGGAGTTCTTGAAGGTCTGCTCGAAGCCGAGGAACTTGATGATGCCTTCGTAAACGTTCTTCTGGAAGCGGATGCCGCCCTTGTACGGGCCGATCGCGCCGTTGAACTGGCAGCGCCAGCCACGGTTTGTATGATATTCGCCCTTGTCATCCATCCAGCAGACGCGGAACGTGAACATTCTTTCGGGCTCGACCATTCTCTTCAGAAGGTCGACCTTCTCGTATTCGGGATGCGCATCCATGATCGGGGAAACGGAAGAGAGAACCTCTTCTACAGTCTGAACGAATTCAGGCTCATTCCCGTGTGCCTGCTTGACATAGTCGATGACACTGGCAACATAAGCATTCATTTTGGTAAATCCTCCTCAAAAAATTGTACCAATCTATTGCGATCTTTTTGCAGATTGCTCAAAATTATCATATCGCATCCGCGCCAGAAATACAAGCGCAAACGCCTTGTGCGAAATGACTGAAATTATTTGCCGAAATTCGTGATAATGTCCACGATCTCCGCGCCGATGCGCTTCTGCGCCTCAACGGTGGCAGCGCCGATATGCGGCGTGCAGGAGACCATCGGATGGGAGTACAGCGCGGAGTTGGAGGCAGGCTCGTCAGCGTAGACGTCCAGACCGGCGGCGCGGACCTTGCCGGATTCGAGCGCGGCCAGCAGAGCGGCCTCGTCGACGTTGGTGCCGCGGGAGGTATTGATGATGCACACGCCGTCCTTCATCTTTGCGATGCGCTCTGCGTTAATCAGTGCGCCGCCGTCAACTGCCGGGGCATGGACGGAGATGAAGTCAGACTTGGCAAGCAGTTCGTCCATCTCGACATAGGGAATGCCCAGCTGCTCTTCGATGCCGGGGATGTGGAAGATATCGAAGGCGATGACAGTCATGCCGATGGCCTTGGCCATGACGCCCAGATGCTGGCCGATGCGGCCGAAGCCGACGATGCCGAGGGTCTTGCCCTGCAGTTCAATGCCCTTGCCGTAGGCCTTCTTTTCCCACTTGCCCTCGCGCATGGTGTGACCGGCGATGGACAGGTAGCGCGCGCAGGAGAACATATGACCCATGGCCAGTTCTGCGACGGACTGAGAGGAAGCCTTCGGGGTGTTCTTGACAGTGATGCCGTTGGCCTCGGCATACTTCACGTCGATGTTGTCAACGCCGACACCGCCGCGGATGATGAGCTTCAGCTTGCCGCCCTTGGCCTCGTCGATGTGGTTCGCGCGGACCTTGGTCTTGGAGCGGACGACGACTGCGTCAAACTCACGCAGGGCAGCGCCCAGCTCTTCGGGAGCATAGAACTGCTCGACGACCTCGTGGCCTGCCTCACGCAGCTGCGCCATTGCGGTCTTGTCCATTCCATCAGTTACGAGAATACGCATGATAAAATCTCCTTATATTTGTTCTGTGAAATAAGGCGCGACAGGATATGCCGCGCCTTGTAGGTTTTCTTATTTGCCGTAGTTGGCTTCGAAGTTTTTCAGGAATTCCACGAGGGCTTCCACACCTTCCTTGGGCATGGCGTTGTAGATGGAAGCGCGCAGGCCGCCGACGGACTTGTGGCCCTTGAGGTTGTCATAGCCGGCTGCCTTGGTAGCGGCGACGACTTCCTTGTCGAGATCGGCAGACCCGGTCACGAATGGGATGTTCATGAGGGAACGGAACTCCGGCTCGACGGTGCCCTTGAACATCTTGGAGGAATCCAGGAAGTCATAGAAGACCTTCGCCTTGTCGAGATTGCGCTTGTGCATCTCTTCGAGGCCGCCGATGCTCTTCAGATACTTGAAGACCTTGCCGCAGCAGTAGATGGCCCAGCAGTTCGGGGTGTTGTACATGGAGCCTGCGCCTGCGTGCGTGCTGTACTGCAGGTAGATGGGCAGATCCTTCAGATCGTCACGGATCAGATCCTCACGGACGATGACGACGACCATGCCGGCGGGGCCGACATTCTTCTGCACGCCCGCGTAGATCATGCCGTAGTCGGACACGTTGCAGGGCTTGGAGAGGAACATGGAGGACTGGTCGGAAACAAGCACATGACCCTTGGTGTTGGGCAGCTTGTTCCAGGTCACGCCATGGATCGTCTCATTTTCGCAGATGTAGACGTAATCGGTGTCTTCGGGGATATCCAGATCGGAGCAGTCGGGAACGTAGGTATAGTTCTTGTCCTTGCTGGAAGCGGCGACGATGACCTCGCCGACCTTCTTGGCTTCCGCGATGGCCTTCTTGGACCATGCGCCGGTCTCGATGTAGACGGCCTTGCCGTTCTTCATGAGGTTCATGGGGATCATGGAGAACTGGAGCGTTGCGCCGCCCTGAATGAACAGGACCTTATAGTTGTCGGGAATGCCCATGAGGTCGCGCAGATCCTGCTCGGCCTCGTCGATGATCTGCTGGAAAACAGGGGAACGGTGGCTCATTTCCATGACGCACATGCCGCTGCCGCGGTAGTTCATCATCTCGTCGCGGATCTCCTCCAGCACGGGCTCCGGCATCATTGCGGGGCCTGCGGAGAAATTGAATGTACGACCATATTTCATGACTCTTTGCCTCCTGAACGTTGTGTTGTTGTTGAATGGAGTTGTTTCCTGATTCCAAGTATATACCTTCCGCATCAAAGAATCAACCCATTTCTCAAAAAATTTTATCGAAACTCACAAATTTTTAGCAAGCTGTATAAAAAGCCGGACGTTTCCCCCAAAAAACGGGAAAACGCCCGGAAAACGACAAGATTCAGAACCCCTTATATTTCTTTCTCGTAGCCAGACCGCCGCGGATATGGCGCTCGGCCCTGTTCTGGTCGAGAATCTCCCGCACAGAAAGATACAGCGCGCGGTTCGCCATCGGCAGCCGCTCGGAAAGATCCTTATGCACGGTCGATTTGGAAAGTCCGAAGTGCTTTGCCGCCTGCCGGATGGTGGCGCGGTTCTCGATGATGTACACAGCCAGCTCTCTGGCTCTGGTGAGTAAGTCCTCTGTCATACGGGCACCTCCAGGCTGTGTATGCTATTGGAGTATATGCCTGCTGACACGGGAGTATGAGCCCGGCCGATGTACGGCGGATGCCGCATTGTTTTAACGAGCCTGCGGCATTTTTCGCAGCCATCATGCGTATCGCCTCTTGATGGCGCGGCGGAAAATATGATAAAATGCGATTGACCATAGATTATGCAAATATGACAGTCAGGAGAATCATCATGAAAGTCAAAAAAGTCATCGGCAGGAGCCTTCTCGTGCTGCTCTGCATCGTAGTTGTGATTGCAATTATCGGCATTACGCAGTTCCATCATCGTTCGAATCCGAAAAATCTGAAGCAATACGAAACGAACAACCCGTTCATCACCGGTGAAACGGCGATCTCGGCGCACCGCAGCGGCGCGGGCGAGTTCCCGGAGGAGACGCTGGCGGCGTTCCGCGGCTGTGCGGAAAACCCGGATGTGCAGTTGGATTATTTCGAGTTCGACCTGCATATGACGGCGGACGACGTTCTGGTGCTCTCGCATGATTCCACGCTCGACCGCGTGTCGGATGCCGTGACCGTGTTTGGAGCGGAAAACGTGCTTGTCCGGGATAAGACGCTGGCAGAGCTGAAGGATCTGAACATAGCGGCGCAGTTCGTAAATGACGCGGGCGAAACGCCGTATACGGATTTACACGGCGACGCCGTGCCGGACGAGCTGCGCATTTTGTCTTTGGACGAGGTGCTGGACTATCTGACCTCTGCCGGGGACTATCGGTACATTATTGAGATCAAGGACGGCGGCGAGGTCGGTCTGGCCGCGGCAGACCAGCTGTATGCGACGCTGAACGAGCGAAATCTGCTCGACCGCGTCATCGTCGGCAGCTTCCGCGATGAGGTCGCGGACTACATCACGGCGAACTACCCGGACATGCACCGCAGCGCCAGCCCGGCGGAGGTCGTGCAGTTCTACTTTGCCGCCTTGACCGGCAAAACGGATTTCACCTGCTCCTACGACGTGCTCCAGCTGCCGTTCGGCAACGCGGAGTCGAGCTTCGGCATCAACCTCGGCACCACAACGGTCATCAACTTTGCCCACGCGCATGATCTGGCCATTCAGTACTGGACAGTCAATGCCGAGGAAGACATGGCCTATCTCGCCAGCGTCGGCGCGGACGCGCTGATCACGGATTACCCGGATCGGGCGGCGCAGGTCCTGCATACGCGATAAATACTTTGGCCCATCGCAGATATTTGCATCAACGAATGTCTGCGGCGGTTTATCGCGCGGCCTTCTGCGAGAGGCGCAGAAATTGTCGCCTCCCCATAAATTGTCCGTCTATAAAATCGCCGGACACAGCGCGTGTCTAACGAAGCAGCGGTATTTTTCGAAGCCGCCATGCGTATCGTCGCTTGATGGCGTGATAAGAATATGATAAAACACGATCGACCATAGATTATCCTAAAAATACGGAGGCGCGTTATGGCATATATTACACGAGAGCTTGAACTGTACATCCCCAAGCGGGAAGATCTGTGGTTCTATCAGCAGATGATGGCTGACCCGGAAACGATGGCTTACAACGCGGGCTGGGATGTTGCCTATGCGGGCTACCATCGGGACACCGGCTGCATCGACTGCCCGGACAAGGCGCTTGCCGATTGGTACGATAGCTGGGTAGGAAATGAGCCGGAGCGCTTCTATGCTTACATCAAACGCAGCCTAGACGGCGCATGGATCGGCGATGTGAACTTCCACTATACGCCCGAAAAGGATTGGTGGGATATGGGCATTGTGATGTATGCCCCCTTCCGGGGCAAGGGCTATGCCGTTCCCGCGCTGAGACTGATGCTGGATCACGCGTTCCGTGATTGCAGCATTTCCAGAATCCATAACGACTTCGCGGTCACCCGGAACGAAATCGCTGCATGGGAGACCCATCGCAGGGCAGGCTTTCGGGAGTTAGGCGTGGAGGACGGTTTTCTCCACATGATGATTACAAGAGAAGAGTATCTGAAGCAGTGTAAACGTGCTGATTGAGGACGAAATCGCAATGCATATGCTGCAATAAAATACGCATATTGCCTGTTCAGCTCGTCCGGCCCGCGCAGGGGCGGATTTTCTGTAAGATTCGGCAATTCCGAATAAAATCCGGCGCTTTTGCTTGACAGGAAGACGCAAAGGGTGGTACGGTATGAAAAACAACGCTTTTGTTTGGAGTAGGCTGATGAAACCTGAAAAAACGGGCAGGCGGTGTGTCCTGATCCTTTTGATTTTGCTGGCGGCGGTCTTTTTTCTGTCGTTCCTGCTGGGCTGGTACCGCGTCTCGGCATTACAGACCGCGCGGCTGCTGGCGGACCGGGCGCTGTCGGGCGTTTCGCGCGGGCATCTGCGCCTCGCGCCCACATGGACGCCGGAGGAGGCCTCCGTCGTCATCCAGATCCGCCTGCCGCGCATTTTGTCCGCCGCGCTCATCGGCGCAGCGCTCTCTGCCGCGGGCGCGTCGTATCAGGCCATGTTCCGCAACCCCATGGTGTCGCCCGATCTGCTGGGCGCGTCGACCGGCGCGTGCTTCGGTGCGGCGCTGGCGATTCTGCTCGGCGCGAGCTACGCCGTCATCACGGCAGGCTCGTTCCTCTTCGGCCTTGCGGCGGTGGGACTGACGTATCTGGTCGGGCGGCTGAGCCGGATGCGCTCGAATCTGGCGATGGTGCTGGCGGGCGTGATGGTCGGGTCGCTGTTTTCCGCCGGAACCTCCTTTATTAAATTGGTCGCCGACACGAACGAGCAGCTGCCCGCCATCACCTACTGGCTGATGGGCGCACTGACCGCTGTGCGGCTGGACGATCTGCATTTTGCGATGGTCCCCATTCTGCTGGGCCTGATCCCGCTGTTTTTCCTGCGCTGGCGGCTGAACCTGCTGACCATCAGCGAGGCTGAGGCGCGCAGCATGGGCGTCAATACGAAGCTCCTGCGGCTGGCTGTCATTGTCTGCGCGACGCTTGCGACGGCGGCCAGCGTCTCCATCAGCGGCATGATCGGCTGGGTGGGACTCGTGATCCCGCACATCTGCCGTCTGCTCGTCGGACAGAACACCCGGCTTCTGCTGCCGTGCTCGATGCTGCTGGGCGCAAGCTTTCTCATGCTGGTCGACGATCTGGCGCGGTGTCTCACGACGGACGAAATTCCGCTCGGCA
Source organism: Firmicutes bacterium CAG:124 (assembly GCA_000432135.1). Classification (GTDB taxonomy): domain Bacteria; phylum Bacillota; class Clostridia; order Oscillospirales; family Oscillospiraceae; genus CAG-170. Next base: position 70,478 of record HF990656.1, read on the forward strand.
TCCTCACGGCCCTCGTCGGCGCGCCGCTGTTCCTCTATTTAATTGTGAAGGGAGGCGCGCGGGATGCAGCTTGAGGTATCTGACCTTGTGTTTTCCTATGGCGAGGCGGACGTATTAAAAAGCGTCAGCTTCTGCGCGGACAGGGGCGAACGCATTGCCGTGCTCGGCCCGAACGGCGTGGGAAAGAGCACGCTGTTCCGCTGTCTGCTCGGCTTTCTGGAGCCGAAGCGCGGCAGCGTTAAAATCGCGGGCCGCGACGTGCGGGACTATTCCCGCCGCGCGCTGGCGGCGGAGCTTGCGTATATTCCGCAGTCCTACAGTCCGGCGTTCGACCATACGGTGCTCGACAGCGTTCTGATGGGCCTTGGCGCGCAGCTCGGGCCGTTTGACAGCCCCTCTCGGGAGCAGACGAACGCAGCGCAGCGGATTCTGGACGAGCTTGGCATCGGCGCGCTGGCTTCGCGCGGGTGTATGCGCATCTCCGGCGGCGAACGGCAGCTGATGCTGCTCGGCCGGGCGCTGATCCAGAACGCGCACACGCTCATCATGGATGAGCCGACGGCGAGTCTTGACTATGGCAACAGCTTCCGCGTCATGCAGCGCATTGAAGCGCTGTCGGCGGGTGGCTACAGCGTCATTTTTTCCACGCACGAGCCGAATCAGGCCTTCCGTTATGCGACAAAGGTATTGGCTCTGAAGGACGGGCGGGTGCTGGCCTTCGGCCTGCCGGGACAGGTGCTCACGCCGGAGCTTTTGCAGACGCTCTACGGCGTTCCGGTCGCCGTCACGCAGGTGCAGGCCGGCAGCCGCGTCTTTTCCGTCTGTACGCCCTATGTAACCGATGATTAAATCGTCTGCGGTTGTCAGCGGAGCTTTTGCCCCAACTGTGCAGTTTGAAAAACTTGAAATACACAAAGTATTCCTGCGTTTTCAAACTTTCATTTGGGACAAAATCTCTCGCTGACAACTCTTGCCGATTCAATCAGCGGTTACCTACGCCCAGGAGGAATAGAGGTATGTTTGTCTGGACACCGGACATGATCCGGTTCATGCAGGCGGCGAATGAAAAAAGCGACTATCACGCGCGCCTTGCCGCCATTCTCACACCCAAGCTTTCAAACTGCCGCACGCTCTGCGACGCGGGGTGCGGGCTGGGAGCGTTATCCGCCGCGCTGAGTCCGTATTTCGAGAAAATCACAGCGGCGGACGTGTCTGACGAGGCGCTGGACGTGCTGCGGCAGACCATCCGAACGCGGCAGCTCACAAATATCACGCCGCTGCACTGCGATTTATTGACGTCGGAGGACAGGACGCAGTACGACGCGATGGTCTTCTGCTTTTTCGGCAGTCTTGCGGAAATTCTTCCCGTCGCGCGCAGACAGTGCGCGAAAACGGTCATTATCATCAAAAAGAACTACGATTTACACCGGTTTTCTCTGACAGAGCAGCCCATTCGCGGCGAGACAGCTCCCGCCGCCTTCGAAACGCTCCGCAAACTGGGCGTGCCGTTCGAATTTGACGCGCAGGAGCTGGAGCACGGACAGCCGTTTGCGTCGCTGGACGAAGCCGTCCGGTTCTTCCGCATCTACAGCCGGGACGAAACGCCCGGCGCGATCACGCCCGAGGCCGTCCTGCCGCGTTTGCTGCGGACGGACAACGCGCAGTACCCGTATTATCTGCCGCAGACCAAGCGGCTTGGCATCCTGACGATCAGAATGGAGGATCTTGTATGAAAGCGCTTTTCACATCCATGCTGCAGGCGCTCGCGCAGGGCGAGGGTGTCGTGCTGTGCAGCATTCTCGCCTCGTCCGGCTCCACGCCGCGCGGTGCGGGCGCAAAAATGGCCGTCTTCGCCGACGGCCATACGGAGGGCACCGTCGGCGGCGGCGCGGTCGAGCTGGAATCCGGGAAGCTGGCGATGGAGGTCCTGAAAACGAAGCAGTCCCTCGTGCACGGCTACTGCCTGGCCCCCAACGAGGTCGCGGACATCGGTATGATCTGCGGCGGCAATGTGACGGTCTTCTTCCAGTATTTTGACCCGCAGGCCGAGGCGGATACCGCGCTGCTGCGCGGCATTCTGGAGCTTCTGAACGGCAATCAGAACAGCTGGCTCGTCTACCGCATGGACGATGGCTGCGTCAGCGCAATGGGGACCTATGACGAGGCGCATGGTCTGCGCTTCACGGACTGCATCACACCGGACGAGCTGCGCCCGATGCTCCGCGCGGACGCGGTCACGAAAAAGGGCGAGCCGCGCTATTACGTCGAGCCGCTCACGCGGGCGGGCTACGCGTATATCTTCGGCGGCGGGCACGTCGGCGCGGCGCTCGTGCCGGTGCTGGCTTCGGTCGATTTCCGCGTTGTGGTCTATGACAACCGGCCGGGATTTGCCACGCCGGAGCACTATCCGCAGGCTGAGCGCGTCATTCTCGGCGATTATCTGGACATTGGCGCGCATCTGACGCTCACGGAAAACGATTACGTCTGCATCATGACCCCCGGCCATCAGGCCGACCGCGAGGTGCTGCTGCAGGCGATGCGTTCGCCCGCGACGTATATCGGCTGCATCGGCAGCACCCCTAAAATTTCGCCCACCCACGCGCTCCTCTCTGGAGCGTCGACCAATGCGTATCTCATGGAAAACGGCATCCCGGAGACGGAGCTTGCCCGCATCCACGCGCCCATCGGGCTGGACATTCTCGGCCAGACTCCGGCGGAGATCGCCGTGTCGATCGCGGCAGAGATGATCCTGCACCGGGCGAAGCGCTCCGGGACCGCGAAAAAGCCGCGGGAGGAGGGGTAAGGATGCACGTATTTCTGACCGGTCCTGTGCAGATCGGGAAAAGCACGCTGATCGCCGCCGCGCTGGACGCTTTGCAGCCGGAGCGGCTGGGCGGCTTCCGCACCGTCTCGGCAAAGCCGGAGGCGGACGGCAGCAGCCCCGTCTATCTGCATCCCGCCGCCGCGCAGGATCTGCTCTGCGGCGCACAGAACCGCGTTGGCATCCGCCGCCCGGAACTTGGCATCGCGTCGTTCCCGGACGCGTTTGAAACGGCGGGCATGGACGCGCTGAAGGGCGCGGAGGACTGCGACCTTGTGCTGATGGACGAGATCGGCCGCATGGAGCGGCACGCGGACACGTATTCCGCACGCATCCGGACGCTTCTGGATGGATGCGTCCCCATTCTCGGCGTGGTGCAGAAAAAGGCCGACACCCCGCTCGCCGCCGCCATCCGCAGCCACCCGAACGTGCGCCTGATCGAGGTATCGGAGGAGAACCGCGACGTGCTGCTCCCGGAGATCTTGAGCGCACTGCGCAGCTGAACGTCTGCGGCAAACTCGTATATACCTGCCCATTCGGCTGTAGGGCAGGTACTACCCATAACGCACAGGAGGTTTTATGTTCTTTTCTTCTGTTCTTGACTCGGCTGCCATTGACGAAAAACAGGTGCAGTCGTTTTTCTCGAAGCTGACGCTTGAAAAGCTGCTGTATGCGGCGGTGCTGCTGGTTCTGTGCGCAGTGCTCATCAAGCTGATCCTGAAGGCGGCGGACAAGCTGTTTTCGCATTCGAAGCTTGACCACACCATTTTCGGCTTCCTGCGCACGACGGCCAAGGCAGTTCTGATCTTTATCGCCGTCATGCTTGTGGCCGGGACGCTCGGCATCGATACAAGCTCTCTGCTGGCGATTTTGAGCGTCGCCGGTCTTGCCGTTTCGCTCTCGATGCAGACGGCGCTGTCCAACGTCGCGGGCGCGCTGATGATCCTGACGGCTAAGCCCTTCCGGTCGGGCGATTATGTCCAGATCGGCGACAAGGCCGGGACCGTGCTGACCATCGGCGCGGTCTATACGAGCCTGCGCACCTATGACAACCAGATCATCTATCTGCCCAACAGCCAGATCACGACGGGCAGCATCGTCAACATGACGAGCGAGGACGTGCGCCGGATCGACGTGAACGTCTCGGCGTCCTATGACGATGCGGCGGACAAGGTCCGCGCCGCCCTCTGCGCCGCTGCGGCAGCGCATGAAAAGACGCTCCGCGACCGGCCTGTCGAGGCGCACGTCGTCTCCTACGGCGACAGCTCGATCCAGTATGTCCTGCGCTTCTGGGCGCGCACAGAGGATTATTGGACGTGCTATAACGATGTGCTCGACGGGATGCAGGAGGTCTTTTCCGCTGCCGGGATCACCATGTGCTATCCGCATATCAATGTTCATATGGGATCATAAAAAAAGGAATATCCGGATACCGCATATCATTTTCTGCATAAAGTCAGAATTATCTATTATTTTGTAGATAATTCTGACCTCATCTGTTTTTAATGTTTTATTCTCTCCGTAAAATTGGATTTCCGGTGATCCCCCGCAGGGGGTTCGCATCGGTTGACTTTTTTCGGGGCGCTTGGTAAAATGGACACAAGCTATATGAGGTGCATCCTGCCGCTTTTTGGTTTCAAAGCGCAGCTGCGCCTGCTCGGTCTGTCCGCACGGGCAGTCCGCCGCCCCTTTCGGCTCTGCGTCCGGTGTACGCAGGCCGGTTCAGAACATATTTTAGGAGGATACATCATCGATGGATTGGGATCGCTTAATCACAGTTGAACAGATGGAAGCAGCGACCAACGAATTGCTTGAAACCGGCAAAAAAGTTGGCGCGGATTCCTGGCAGCAGCGCGTCAAGAATCAGACGCCGCACTGCGGCTTCGGCGAAGCCGGCACCTGCTGCCGCATTTGCTCCATGGGCCCCTGCCGCATCACGCCCAAGGCGCCGCGCGGCATCTGCGGCTGCGACGTGCACGGCATCGTCGGCCGCAACTATCTGCGCTTCACCGCTGGCGGCGCAGCCACGCACTCCGACCATGGCCGTCAGATCTGCCACACGCTCTATCAGGCGAAAGAGGGCGGCTCCTACCAGGTCAAGGATCCGGAAAAGCTGAAGAAGATCGCCGCCGAGTGGGGCATCGAGACCGAGGGCAAGGATATCTACGATCTGGCCCACGAGGTCGCCGAGACGGGTCTTCTCGAGTACGGCAAGCCGTTCGGCGTGCAGCGCTACCTCAAGCGCGCACCGGAGCACACCCAGAAGCTGTGGCATGACGCCGGCATCGAGCCGCGCGCGATCGACCGTGAGGTCTCGCAGTCGCTGCACATGACGCATATGGGCTGTTCCTCGCTGCCGGAGGCTCTGATCAAGCAGTCCCTGCGCGCCGGTCTGTCCGACGGCTGGGGCGGCTCCATGATGGGCACCGAGTTCTCCGACGTTCTGTTCGGTACGCCGCGCCCTGTCGACACCACCGCCAACATCGGCGTCATGGAAAAGGACATGGTCAACATCATCGTCCACGGCCACGATCCGTCTCTTTCCGAGATGATCGTCATGTATTCGCAGGATCCCGAGATGGTCGCGCTGGCCAAGTCCGTCGGCGCCAAGGGCATCAATATCGCCGGCGTCTGCTGCACCGGCAACGAGGTCGCCATGCGTCAGGGCATTCCGATGGCGGGCAACTTCCTGCAGCAGGAAAACGTCGTTCTGACGGGCGCCTGCGAGGCCATCGTCGTCGACGTGCAGTGCATCTTCCCGGCCCTTGGCCCGCTGTCCAAGTGCTTCCATACCAAGTTCATCACCACGTCTCCCATCGCCCGTATGCCGGACTCCGATTTCATCGAGTTCCACGAGGACACTGCGGCGGACAACGCCAAGGCGATCATTCGCATGGCGATTGAAAACTTCAAAAACCGCAAGCCCGAGCTTGTCAACATTCCGAACCTCAAGACCAAGGCCCGTGTCGGCTACTCGGTCGAGGCCATTAAGAAAGAGCTCGACGGCGTGTGCAACTCTCACGTCGACGTCCTCGGCACGCTCAAGCCGCTGGCTGACGTCGTCAAGGCCGGCGTCCTGCGCGGCGCTGTCGCAATGGTCGGCTGCAACAACCCCAAGGTCCGCCCCGACACCGCGCACATCGAGCTGATGAAGAAGCTCCTCAAGAACGATATCATCGTCATCGTCTCCGGCTGTTCGGCACAGGCCGCGGCCAAGGCAGGCCTCATGGATCTCGACGCCGCCGAATACTGCGGCGAGGGCCTCAAGCGCGTGTGCAAGCTGGTCGGCATCCCGCCCATCCTGCATATGGGCTCCTGCGTTGATATTTCCCGTATGATGATCCTTGCTTCCGATCTTGCAAAGGATTGGGGCATCAACATTTCCCAGATTCCGCTCTGCGGCTGCGCGCCGGAATGGATGTCTGAAAAGGCAGTTTCCATCGGCAACTACGTCGTGGCGACCGGCATCGACACCTACCTCGGCGTCGATCCGTACTCCAAGGGCTCCAGCGAGATCACCGAGCTTCTGCAGGGTGAGACGCGGGGCTGCAAGGAGTGGGTCGAGGCGCACTTCGTCGTCGACACCAACATTGAGAGCCTCGGCGACAAGATGATCGCCGCAATCGAAGCCAAGCGCGCGGCTCTCGGCATCTAAGATCTTCCCGGAGGGTCTTTACCGATATGAAAGTAGCTATCACCGGCAAGGGCGGCGTCGGCAAGACGACGCTGGCCTCCACGCTCGCACGTCTCTACGCCGACGAAGGGCGCACCGTCCTCGCAGCCGACGTCGACCCGGATGCCAATCTGGGTCTGGCGCTGGGCCTGACGGAGGAAGAGGTCAATTCCATTGTCCCGGTCTCCAAAATGAAGCAGCTTGCCAAGCAGCGCACGGGTGCAAACGACCAGAACAGCTTCTATAAGCTGAACCCGGACGTTTCCGATCTGCCCGACAAGCTCGCCAAAAACATCAACGGCGTGAAGCTTCTCGTCATGGGCACGGTCGACACCGGCGGCTCCGGCTGCGTCTGCCCGGAGCACGTAATGCTCAAGGCGATTCTGACGAATCTCGTCTTCCGCAGGGACGACGTGGTCATCATGGACATGGAGGCGGGACTTGAGCACCTTGGACGCGGCACGGCCAGCATGATGGATCAGTTCATCGTGGTCATCGAGCCGGGCGCGCGGAGCGTACAGACCTATGTGCGCATCAAGGAGCTTGCAAAGGACATCGGCGTGACCAAGGTGCGCGTCGTCGCCAACAAGATCCGCGACGAATCCGACCGTGAATTTATCAGAAGCCGCATCCCGGCAGACGATCTGCTCGGCTTCATCAGCTACAGTCCCACCGTCATCGACGCGGACCGGAAGGGCCTCTCCCCCTACGACTGCAGCCCCGACGCGCTGGATGAGATCCGCGCGATCAAGGCTGCCATTGACGCCAAAGAATGAATCTGAAAGGAATGAAACCACAATGAAGACATTGTTTAACCGCGTCTTCGACGGCTCTGACGAGATGTTCGCCAAGGCCGAGGAAGAAGTGAACAAGATCGTGGCTGAAGTCGGCCGCGACGCTCCTCTGACGCTTCCCTCCACCGCGTATTTCTGCGCCTGCATCTATGCCTACATCGGCAAGAAGGTCACCACGACCGGCGAGCTGCAGGATGCTCTGGCCGATGTCAAGGCCATGATGCTCCGCGAGCCGCGCACCAACTCCATCTTCCAGTCCGGTGTCGGCACCGCCATCGCCGCTGAAATGATCGAAGCCTGCAAATATGTCAAGACCCAGACCCCGTACGAGGGCACGCACTATCACGGCCATTTCACCGACGCAGAGGTCCGTGAGCTGGGCGTTCCCCTTGTCACCGGCGATATCCCCGGCTTCGTCGTCATGATCGGCCCGGCTCCCTCCACCGAGGAAGCGGTCGAGACGATCAAGGGCTACCAGTCCCGCGGCATTTTCGTCTTCCTGATCGGCGGCATCATCGAGCAGGCTGTGGAAGCCGGTCTTTCCATGAGCTTCCCCGTCCGTGTCGTTCCCGTCGGCGAAGAGATCTGGTCCGTCGGCCACGTCATTTCTCTGGTCGTGCGCGCGGCCATGATCTTCGGCGCCATCCAGCCGGGCGACGTCGAGGGCTTCCACAAGTACACCTTCGACCGCATCAACGCGTTCGTCAACGCCTATAAGCCCGTCAACGACATTACCGTCGCCTGCGGCGCAGGCGCCATCAAGCTGGGCTTCCCGGTCATCACCAACGACCACGACGATATGTGGGCCGTTCCGAAGTCCCTCATCATCTATGATAACACCAAGGACTGGATCGACACCTCCATCGAGGCGCGCGGCATCAAGCTGAAGATCACCAAGATCGACATCCCCGTCTCCTTCTCCTCCGCATTCGAGGGCGAGATCATCCGTAAGGGCGATATGCAAGTCGAGATCGACGGCTCCCGCAAGGACTGCTTCGAGCTTGTCACCACGAAGGACGCCTCCGAGGTCGAGGATCACAAGATCGTGGTCGAAGGCCCCGAAATCGACGAGATCCCGGTCGGCTCCAAGATCTCCATGAGCTACACCGTCGAGGTCGCAGGCAAGAATATGCAGCCCGACTTCGAGCCTGTCTTCGAGCGTAAGATCCACTCCTTCCTCAACTGCGTGGAGGGCCTCATGCACACCGGCCAGCGCGACATGATCCGCGTCCGTATCAGCAAGGCTGATTTCGAGGCCGGCTTCAAGTTCCGCCACATCGGCGAAGTGCTCTACGCCAAGATCAAGTCCGAATTTGACACGGTCGTTGACAAGTGCCAGGTCCGCATCGTCGTTGGCGACGAGCCGAACGCCGCGCTGCGCAAGCACGCCAACGAGGTCTTCGACAAGCGCGACGAGCGCCTGAAGTCCATGACCGACGAATCCGTGCCCGTTTTCTATTCCTGCATCATGTGCCAGGCGTTCTCCCCGAGCCACGTCTGCATCGTCACCCCGGAGCGTCTGGGCCTGTGCGGCGCCGTTTCGTGGCTGGATGCGAAGGCTACCAACGAACTCGACCCGCAGGGTCCCTGCCAGGTCGTCACCAAGGAGCGCTGCACCGACGAGCGCACCGGCCGCTATGAGGACGTCGACGAGGCCGTTGCACAGTACTCTCACGGCGCGCTGGAGCACGTCACGCTCTACTCCCTGCTGGAGGATCCGATGACCTCCTGCGGCTGCTTCGAGTGCATCTGCGGCATCGAGCCGTGCTCGATGGGCGTTGTCATCACCTGCCGTGAATACGCAGGCATCACTCCGCTCGGCATGACCTTCTCCGAGATGGCCTCCATGACCGGCGGCGGCGTGCAGACTCCGGGCTTCATGGGCCACGGCAAGCACTACATCGCCTCTCACAAGTTCCTCAAGGCCGAAGGCGGCGTCGGCCGTCTGGTCTGGCTGCCGAAGGAGCTGAAGGATCAGATCCGCGACAAGCTCAATGAGACTGCCAAGGATATGTACGATATCGACAACTTTGCCGATATGGTCGCCGACGAGACGAACTGCCCGAACGGCGATCCGGAAGAGCTGCTCGCCTTCCTGTCCGAGGTTGGCCACCCTGTCCTCAGCATGGACCCGCTGGATATTTAATTCAGAAGCTTCAGGAAAACGGCTCCCGTATGCAGCTGCATACGGGAGCCGTTCGTGTGTGGGTAAAGCAAAAACCGCCGGACTCCGTGTGGAACCGGCGGTTTTTGGATGGTTGGGATCAGACCTTTTCCTTGACCTTTGCAGCCTTGCCAAGACGGTCGCGCAGATAGTACAGCTTCGCGCGGCGAACCTTGCCGTGGCGGACGCACTCGACGTTGACAACGTTGGGCGCATGGAGCGGGAAAACCTTCTCGCAGCCGACACCATAGGAGATGCGGCGAACGGTGATGGTTTCTTCGATACCGCCGTGCTTCTTGGCGATGACGGTGCCCTCGAAGATCTGGATTCTTTCGCGGGAACCTTCCTTGATTTTGACATGAACGCGAACGGTGTCGCCGACCTGAACTTCAGGCAGCTCCTGCTTCATGTACTGGCTGGTCAGAGCCTTCATGAGATCCATACTTGTGTCCTCCTTCAAATTAAGAACGTTCATACCGCAAGGAAATGCCGCTGCACCTTCGTGCCGGCTGCGGCAGAGGACCATTCTTTTTCACAGACCAATGTATTTTAGCACACAGAGCGCCGAAAATCAAGCATTTTTTCAGGAAAATCCGCTTGTTTTTATCGGTTCCGCGCTCTATAATAGTGTCTGTCATACCGGCTGTAAAGGAAGCGAATGCCATGGCGTCCAGAAAACGAATCGTTCTTTGTTATGTCCTCCTGCAGGCCAGCTTTTGGGGCATGATCAGCTCTATCTGCGCCTATCAGGCCGCGATCGTCCTCGACCGGGGCTTTACGACCGGACAGGCCGGAATTTTCTGCGCGCTGTGCTATCTGGCAAGCCTGTTTACGCAGCCGGTCATCGGCGGCTGGGCCGACCGGCACCCGAGCGTGCCCATCAAGCAGCTGCTGATCGTCATGCTGCTGCCTGCCGTGGCGCTCAATCTCGTCTTTTATTTCACGCGCCCCGGCTTTGCGCTCACGGCGCTGATCATTTTCCTGTTCGGCGTGCTGGAGACGAACTCCTATCCGCTCATTGACTCGATGGGGATGCAGTATGTCAACGCAGGCGTCAAGATTCCCTACAGCTTCGCACGCGGGATGGGTTCGCTGACCTACGCAGTTTTATGCGTCGTGACGGGGCTGCTGACGGCGCGGTTCGGTATGCAGGCGGCGCTTCTGGCGCACTGCGCCGAGCAGCTTCTGCTGATTGTCTGCCTGCTGGCATTCCCGAGCATCCCGGCGCGCCTTCTGCCGCAGCCGCAGGCAAAGTCGGCCTCTGGCCATTCGATCTGGCAGATCTTAAAGAAAAACAGGGTCTTTACGCTCATGCTCATCGCCTGCTTCTTCGGCATGATGGGCGTGATGCCGATCAGCAATTTCCTTGTCTCGCTTGTAAACAGCCACGGCGGCGGCAGCACGGCGCTCGGCGTCGCGCAGTTTTTGATGGCCGCTTCGGAGCTGCCGTCAGCGCTGGTGTTCGGACTGCTGCAAAAGAAGATGAGCAGCGCGAAAATTCTGCTGATCTCGATCATCTTTATGGTGGTCAAGCCACTGCTGATCCTCGCGTCCGGTTCGCTTGGGATGCTGCTGGCCGTGCAGCCGGTGCAGATGCTGGGCTACGGCCTGTTCTTCCCGGCCTCGGTCTATTTTGCCAACGAATCCGTTGACCCCGCCGACCGGGTGCAGGGCCAGTCCATCCGCACGATCCTCTCCATCTCGCTCAGTACGCTGCTGGGCAGTCTCGTCTCCGGGTATCTGATCGATCTCGGCGGCACAACGCTCATGCTCTGGTTCTCGACCGGCTGCGCGTTCATCGGCGTGCTGATCGCGCTCGGCGCGCTGGCCGTGCAGAAAAAATCGCTGCGCGTGTAAGCTTCCGGAGGTTTCCGTTATGTCCAATGTTCTTGTTTTTGTGTTGGAACTGATCGGCACGGCCGCGTTTGCCGTGTCCGGCGCCATTGTCGGCATCAAAAAGCAGATGGATCTGTTCGGCGTGATCGTCCTCGGCGTCTGCACGGCGGTCGGCGGCGGTATTGTCCGCGACGTCATTCTCGGCGTGACCCCGCCTGCGACGTTCCACGATCCCGTCTATACCC
>HF990656.1:82076-92376 GCA_000432135.1 Firmicutes bacterium CAG:124
GGGGCGCGCGGGGGGGGGGGGGGGGGAGCCGGTGTTCGACCGGCTGCTGCTGGTGATGGACGCGGTCGGCCTGGGCGTGTTCACGGTCGTCGGCGTCCAGTGCGCGTACCGGCAGGCAGAGCATGATACGCTGTTCCTGACCGTCTTCGTCGGCCTCATCACCGGCGTGGGCGGCGGCGTGCTGCGCGACGTGTTCTCCGGCGAGCGGCCCTATATCTTCGTGCGGCACTTCTACGCCTGCGCATCGATCATCGGCGCGCTGATCTGCGCGCTGTGCTGGGACCGGCTGGGTGCGAACGCGGCCATGCTCTTCGGCGCAGCAGCCATCGTTGTGCTGCGCCTGCTGGCGGCATATTACCACTGGAGTCTGCCGAAATCCGACTATCACGACGAGCCGCAGACAACTACCGCAGCGCAGACAAATCAAGATTCGGAGATACCACAATGAACCAGAAGAAATTGAATTTCACAGCGATCATCAGAGAAACGGCCGTTCTGACCGCAGCGGTGGCGATCATCGCGGCGGCGGTCTTCTTTTTCCTGTCCCCGAGCCACACCTCCGTCAGCAGCATTTCCGGCCTCGGCATCGTACTGTCCAACTTCATCCCCCTTCCCCTGTCGGCCATCACGATGATCCTGAACATCGTCCTTCTGATCATCGGCTTTCTCACCTGCGGAAAGGAATTCGGGGCGAAAACCGTCTATACGAGTGTGATGCTGCCCGTATTTTTAGGACTTTTTGAGCTTGTTTTCCCGGATTACACGTCCATGACCGGCAGTCAGGAGCTGGACGTGCTCTGCTACATTCTGGTGGTCAGCATCGGCCTGAGCATTCTGTTCAACCGGAACGCCTCGTCCGGCGGACTGGATATCGTGGCAAAGATCCTGAACAAATACCTGCGCATGGATCTGGGCCGGGCCATGTCGCTGTCCGGTATGTGCGTGGCGCTGTCCGCCGCGCTTGTCTACGACAAAAAGACGGTAGTCTTAAGCATTCTGGGCACGTATTTCAACGGCATTATTCTGGATCATTTCATTTTCGACCACAACAAGAAACGCCGCGTCTGCATCATCACCGAAAAAGAGGAAGCACTGCGGCAGTTCATCATCAACGAGCTGCACAGCGGCGCCACGATCTACGAAGCCATCGGCGCATACAATCTGCAGCGCCACAACGAGATCATCACCATCGTCGATAAAAGCGAGTACCAGCGCCTGATGACCTTTATCAACCGCGAGGACCCGAAGGCGTTTATTACGGTTTACAACGTCTCCAATATGCAGTACCAGCCGAAGATCTGGAAAAAGTGACAATTTAGAATTTCAGGAGGCAGCTATGCTGAACCACAAAGGATTTGACCTGTGGGCAGATGGATATGACAAAAGTGTCGGTCTTTCTGACGAAGCGAATACCTACCCGTTTGCCGGATACAAAAAGGTACTCGCTGCAATTTTTCAGACTGTCATGCAGACCCCAAACGCGTCTGTGCTGGACATCGGGTTTGGAACTGCCGTGCTGACGGCGAAGCTGTATGAACAGGGCTGCACCATCTACGGGCAGGATTTCTCATCCAGAATGATCGAACTGGCATCCGAAAAAATGCCGGACGCACAGCTATATCAGGGCGACTTTACAACGGGTCTGGTGGAGCCGCTGCGAGATCGCCGCTATGATTATATCGTCGCGACCTATTCGCTGCACCATCTGACAGACGCGCAGAAAGTCGTATTTCTGTCCGCACTGCGCGGCTGTCTGAATGAAAACGGAAAAATTCTGATCGGCGACGTTGCGTTTGAAACCCGCGGCGCGCTGAACCGGTGCAGGCAGAAAGCGGGAGCGGATTGGGATGTCGATGAAATTTATTTTGTCGCGGAAGAAATAAAAAAGGATTTTCCAGACCTCTTATTTACGCAGCTATCCCCCTGCGCCGGTGTTCTGACGATCAGCAGGTAATTTTATTCTGGCAGAACAGAAAAACTCCTCCGTATGCTACGGCATACGGAGGAGCATTTTTTACTGTCTGGATTTCATCAGAGCGCGCATTCTGGCCGAATGGTCGAGCTGGCGCTTGCGCATACGGAGGCTTTTCGGCGTGACCTCCAGCAGCTCGTCGTCGGCAAGGTATTCCATGCACTGCTCGAGCGACAGAACCGTCGGCGGTACGAGGCGGATGGCGGCGTCGGAGCCGGCTGCGCGCATATTGGTCAGCTGCTTTTTCTTGCAGACGTTGACGGCCATGTCCTCGTTGCGGTTGCACTGGCCGACGATCATACCGGCATAGACCTCCACGCCCGGCCCGATGAACATCGAACCGCGATCCTGCACGCCGCCGATGCCGTAGGCGGGCGGCTTTCCCCCCCTCAAAACCACGCGGGGACACGGCACACTCTCAAACGCGACGAGCGAACCGGTCAGACGGCGGGAGATCTCGCCCTTGACGGGCGCGTAGCTGTCGAGCGTCGAGGCCATAATCCCCTCGCCTCTCGTATCAGTCAAAAACTCGTTGCGGTAGCCGAACAGGCCGCGCGTCGGGACGAGGAATTCCAACCGCATACGGCTGCCGATTGGGGTCATGGAGACGAGATCGCCCTTGCGCTGGGAGATTTTATCGATCACGGAGCCGACGGAATTTTCCGGCACATCCGCGATCATGCGCTCAATCGGTTCACAGAGCTTGCCGTCGATGGTCTTGTTCAGCACGTGCGGTGTGGACACCTGGAACTCATAGCCCTCGCGGCGCATCGTCTCGATCAGAATGGACAGGTGCATCTCGCCGCGGCCCGCGACGTTAAAGGCGTCGGTGCCCATCTCGGTCACGTGCAGGGAGACGTCCTTCAGAAGCTCTCTTTGCAGACGGTCGCGCAGGTTGCGGGACGTGACGTATTTGCCCTCGCGGCCCGCGAACGGAGAATCGTTGACGGAGAAGGTCATTTCGATGGTCGGGTCGGAGATCTTGACGAACGGCAGCGGCTCGATGGTTTCCAGATCGCAGAGCGTGCGGCCGATGGTGATATCCGAAATGCCGGAGAAGGCGACGATCTCACCGGCAGATGCCTGCTGGATGGGGCTGCGGCCAAGGCCGGTAAACTCGTACAGGGCGACGACCTTTTCCTTCTTCTTGACGGACGGGTCGTGGTAGTCGCAGACGATGACCTCCTGATTCTGGTGGATCGTGCCGCGTTCGATGCGGCCGATGCCCATACGGCCAACGAATTCGTTATAGTCGATGGACGAGACGAGCACCTGCAGCGGCCCGTTTGCATCGCCCTTCGGCGGATCGATATAGTTGACGATGGTTTCAAACAGCGGGATGAGATCCGTGCCCTTGTCGTCAGGACCGTAGGACGACGTGCCCTCACGGGCCGAGCAGAAGATCGTTGGGGAGTCGAACTGTTCCTCGGTCGCATTCAGATCGAGCAGCAGCTCAAGCACCTCGTCCATGACCTCGTGCACGCGGGCGTCGGGCCGGTCGACCTTGTTGACGACGACAATGACCTTGTGTCCAAGCTCCAGCGCCTTCTGCAGCACGAAGCGCGTCTGCGGCATGGGTCCCTCCGCTGCGTCGACAAGCAGCAGGACGCCGTCGACCATTTTCAGAATGCGCTCGACCTCGCCGGAGAAATCGGCATGGCCCGGGGTATCGACGATGTTGATCTTATAATCCTTATAGTGGACAGCGGTATTCTTGGCGAGAATGGTGATGCCGCGCTCGCGTTCGAGATCGCCGGAGTCCATCACACGGTCGACGACCGCCTGGTTTTCGCGGTACACGCCGCCCTGCTTGAGCATCTGATCGACCAGCGTGGTCTTGCCGTGGTCAACGTGCGCGATGATTGCAATATTCCGAATTTTATCCTGCGTCATACTTGGCGCCCCTTCCTTCTTTGCCTGAAAGTTTCGTACATAAAAATCTCACAAAAAAGAATTTTAACACAGACATACTGGAAATACAAGATTTTTCTGTGAGAAAATCGTGCAAATTTGCCGTTTCCGTGTGGGATTTTTTGTGAAACCGCACAATCCGGCCCCGCAGCGCATACGATGGGGCGAAGGAGGGAGATCCCATGCAACCACTCACAGAACAACAGACGCAGCGGGTCTGGAGCCGCGTGATGAATGCGCAGGCTGTCCCGGCTGCCCAGATGAACGAGCAAACCGGCTCCGGCAGCGCCGCAGCCGATTCTCTGACGCCCGAAAAGCTTCTCGAGCTGATACGGGATGAACGCGCCGACAGCGCGCTCTACGCGCACCTCGCCTGCCGCATGAAGGGCAAAGCGCAGGCGATGCTGCGCGAGATGGCCCGGCAGGAGGCCTGCCACGCGAAGCAGTTCGGCGCGGTCTATTTCCTCAAGACCGGCAAAAAAGCCTGCCCCGGCAGGCCGGATGCGCCGTGCGTCACCTGCATCAACGAAACGCTCCGCCAGCGCTATTCCGAGGAGCACGCCGCGCACGAGGCGTATGAAGCGCTCGCCGAAAACGCCGGAACGCACCGCTGTATGCTGCTGAAGATCGCCGAGGAGGAATGCGGCCACGCGCAGATGATCCTGTGCATCCTGCAGACCTGCCTGTAACGCTCCATACCGTTCAGGTGCACCTGAGCGCTGTAACATTCTGCGGTCAGCGATGTTCTTGTCAAGGTAAGAACACATATTGAAATCATTTGAGGCCCGGGGGGTTTCGATTTCCCCCCGGACCTCCTTGAAGCGACCAGGAAAACCGCTTCGGTTTTCTTGGATCTTTCCCGTGATAACAAGAACAGCGTTGAGCCTCAGCAGTCAGCAAGACCAATGCGAATTCGTACTGCCCTGCAAATTTTGAACGCAATGCGTTTTTACCGCAGACATTCAAACGCAGCGATCCACAAATCTGGTGTACCGTAACAGGCGGCGCGTACCATAGCGCCCGTAAGGTGAGTATGTGTGTTCGTAACGTCTAAAAACTCGTTGCTTTCCTAGGGTGTACCCGCAGTACGTACCAAACGTACCTCAGCGCCCCTTTTCTCCCCTATCTTTTCCGGCAAGACGGAAAAGATAGGGCCGCCGGAGGCATGACCGCTATCTCAGTTCAGATACTTCCGCTCCAGATCGCGCACCATCTGCACGTAACGGGTCTTGCAGTCTGCATTGCGTCCGGCCAGCAGGTCTTCGTAGCATGGAGTCAGATACTGCTCACGGATGCGCTCATAGGACGCGTGACGGTCAGAGCAGGTGTTGATGCAGGTCACGATGCCGGGGGCAATGTTATAATACTCGCGGATAAGCGCTTCGCCGTCCGGCTGCGCGGCAAGATAGCCGTCGCGGAAGGCGCGGAAGGCGGTAAGCTCCGCGCAGTCGTCCGGCTTACCGAGTTCCTGACAAACGGCGGTCGTGATGAAGCACAGACCGAGGAATTTTTTGCGGAAGCCGCCGGAAATGGACTCGTAATCGCCCAGATAAAACGGGGATTTGGGATACCGTTCGACCCATTTTTTCTGCAGCAGCGACACAAATTCCTCGCTGACCGGCAGCTGCAGCTTGCGCACCATCGGCACAAAGAAGATCGCCAGAATGACCTTTTCGTCCTCCATATCGTTTTTCCCCATCCAGCCTGCCGCCAACTCGTCCAGCATGGCCTCGGCGGCCCGGTCAAGCAGCTCTGTCTGCCGCTCGGGGCGCACGCCGCTGTTCAGCTCCTGAATGACCGGGGCACAGCCAGTCTCATATGTCTCAAACGCCTCAAAAAACGCGTCGCGCAGGATCTTTTTCTGGTAGCCGCGGAAGTTTTGCACGCACCAGCCCAGCCTCGACACGGCATGGTCAAAGCTCACCGCGCAGTCCTCCTCCGAACAAGACGCTTCCTCCGGCTGCATAAGGAGCTGCCGCTTCGTCAGCCGTTCTCCGCAGTACATACACGAAAAGCGCTCCAGCTCCGCCGGAATTTGCAGCGTATGCCCGCATTTCGGGCACAGACCGGTCGTCATTTCTTCCATCAAAGGCACCTGCTTTCGTTGTGTTGCGTTTATTCTTTCATATTTTCGGGCTTCTGTCAAGCCTTACGGCAGCACCAGCACATATGCCGCTTCCTTTTCCGGCAGATCGGAGAATACGTCGTCGGGCGAATAGGCCGCCGCACCGTATTCGTCCAGAATCGTCTGCGCCAGCTGGCCCGTCACGCAATACAGCCGGGCGCCGCTCTGCGCCGTTTCATACGGCGTTGTTTCCAATTCGGCCGGAACGCCGCTGTTCCACACCAGCAGCACGTCCAGCCCTGTCTCGGCGGAAAGCTCCGCCGCCTGCTGTGCGGCGGCTTCGTCCGGTGCTTCCGCACCGGTCTGCGCAAAGATCTGCTCGACCGCCGAGCCGATATTGACCGAGATCACGTCGGTCTGCTCAAAGCCCGGCAGCGCGATCAGCCCCGCCTTGCCCGCCAGCAGCACGAGCGCTGCGGCCGCCGCAATGGCCGCAGCGGGAAGCCAGGCGCGGCGCGGCTTCCTTTTCTGCTCCTGCCGGATCGCCCGCATCACGCCGTCGTGCAGCGCCGCAGGCGGCTCCAGCTCGCTTTCCTGCAGCAGCGCGTCCAGCTCGTGCAGCTGCCGCCATGTTTCCCGGCAGTCCGGACAGGCGTCCAGATGGGCCTGCAGCGCCGCCGATTCCTCCGCTGTCAGCGCCTCGTCCAGCTCCCGGTTCATAAGCTCCAGCGCGTTTTCACAGTTCATGGCTCGCCCACCTCCTGTTTATTCCGAGCGTTTAGACGCGCCGGTTTCAAAAAAGTTCCCGGCGTCCAATCTTTTTTTCAATTGGAGCCGCGCACGCGCCAGACGCGACTTGACCGTTCCGACCGGAAGATCCATGATCTGCGCGATCTGCTCATACGGCAGCTGCCGCACCACGCGAAGCTCCAGAATTTCGCGGAAATCGACCGGGAGCGCGTTCATGGCATTCCGGATGGCCTCCTGCTTTTCGTTGAAGATCACGCGTTCCTCCGGCAGCGGTTCAGGGTCTGGAACGGACAGCTCCTTCCCCTCGTCCTCATCATCGGAAAACGTGAGCGAAACGTGCTGCTGCCGCTTCTGCTTGCGCAGAAAGTCGATGCAGACGTTCTGCGTCATCCGGTAGAGCCAGGTGGAGAACGCCGCGTCAAACTGATACTGCGCCAGCGTCCGCCACAGCTTCAGAAACACCTCCTGCGACAGGTCGAGCGCGTCCTCGGCGTTTCCCGCCATGCGCCAGCAAATATTATAGACCGGTTTCTGATGCAGCAGCATCAGCTGCTCAAACGCAGCCGCGTCCTGCGCGGCCGCTCTGCGGATCAGGCTGTCATCCTGCAAGAGCTTCACCCCAAATCTCTCTTGATCCCGTCTGCGATCCGTTCGATCTCGTCCATCGTCGAGATCGCCGAAATTTTTTCCTTATAATAGCCGCTGTGCGCAACGCCGCGCAGGTACCATGCGAAATGCTTCCGCGCCTCCAGACAGGCGATGTGTTCGCCCTTATCCTGCGCCGCAAGGCGGAACTGCCGCAGAGCCGTATTGACGCGGTCGCATAGAGGCGGCGTTTCCGGCACGGCCTCGCCGCGCAGCGCGGCCTGCGCCTGTTCGAACACCCAAGGGTCGCCGAACGTCGTCCGGCCCAGCATGAGCAGATCCGCTCCCGTGCGCGCCTTGCACTTCACCGCGTCCTCCGCCGTAAAAATATCGCCGTTGGCGATCACGGGGATCTTCACGGCCTCCTTGACCGCGCGAATGCAGTCCCAGTCGGCAACGCCGGAATAGAGCATGGTCTTCGTCCTGCCGTGGACGGCGATCGCCGACGCGCCCGCCTGCTCGAGCATTGCGGCCAGCTCCGGCGCGTTGCATGAGCTCTTGTCCCAACCCTTGCGCATCTTGACCGTGACCGGCACCGGCACGGCTTTCACAACGGCCTCGACGATCCGCGCAGCCTTTTCCGGGTCCTTCATCAGCGCGCTCCCGTCGCCGTTGTTCGCGATCTTCGGCATGGGGCAGCCCATGTTGATATCGATAAAATCCGCGCCCGACGCCTCCAGCGCCAGCGCCGCGCCGTCCGCCATGACGGACGGGTCATTGCCGAAGATCTGCGCGCCGCAGACGCCGAGCGGCGTTTTGTGCAGCAGACTTCTGCTCTTTTTATCCTGATAGATCAGCGCACGGGACGAGACCATTTCCGTCACCGTCACCGCCGCGCCCAATTCCGCGCAGATCGTGCGGAACGCCAGATCCGTTACCCCCGCCATCGGCGCAAGCACCAGATCGCCCATGATTTCCAAATTTCCCAGTTTCATGCTTACAGTTCCAAGGTATCGTCCTGATCGATCCAGTCCTGCACCGGAACGACCGTGAATTCTGTTTTCGTATTGCGGATGACCACACGCCGCAGTCCCGCGTTAATGATCATGCGCCTGCACATCGAGCAGGAGGTCGCGTCGGACAAGATCGCCCCTGTCTTCGCGTCGTGGCCGACGAGATAAATGTCCCCTCCGATGCACTCGTTGCGGGAGGCGGAGATGATCGCGTTCGCCTCGGCATGGACGCTGCGGCACAGCTCATAGCGCTCTCCGCGCGGCACACGCATCTGCTCGCGCACACAATAGCCGAGATCGGAGCAGTTTTTTCGTCCGCGCGGCGCGCCGTTGTACCCTGTCGCGACGATCTCGTCGTTGCGGACGATGATCGCGCCGTATTGCCGGCGCAGGCACGTCGAGCGTTCGAGCACCGTCTCGGCGATGTCCAGATAATAATTCTCCTTTACGATCCGTTCCATGGCGCGTCCCTCCCGAATGTTCTGATTTCTGATTAGTATATCATACTCTTTTTTCCGGAGCAACTGAAATCCTTGCTCTTATCCGCGATTTATGGTATACTGTGTAGGAATCTCAGGAGGAAAGGCGGCGAGGGAATGAAACTGCGCAGATGGATCTGTTTTCTGTTGTGTCTTGTGCTGACCGTGTGCCTGTGCGCGCCTGCGCTGGCCGACGGCGAGCTGTTCTTCGTCGCCGTCAACGACACCATTCCCCTGACGCTGAGCGTCTTCCCGACCTACTCCGGCGGCACGCTCTACGTGCCCTATCAGGTCTTCGACAGCCAGCCGTGCGGCGTTACGCCGTCGTACAATCAGGCCAAGCAGACCTATGTTCTGCTCAGCCGCACCCGGCAGATGATCTTCGATCTGGCTGCCGGGACCGTCAGCGACGAAAGCGGCAGCGTCTCGACCGCGAACGTGCTGTACCGCAGCGGCATTCTCTATCTGCCGCTCACGTTCTGCGCCTCGCATTTCGGCCTCAAGACCACAATGCTCGAATCCGCAGGCGGCTATCAGATCCTGCGCTTCACCGACGGCAGCGAGGTCTATGACGATTCGCTGTTTGTAGAAAAGGCCGAAAATCTGATCGCCTACCGCGTCCGGCAGAACCAGAGCGGCTCGCAGTCCCCGGAAAGGCCCACCGACCGCCCCAACAGCGGCTCACAGGGCACGCAGGAGCCGCCCGCCGCAGAAAAAAAGCCGGCAACCGTCTACCTCGCCTTCACCGGCAGTGAGACCATGCGCGCCAGTATGGCTGCGCTGGAAACCTACAAGCTGCACGGAACGTTCTTCCTGACGGAGGCGGAAATTCTCGCCGACCCGTCGCTGGTCTTTGAGCTGCTCGCCGCAGGCCACTCCATTGGCATCACAGCAGGAGAAGACGATGAGGATCTCTCCGACGCGCTCACGCGCGCAAACGACGCGCTCTGCGCCCTCACCTGCCAGAAAACGCTTCTCGCGCTCCTGCCCGCCGAGGCAGAGGCTCCAGACAGCTACTGCGTCTTCCACGCGCCGTCCTCCCCCGTCTCTGCGGCGGACGCCGCCGCGTCCGAAACAGCGCACCTGCTCGTCTGCTCCGAGAACACAGAAGCTGATCTCTACACCCTGTTTTCCGCCGAGGCCCGCGTCCTCCAGCTGCTCGAAAACGCCGACCGTACATAGCCTCCGCCCGCCCACGCAGATTTTTTCAAAAATCCGAAAAAAAGACTTGCAATTTCCGAAAAGATCTGATAGAATAATTCCGCCGATGGGGGTATAGCTCAGCTGGAAGCCCGGTTGAAGCGGTAAACAACCCCCGCACTAATTGAATAAGAAATTACTCAGCGCACCCCTTACATGGGGGTATAGCTCAGCTGGGAGCACAAGCCACTTATCTTATGCCCCCACAAATGTTTCCCGCTTCTTCGCGCAATCGGCACTTTTCAAAACTTCATAGCGATAGTAATTCCACTTGGGGGTATAGCTCAGCTGGGAGAGCGCATGACTGGCAGTCATGAGGTCAGCG